>CANKMT010000196.1 GCA_947482825.1 Betaproteobacteria bacterium | reverse complement strand
AGCGGTTGTAGGTGTCGTGGATCGCGGCGTTCTTGATGTACTGCCCTTTCGCATCGCCGCCCAGATGCCAGTGGATTGGATACCGGGCCAGCGTCAGGTTCTGGCCCATGCGATTGAACTCGACACCCTCGACAAACATCTTGCTCGTCCCCATCGCCATCACGTGCCCGCCGTAGAACGGCGCTTCCGCCGCGTCGGCCGATGCCTGGAGCTTGATATTGCGCGTCAGCAGACCGACTTCGCCGCGTTCATCCACGTCGAAGGTGATCCTGCCGAAGTGCATGTAGTCGAGCTGCTTGTCGAGCGTGATCGTGTTTCCTTTGATCGCGGCAATGGTGCGCCGCTCGGCCTGCCGGGGATCGAAATCCGTGGACGCGAGGACAATCTCGTCACCGACCCGCCAGCCAGCGGCGTTCAGGACCTGTATCGAGGTGCTGCCTGCGTTAGCCGTGCTGGCCAGCTTGGTCCAGGTGTTGGTCCGATCACCGTGCAGGTTCAGGGTGCCGCCCATGAGCGCGATCCCGCGGTCACTGCGGTCATTCGCTCCACCCATTCCACCGATATCTTCGTCTTTGACGTTGTTGGTGAGGGTGATGGTCGCCTTGCGTGTATGGGGCCTGGCTTCGGTGCCGATTTCCAGTTCCCCGTGCAACAGGATCCACTCGGTGGTCAGCTCAAGGTCGCGGTTGTTGGCGAAGCTGAGTTTGCCGTCGATGGACAGACTCCCCAAGGCCGGCGGACTGACGTCGAGCACCACGTCCCTGCCTTTTGCAATGGTGACCGCATCGCCTGCGACAGGCACCTTGCCGTTGGGCCAGGTGGCAGGATCAGACCAGTTCGTCGGCCTGGCCGCCGGTGCTCTTCCTTCCTGGGCCTGGACGACAGCGAATACGCTGACGAGCAGGAATGCCGGAAGGAGCGAAGCAAGAAGGAACGAGCGATGTTGCTTACTCACGGCATCAACTCCCGTTTCAAAGGTGACCAGGAACCGCAGCGGCAAAGCATAGCGCGATAATCCGGCGCCCAGCAGACATCAGGCGCGCGCACTGTCCGAGACTCTCGAACCCGAAGAGAATAGCCGAATTTCCGAAGATCCCAGTGACCCTGACCTGCTCGGCGTTGTTCTGGCCAGTTGAAGCCTGCGATTCACCGGCGTGGGCCGGGGGGCGCCCCGGTCACCCTCACCTGGAACGCAGCCGCCATCGCCCGCCGTTCTGCACCCCAGGGGTCATCGACAGCCGATGTCTCTCTGTCGAACACCATCGTCGTCAATCGGCGGGGGTCCCACGCGTCCCACTGTGGCATGCGACTGTGGTTCGGATTCCCGTCGCGCGCAAAGGCCACCCACGCCTCGCTCATCTGCGAGGCGAGTCGATACCGCTCCTCGCCCATGCCGGTCATGGACTGAATCAGGTCCGGATGATCGAACACGAACGGCAGTTCCATGCCGTGCATGCTCCGCAGTTTTCCGCGGCGCACCGGGGAGCGCCAATTGAAACGATACAGGTATACGGGTGCGCGGCCTTGCGCGAACTTCTGCTCGGCAATGGTGTACGACGCGAGGCGGAGAGCAGAGGTGTCGCCCGCGATGATGGCGGCGAGATCGCCCGCCGTGTCGCCCGGCCGGTGTGACTGGTAGAGCGCGATCATCCGTCTCGCATCGTCGTCGCTCATTGGCACGATCTGCTGGAGCCGCGCCCGCAACGATTGATCGTCTGCCGGCTCAGACGTCCAATACGGGTCATCCGGGTTGCTGTACGGGATGGCTTCGCATTCGTTCGAGCCGGTCAGAATCGGAATGGTGGCGGACAGATCAGAGGCCGGACGGAACGGGTGCGCCGGCAGCGTCGTGCCATCGACGACGGGCACGAATCGCAGTGAAATGTCCTGGGATGGGCCCGGGCGCCCGGCCTGTCCTCCCGCCACTCCTCCACCAGTGAGCGCAGCGACCAGGCGTTCAGCGGGAAGGGTGAGCAGCCGACCAGCATCGGCCGCCCTGACGCCGACCCGCGACAGGAAGATCTCCGCGGCTTCGACCGCGCGCTCCGGAGCCAGCCCCGTAATCGCCGTCTCGGAGAGCGTGCTCATGATGATCGCCCGATGGAACAGGCCTCTGGCGGCGGGAAACCCGGTGAGCATCGAGGTCTTCCCGCCACCACCGGACTGGCCGAAGATGGTGACGTTTGCCGGATTGCCGCCGAACGTCGCGATGTTGTCGCGGACCCATTCGAGGGCGAGCACCAGGTCGCGCAGTCCAAGATTCGTGCAGTCGGCGAAGCGCCCGCCGGTGCCGGCGACGCCGGCCAGCCAGAGATACGCGAAGGCGTTCAGCCGGTGCGTCGTGGTGACGACGACGACATCGTGCTTTCGCGCGAGCTCCCGACCATCGTAGAAGTTCGAGTTCCCTGACCCGGTACGCTGGCCGCCGCCATGGAACCAGACCATCACGGGTCGCCGGCCTGCCCCGGTGGCCGGCGTCCAGACATTCAGCCGCAGGCAGTCCTCGCTCATCGGCCCACTGCCGGTGAGTGCGTCGCCGATTTCCGGAATCATCGGGCGAAACGGCTGGTGAGCGCGCGGCCCATGCGCCGAGGCATCCCGGATGCCTGACCATGGCTGCGGCTTGCGCGCGGGCCGGAACCGATTCTGGCCGGCGGTCGAGGCTCCGTAGGGGACGCCTTTGAAGACATGGACGCCCTGATCCAGAACACCACGGATCCGGCCCGCTTCAATCTCCAGGGTCGCGCCGGCCGCCTCGGGCCGGGCCTGAGCCAGGACACGGGCGACGTGCGCCGCGCTCATGGCGACCGACCCTCCGCTCCACGCCAAAAAATCTCGCCGGTTCATAGGCACCTCTCGCCAGGGATCCGCGTGCCTGTGAAGACTCATAGGTACGATCTTAAGCGGCTGGTCTCGACGACGAATCGGAGCAGCCGCTGAGAGATTTGGGATCGACAGGGACACCGACAGCCTCCATGCTGGGGTTGCGAAACTCACCAGCGTCAGGAGGCTGCGATGTCCCCCACTGAGCTT
>CANKMT010000195.1 GCA_947482825.1 Betaproteobacteria bacterium | reverse complement strand
CAGGTGGTACTCGATCAACGATAAGCCGACGCCGGCTCCGGATTCGATGCGGCAGAGCGGTTACTCGCAGGAGGGCTGGCTCGATGAAGGGATCGAGTACGTGCTGTTAAAGAAGACCGCCGCGGATTTCCGGATGCCGCTCGAAACAGGTACCAGCCTGGGCGTTAACCCCGCAGTGTGGGCGGGCTCCGATCCGTACGGGCGTGAGCGCGAAGCATTGAATTCAGTGCCATTATCGAAGGCGGCCCTTGATTTCCCGCCGTCGGGAGCGGTTGCCGCGGCGCCGAAGAAAATCCTGCAGGCGTTTACCGGATGGGAGTTGCAGCGCGAACTCGCGGGACGGTATGCGCGCAGGATCAGGCGCATGATCGGCTTGAGCTAGGCGCGGATCGCGCAGCGTTACAGTGCCAGCTGGCGCCAAACGAACCCACGCGCCCGACAACCGTGCAGGGCCAATGCCATAGTCCGCCATGCTTTTTAATTCTTACGCGTTCATTTTTATCTTTTTGCCGGTTGCGCTGGTCGCTTTTTTTCAACTGGCGCGTGTCAGCCATGTAACCGGTAACCTGACGGCGTTGTTCCCGGCGCAGGCGCGATCCGGATAATTGCTCCCGAGACAAACCAACGACGGGAGCACAAACGATGACGGGAAGCATGAAGGGCAAGGGGCACCGGCGCAGCCGGAGCGAATGGCGATCGGTGCTGGCGAAATTTGGCGGCAGCGGCCTGAGTGTCGAAGCGTTCTGCCGGCGCGAAGCGATCGGTGCGGCTAGCTTCTACCGCTGGCGAGGCCTGCTGAGTGGCGCGGTTGATCGCAGCGAAGTCGTTGTTCGCGACAGGGCGCCGGCGTTCGTTGATCTGGGAGCGCTGAATTCGGCGTCATCACACGGGCGCCGGCTCGATCTGAAGCTCGACTTGGGCGATGGTCTGCTCCTGCATCTGGTGCGCTGCTGATGTTCTTCCCCGAAGGCCAGGTACGGGTGCATGTCTATGGCCAGCCGACCGACATGCGCAAATCGTTCGACGGCCTCTACGCACTGACCCGCCAGGAACTTGCTCAGGATCCATTGAGTGGTCGGTTGTTCGTGTTCATCAACCGCCGCGCGACGCAGATGAAAGTGCTGTACTGGGACCGTACCGGTTTCTGCGTGTGGGCGAAGCGGCTCGAACAGGGGCGTTTCCTGTCCGACTGGCGCCGTGCCACGACCCGGGAAATAGACTGGACTGGACTGAAGATGTTGCTCGAAGGTATCGAAGTGAAAGTCGTCAGAAAACGCTACAAATATCCTGTCGGCGTCTATGCCAATGGTATAATTGCAACATGAATTTGGCGACCCGAACCGGTGTGCTCAGTCTGGACGAAGCGGCCGCTTTCCGCCCTCAGCAGGTCGTCGAACTGAGCCGCGAACTCGTTTCCGCCAGACATCAACTCGAATGGTTCAAGCGTCAGGTGTTCGGTGAGAAAAGCGAACGCAGAATCATCGACGGTGCAAATGGCCAGATGAATCTGGGTGAGGCAATTAACGTAGAGCAAACTGCCACGCCACCGTCGCCGGTTGAGCGCCCCGTCGCCGCCCACACCCGGCGGCGGGCGACGAAGAAACCGGACACGGGTGATGACAGCGTGCCCTTCTTCGATGAGACGCGGGTGCCGATCGAAGTCATTGAACTGTCCGCCCCCGAAGCCGAAGGCTTGGCGCCGGACGCCTTTGAGGTCATCGGCCACAAGGAGAGCTTCCGGCTGGCGCAGCGTCCGGGCAGCACCGTCGTGCTCAAATACCGGCGGCCGGTGATCAAGCTCAAGGCGACGCAGGTCATCGTCTGCCCGAATGCGCCGGTGGGTGTCATCGAGGGCAGCCGCGCCGACGTGAGTTTCATCGCTGGATTGCTGATCGACAAGTTCGCCTACCACCTGCCGTTCTACCGCCAGCACCAGCGCCTGGGCGACAACGGCATCACGGTGAGTCGCCCGTGGCTGACGCAGATTGGCCAGCAAGGCATCGCGCTGCTCGAACCGGTCTACGACGCGCAGTTCGATTCAGTGCGTGCCTCACGCGTCAAGGCCATGGACGAGACGCCGATCAAGGCCGGGCGAGGCAAACCGGGAAAACTCAAGGCGGCGTACTTCTGGCCCGTGTATGGCGAGCTGGATGAAGTGTGCTTCCCGTTCTTCGAAAGTCGCCGGGCCGAACACATCGAACAGGCGCTGGGTCTCACGCACGCCGAGGGTGCGGTCCTGCTGTCGGACGGCTACAGTGCCTACGCCCACTACGCGACCAAGACCGGGCTTACCCACGCGCAATGCTGGGCGCATACGAGGCGCAAGCTGTTCGAGGCACAAGATGCCGAACCGCAGACGGCGGCGCAGGGGCTGGACCTGATCGGCGGTCTGTATGCGGTGGAAGACCACATCCGCGAGCAGAAGCTCAGCGCGGCGAGGAAACTCGACTATCGATTGATGCATGCCAAGCCGATCGTCGAGCAATTCTTCGCCTGGATCAACCAGCAGTTCGAGGCGCAGGGCTTGCTGCCAAGCAATCCATTGACCAAGGCTCTGGCCTACGCCCGCGAGCGACGATGCGGCCTGGAAGTTTATCTGATCGACCCGGACGTGCCGATCGATACCAACCATCTCGAACGCGCGTTACGGGCGATTCCGATGGGTCGTAAGAATTGGCTGTTCAGCTGGACTGAACTCGGAGCCAAACACGTCGGGATCATGCAAAGCCTGATCGTCACCTGCCGGTTGCACCAGATCGACCCCTACGACTATCTGGTCGACGTCCTGCAGCGTGTTGGCCAGCATCCGGCCAGCCGCGTCCATGAACTCACGCCACGACTGTGGAAGCAACACTTCGCCTGCAATCCGCTCCGCTCGGCATTGCACACTCGCCCGGCGTAGACAAGAACGCCGGCAGGTTACCGGTTACAATGCGACACCGTTAACACCCGCTGCTTGCGGTGGGGTAGTTCATTCGTGGATTTGTAGAAGTGCCGTAAAGAACGCCAATTATCGGTTTGATCTGAGGGAGGTTTT
>CANKMT010000194.1 GCA_947482825.1 Betaproteobacteria bacterium | reverse complement strand
TTTCTTAAAATAAGTAGCATTACCAATGCCGATTTCAATACTGTTAAAACTGACAACCTAACATTTGCAAAAATTTAGCGTAAATCTGCCTGTGCTGCGACTCTGCGCTTAGCTAAGCTAAAAGGGGACAGACCACGATTTCCCGACCTCCAACCTCAGATCAACATCCGGCACAAGCAGAGGGGAAATGCCCTCGCTCGCTGGTGGTTTGCGCGTCACCCGATATTGGCCATCGACAGGTTCACGGTAAACGGTGAGTTCTCCACCAGCAAGATCGAGCAGCCAGACCTCGGGGATTCCGTGGCGCGCATAAAGCGTGAGCTTGACGTCACGGTCGAAGTTGAGGGAGGAATGCGCTACTTCGACGATCAATAAGACATCTGCCGGGCCTGGCAAGCGATCCATGTAATTGCCAGGCTTGAGCAATGCAAGGTCAGGCTGCGGTTCCGAGAGTTCGTCCAGGCGGACGGGGTTTTGGGTGCTGACAAGGTAGCTATCATTGGATGCGAGGGTAAAGAACCGGGCCAATCGGCTGACGATGAAGGCGTGCTTGCTGCCAATCGGTGCCATGTCCACAATCTCCCCGTCGATGAGTTCCACCCGATCCGCCTCACCAAGAATTCCCGCCTCGGCCATCCGGTAATAATCGCTCGCGGTGATCCGGTGGCGCGCTTGCGCCATCTGTTCGTCAATGCTTCCCATGTCGAACTCTCCATGCCTGCGAATGTGAGCCGATTCCAGTCCAGAGGATAGGAAATTGAAACCACGCTCTTGAAGGTTTACGACTATATCGCTGCCCCGGCAAGCGGTCAATCGCACGGCGTTTGGTGAAAAATTCTCTCTCAAGCGGATTATTCGAAGCCCGAGGCGGCTCATTTCGACGCAGTTTGACGAGCAAATGATGGGGTCAAGTCTTGCGGCTGACTATTGCCTACATCGAGAGGACAAGCAATCGTTTGACTTGCGGGAGAGACGCCACGGCGCGTACGTCGCGAATTGCTACCATGAAC
This sequence comes from Betaproteobacteria bacterium, assembly GCA_947482825.1. Classification (GTDB taxonomy): domain Bacteria; phylum Pseudomonadota; class Gammaproteobacteria; order Burkholderiales; family SG8-39; genus SZAS-79. The sequence goes on along the minus strand of CANKMT010000194.1, from coordinate 2,046 downwards.
ATGGCGTCTCTTCCCGCCTGCGGCCCCCTCGCTGCGCTCTCCCCAACCCTTCTCCCGGAGGGAGAGCGAAGCGAGGGTGGCGAAGCCGGGAGCGTCATGTCCCCGCCCGCGCGGGGAGGTTCATGGGTAGGCAATAAGCAAGACTTGACCTTATCCCTCCACAGAAAAAAATCAAAGCGCGGCCACATCGACGCGCGCATCGTTGTAGCACGCGCCCTCGGAAAGGTCGGCCTTGTGCGCCGGCGCCAGCGCGGAGACCGTTTGGTTGTTGCGGCTGGTCTTGAACCAGGCGCCCTTTTCGGAACACACCACGCCGGGACGAATCGCGTTGGTGATGACCAGTGGCAGGTGCACCTCGCCAAGGTCGTTCCACACTTTGACCCATGCGCCATCACGCAAGCCGCGCGCCTCGGCGTCCAACGGGTGCATTTCCAGCGCTGGGGTCGTGTCGTTCGCCGCGAGCCCGCCGAAAGTCGAAGTCGTGCGCCGGTCCGATGCGGGCGTGATCAGCGTTAGCGGGAAACTCGAAACCAGCGGGCGGAACGTGGGCAGTGGCGCGCCGTAGCGCGCACCGAGCACGGCGGATTCCAGCTCGATCTTTCCGCTCGGCGTCGTCGGCAGAACGTTGCCGAACAGCACTGGCTCCTCGCCGCCGTACTCCATGCGCAGCGCGTGGTCGGTGGGGAGTTCGCTCGGTCGAAAGCCCTGCATACGCGGATCGGCGTGGTCGAGTGCTGCGTCCATAAGTTCCCTGTCGCTTGCCTTGAACGCCGGGTCATCGAACCCGAAGCGAGCCGCAAGCCTGCGAAAGACCTCGGTGTTCGGCAGGCTTTCGCCGACCGGGGGAATCACCGCATCCGCGCGCTGCAGGTACTGGTGGCCGTAAGCTGCATAGATGTCGGCGTGCTCGAAATGGGTGCAGGCCGGCAGGATCACGTCGGCGTAGGCCATGCTGTCGGTCATCGCCACCTCGATGCCGGCGATGAACACGTCGTCGCGGGCGAGCGCCTCCTTCATACGGTTCTGCTCCGGATGCACGATCACCGGGTTGTGGTTGTAGATGAACAGCGCCTTGAGGGGCGGCACGAGGCTGTCGTCGAGGATCGTCTTGGCCACGTCAATGATGTTGATCGTGCGGGTCCCCTTGGGCACCAGGTCGGGCCGCGCAAGCAGGTCGAGCGTCTTGGGGAAGGCGTTCCCAGCGCCGCCGACCAGGCCGCCGCCCGCGACGCCGAATTTTCCCGCGAGCGCGGGCAGCGCGGCGATCGCGCGCAATCCGGATCCGCCGTTCTGGTTGCGCTCCAGGCCGTTGCCCCAGGCGATCACAGCGGGCGCCGATTCCCGGTACCAGCGGGCAAGCGTGCGGATATCCTCGACTGCAATGCCGCAAATTTCCGCTGCGACTTGCGGCGGGTACTCGCGCGCGCGCTGCATGAAGGGATCGAAGCCGAGCACGTGCTTTGCGATGAACGCGTGATCGAGTCCGCCAGTGCGTTCCAGTTCGACCGCGAGCGCCCAGGCCAGGACCACGTCGGTGCCGGGGCGCACCGCGAGATGCAGGTGCGCCTGCTCGGCGACCGTGACCCGCTTGGGGTCGATGACAACCAGCTTCGCCCCCTTGCGCTTGGCCGCATTGATTTCGCGCATCAGGTGCAGGTTGCATGCCGTGGCGTTGTTGCCCCACACGATGATCAGTTGGGCGAGGCTCACCTGCTGCAGTGGTGTACCCGGTGCCGCGCCGAACGTACCGGCGTAGGCCTCGCCACGGACGCCTCCGCACAGCGGGCGGCGGCTGAGTAGCGATGCGCCGAGCCGGTGAAAGAAGCGCAGCGACATCGAAGCGCCTGCCAGCATCCCGAGCGGGCCGGCGTAGTTGAGCGGTAACACCGCCTGCGGGCCATGACGCTCAACAACTTCCCGCACGCGCCGATGGATGATCTCCAGCGCCTCGTCCCACGAAATTCGCTCGAAGCGGCCTTCGCCCTTGGCGCCGACGCGCTTCAGCGGATGGCGCAGCCGATTCGGGCCGTGCACGAAGTCTGGATA
>CANKMT010000193.1 GCA_947482825.1 Betaproteobacteria bacterium | reverse complement strand
TCAAAGTGTCCGACGCGCAGATGCACCAAGTGAATCTACGCCAGCACAGGGTGCTGCCAATGTGGAACTACACACTTGTTCCGACATGATCGAGAATGTGAATTTATTTTTGCGCGGACCCTTAGGTACTGCCAGGTATCTGGTGCAGCCGAGCGAAGCAAGGACTCCGAATATCCGTGAGCGTCAACTACCCACATATTTCGGCACTTGTTGAGAATGTCTTCTCCATTGCGGAGAGGAAAGAAAAGTCGGGCGGAAGCACGCGCTTGCAGTCTGGCGGCCTCCTCTTCAGAAACGACAAAACCGCGATTTCCGAGAATGACGCCGGTGTTCGACAACCGAACGTTGGCCTTGAGAGGTTGTGCAGCGGCCACATTTGCGCCAACCGTCAAGTCGGCATTGATAAGCCCTATCGTTGCCGTCAGATCAGCTTCTACTTCGCCGTCAAAAGCGGTGCGCTCGTGTGCGCATTCAACGAAGCGTCCAATTCCATTGCCAGCAATACCGACTGTCATCGCTGTGCGCACCGCGGCGCCGTCTGCGCTATCGACCCAAGGATGATCGGGAATTGCAAAGGCAAGCGACATCGGCGGATCAGCCGTCAATTGAGCTTCGACAACGCGCCGATTGAATTTTTGCTTGATGCTGTTAGTTGTAATCAATCCAAAGCGCCGTATTCTTCTCTCACGTACTAGATTGCCAGCCTGTTGCCACCAGTACATGACGAAGTCAGCCGAATCCGGCACGTCACTCCAAGCAAAACGGAGCGCCTCGACATACCCGTCGCCGAGCGCTTCTCTGACTTTTCCTTTCCCCAGGAAGGGCGGATTCCCCACGACAAAATCCGCATCAGGCCATTCCGCTTTTCGGGGATTCACATACCGCTCCAACGGCATCCGTCCGCTCTCATCCGGCACATCCTCTCCGGTCACCGGATGCTTCTTGAACGTCTTCCCATCCCACCGCGTCACCGGCACTCCACGCTCGTCGGTCACGAATTCAACCCGGTCATACGCCAACACCGCATCCCGATGCTCGATATTCTTGAAGTCCCGAAGCACAGGTTGCGGCGGAGTCGCATCCCCGCGAGTACGAAAGTGCCACTGCAAATGGCCGATCCACAAGACAAGTTCGGCGATTGCAGCAGCCCGGGGATTCAGCTCGATACCCATCAGTTGGTGCGGGTCGACCGTGCTTCCCTGGGTCTCGAACCGTTCCTGGGTCTCCCCAAACGCACCAAGCTGGTTGAAGACCTCACCCTCCAGCCGCTTCAGGTGTTCCAGCGTCACATACAGGAAGTTTCCCGATCCGCACGCCGGATCGAGAACGCGCACTTCGCACAGGCGGCTGTGAAAGGCATGTACCGCAGCACGCGCCTCGTCGAGCTTGCCTTCCGAAGCAAGAAGCAGGGCGGCAGCCTGCGCGTCGCTCCAATCTGCGCGCAAAGGCTCGATCACGGTCGGCAGCACGAGCCGCTCCACATAGGCGCGCGGCGTGTAATGCGCGCCGAGCTTGTGGCGCTCGCTGGGCACCAAAGCACGTTCGAGCAGGGTTCCGAAGATGGCCGGCTCAACATCGCGCCAGTTGAAGCGGGCGGCATCGAGCAGCAGCGCGATCTGATCGCGGTCCAGCGGCAGCACCTGCGCGTCGTGAAAGAGTTTGCCGTTGAATCGCAGCACGTCCTTACGGATCGCCACGGAGAACTCGCCAACGTCCATCGCCTTCCAGAGTTCGCCCACCAGCGGCACGAACTGTGCAGGGTTGTCCTTGAGGCTTTCGAGGAGATCGACGAAGGCGCGCTTGGGAAGAAGCCCCACATCTTCCGCAAACATGGAGAACAGGGCCCGGGTCAGGAATCCGGCCACCAGCTCCGGAGCGTGTCCGGAAACTTCGAGCGTCCGGGCAATGACCGCCAATTGCGCAGCGATTTCCCGCGTGACTTTCGCCGCGCGGCGGGAAGGATCGAGGCCGAGCGGGTCGAGCCAGACCTGCCGGAACTGATCGCGAATCTCGGTCCGGCGTAGATCCTCGAGCTTGAAGCGATGCGAGCGGGGATCCGGAAACGGGGTATAGGTCGCACCCGACCGGCTGAATTCCGCGTACAGCTCGATAGCATTGCCTACGTCGATCACAATCAGGAAAGGAGGACGGCCCTCCGCGGCGGGCAGGGCGCGGGCGTATTGCTCGGCCTGGCTGCGGGCGCGAAGCATGGCATCGTCGAACGCCTTGCCGGTCTTTCGCACCTTCTTCGCTTCAAGGACAAAGGCGCCGCGTCTGTAGAGATCGACAAATCCCAGGGATTCCTCGCCGTCGCCATGGGCGAAATTCACGCGGCGTTGAAACACATAGGCGTTGTCGCGTGTGTCTTCGGAGGCTGGATCGGGCTGGGGAAGGTCCAGCGCAGTGCACAACTCGGTCAGGAAGAGGCCGTAGTTGGCGAGCTCGCCGCCGCTCGCGTTATTCCAACGGTCAAGGAAGGCGTCGAGGGCGGTCTTGGCGGGCATCGGCGGATTCTAGGGTACGGCGTCGAATGCTGCGAGTATCTGGCGGAACTGCCGGTAACCGTACGATTATGGGGTATAAAGTAGAACTTTAATTTCCGTAGATCTAATATCCATGCGGGTTCCAGGTCAATGTTAATATAAGATCCAATATACGCCACCGGTCCTGAGGGCGTGACCTACGCCGGGCGCGCCTTTCCGGACGCCGACAACCCCACCCCCGCAAGTATCAACGCGATCCCCGCAAAGTGGTACCACACCGGGTACTCACCGAGGAACGCCGCCGACATCAACACCGTGATGGCCGGCATGAGGTGCATCGTGGCGCCGGCGCGGGCAGCGCCGATGCGCGCGACTACATAACTCCATCCGGCGTAGGCAAGCAGCAGCGAGCCGATCGCGGAGTACAGCACCGCGGCGAGGCCCGGCAGTCCGAGCGTCGGGCGCGAAGCGGCGAGCAGGTCCCACGCCAGCCAGGGGGCCATGGTGACCATGCCGAGCGTGCAGATCACGAGCAGCAACTGGACCATGTCGAGCGTGTCGCGCCGGCGGCCGAGGAGGATCGTGTAACTCGCCCACATGGCCATCGAGCCGACCGCGAGCAGGTCGCCCGCATTGAACGAGAGCGAGGTCAGCGCGCGCGGGTCGCCGTGCGCGGCGATCAGCGCGACGCCCGCGAATGAGGTCGCGACGCCAATCCACTGCCGCATGCGGATCGCTTCGCCGAGGAACGCGCTCGC
>CANKMT010000192.1 GCA_947482825.1 Betaproteobacteria bacterium | reverse complement strand
GCGCGTCTGATCACGCTCGGGCGCCGGCGGACGAAGAAGGGTGAGTATTTGCTTGAGCGGCGGGATCTTGAGGCAGGGTTGGGTAGTTGCCTCGCCGTTCTTGTGCCAGGGCAAGAGCCGGCGCAGGCGGATGCTCGCTGGGTGGCTGAATGCTTCCGTGATCGTGCTTGGCTCGCCGTGGAACTGCACTGTGGATCTAACGACAAGGCGCGGCTCGATGTGCTGCAGGAGCTGGGGCGCGTAGCGGAACTCCCCTTGGTAGCCGCGGGCGATGTTCATATGCACCTGCGCTCCCGCCGGCGTCTGCAGGACACGCTCACCGCGATTCGTCTGGGCAAACCGGTGGGCGAGTGCGGCGATGCGCTGTATCCGAACGGCGAGCGGCACCTGCGCCAGCGTGTCCACTTGGCGCAGCTCTACCCCGTGGAATTGCTAACCGCGACGCTGGACGTTGCGGAACGTTGTAATTTTGCGCTCGACGCCCTGCGCTACGAGTATCCCGAGGAGCTCGTACCGGCCGGACAGACGCCAACGAGTCAACTTAGGGCGCTGACCGAAGCTGGTCTCCGCAGGCGTTTCCCTGGCGCAGTGCCGAGCAGTGTTCGCAGCCTCATCGAACACGAACTCACTCTCATCGCGGAACTGCGCTACGAGCCCTATTTCCTCACGGTGCAAGACATCGTCGCGTTCGCCAAGGGGCGCGGAATCCTGTGCCAGGGCCGCGGGTCGGCAGCCAATTCAGCAGTCTGCTACGCGCTTGGCATCACGGAGGTTGATCCCGCCAGGATGTCCATGCTCTTCGAGCGATTCATCTCGAAGGAGCGCAACGAACCACCAGACATCGATGTTGATTTCGAACATGAGCGCCGTGAGGAGGTCATCCAATACATCTATGGCAAGTACGGGCGCGAGCGGGCGGCGCTCGCCGCTACCGTGATCTGCTACCGGCCTAAAAGTGCGCTGCGCGATGTGGGGAAGGCCCTTGGCCTTGAGCTCGACCAGGTTGATCGCATCGCCAAGGCAGTGTCCTGGTGGGACGACCGCAGCCAGCTTGCCGAACGCATGCGCGAGGCGGACTTCGATCCCGACACACGGGTAGGCCAACACTTAGTCGCCCTCGCGGACGCCATCATGGGCTTCCCGCGTCACCTGTCGCAGCACGTTGGCGGTTTCGTCATCTCGCGCGGGCCGCTGGAAGAACTGGTGCCGATCGAGAACGCGGCCATGATCGATCGCACGGTGATCCAGTGGGACAAGGACGATCTGGATGCCCTTGGCCTCCTCAAGATCGACGTGTTGGCCCTGGGCATGCTCACTGCCATCCGCAAGGCGCTCGCGCTGATCTCCAGCTTTCGGGGCAAGCGCATCGGCATGGCTGATGTACCGGCCGAAGACCCCAAGGTCTACGCCATGCTGCAGAAGGGTGACAGCGTCGGTGTCTTCCAGGTCGAATCGCGGGCGCAAATGTCGATGCTGCCTCGGCTACGGCCTGAGACCTTCTACGACCTGGTGATCGAGGTGGCAATCGTGCGCCCAGGGCCAATCCAGGGCGGCATGGTCCACCCCTACCTGCGACGCCGACAGAAATTAGAGCCGGTGACGTACCCGAGCGAGGCAGTGAGAGGGGTCCTCGAACGCACCCTTGGCGTGCCGATCTTTCAGGAACAGGTAATGCAGCTTGCCATGGTCGCCGCCGGCTTCAATCCCGGCGAGGCTGACCTAGTCCGGCGGTCCATGGCTGCCTGGCGCCGCAAGGGCGGGCTCGAACACTTCGAACAGAAACTCAAGCGAGGAATGGCCGATCGCGGCTACAAGCGCGAGTTCGCCAATGCGATCTTTCAGCAGATCCTTGGATTCGGATCTTACGGTTTCCCCGAGTCGCACTCGGCATCCTTCGCCTTGCTCGTCTACGTGTCGGCGTGGATCAAGCACCATGAGCCGGCGGCATTCCTTGCGGCGCTGCTCAACAGCCAACCGATGGGGTTCTACGCGCCCTCGCAGCTTGTCCAGGACGCGCAGCGCCATGGCGTCGAGGTTCGAGCGGTAGACGTGCTGGAGAGCGATTGGAATTGCACCCTTGAGGTAGGCGATGGAGGCGCACCGGCAGTCCGGTTGGGCCTGCGAATGACGCACGGTCTGTCCGAGGCTGGCGGTAGCCGCCTTGTCGCCGCACGGCCGGATTCGATTTTCTGGGTAGAGGAGCTGGCAGCGCGGGCCAACCTCAATCAGCGCGACCTCAAGAGTCTCGCCGCAGCGGGGGCTTTCGCATCCCTGACAGGTCACCGCCACCAAGCGGCATGGCAAGTAGCCGGTATTAGGCTGCAGACGGACATGATGCGCGACGCACCAATCGTAGCGGTCGCGGTGGACCTTCCAGTGCCCACTGAAGGACAAGACATCGTCGCCGACTACCGGAGCCTTGGCTTAACGCTGGGTCGTCATCCTCTCGCGCTTCTCCGAGCGCGATTGAGCAGGGAAAGACTTCTCACCGCCGAACAGCTCCGCTCTGTCCCTCATGGCCGCCGCGCAAAGGCGGCGGGCCTCGTCACCTGTCGCCAGCGGCCGGACACGACCTCCGGCGTCGTGTTTGTGACGATCGAGGACGAGACCGGTTGCGTGAATGTGATTGTCTGGCGCAACGTGGCCGATAGGCAGCGGAGCGAACTGTTAGGGGCGCAGCTACTTGGCGTCGAGGGGGAGGTTCAGCGCGAGGGTGATGTCCTGCACCTCATCGCGCGGCGGCTTTCGGATCACAGCGCATTGCTCGGAGCGTTACAGGCCGAGTCGAGAGATTTTCACTAACTCATCAGGACTACTATAAGGATCGCCGTTCAAAACGCGCAGGATTTTTTCGACGATGCCCATCCCGCGATCAATTGGCTTCTAAGGCATTGACCTTCTACTGCACTGATGGCGCTGCAATTCCCTGGTGCATCAAGCGATGCGGCGAATGAAAATCATTTGAAATCGCCTAAGCAATCACGGGTAAATTTGACGATGTCCTTTCTATACTAAAGGTACACGTCACGATCGTCGCGACGAAATCTACGAGAGCGAGGACAGCATGCCCAAGGGCACAAGACCGACAGTCGCGAAGTTCATCACGGCGAAGATCAACGAATGTGGCAAGTCCCAAATCGAAATCGCGCAGGCGTGCGGTTGGCCCAAGCCGAACATCGTGACCATGATCAAACAGGGCACGACGAGGCTGCCCATCGACAAGATTGGGCCACTGGCGAAGGCCCTGGAGGTCGAGCCGGTCTACCTCTACTGGTTGACGATGTCGG
>CANKMT010000191.1 GCA_947482825.1 Betaproteobacteria bacterium | reverse complement strand
TCGTTCGTGGCCGGCGAGCCGCACGGCGAAGACGGCGAGGACGAGGTTCACGAGCATCGATCCCACCAGGAGCACGACGAGGAACGTCGTTGCCCGGCGTGCGCTCGCGATGTCTTCGCGCATCCACGCGAGCTTCATCCCACCAACTCCCGCAGGTGCGAGGGTGGCGTTCGCTTGAGTCCCGTGACGGAGGCTGGCACGTGCCAGTAGAGGAGGTGCAGCGCGAAGGCGGGATGCTTCCCGGCCTTGGCGCGGCCGTAGGCCGAGGCGAGCAGCACCCCCAACGCACAACCACTCACGAAGAACCCCGAGATCATTCCGGCGAGGGCAGCGGCGAGCACGAGAAGCGACACGTCGATATCCCACCAGAACATGCGCGGGGGATCGTTCAACCGCCGTGGAATCTCTAGCGAAACGTCAGTCATCGGTGATCCTGATGGCGATCAAATGACGGCCGTCATGATGCTGTCGATGATGGCCGGCACATAAACCATGAACAGCGCGAACACCACGCCGGCCAGCGCCGGGATCGGCGAGGAGCGGGCAATACCGATGCCGGCGCCCAGGATGAAAGCGGCGATTGCGATCGACTTTCCGAGAAAGCCGGTCGCCCAGTTGAGAAGCGTGGTGTACATCGTCTGGAACTCGGTGCCAGTAGTGCCGGCGAGCGCTGAGCCGGCGGCGAGCGTCAGGACGAGAGCGACAGTGGTGCTAAGAACGGCGGTGCTGCGGGTCTTACTCATTTCTTGGATCTCCAGTGGTTGGGGGTGGGGGTAAAACGACGGGACTTCATCGGGACAGGACTTCATTTGTGTTCGAGGTGAGCCGGTCTATCGCGCCGCAGCCAAGGTCGCAGCCCGTGCGGACGGCAGGGACGCGGGGGCATCGGCAGGAAGGTGACGACGCACCTTTTCAACATAGGAGCGCCTCAAGGCGGGGCTCGCGGCGTTGTAGGCGCCAACCGCTTCCCAGGTGTAGCCGAGGCGCGAGACGTTGCCGGCAAGAATCCAGGCACCGACATGAATGTTGGTGCAGGGCTCGAACAGATCGCGCTCGCCAATGCCATGGGAAGCCAGCGTGGGCAGCCAGGCGGAATTGATCTGCATCAGACCGATGTCGCGCGAGCCGTTGCCATTGCGGCCGATGGCTTGCGGATTGAGCCCGGATTCGGTGCGTGCGATGGCGTAGAGCAGGGCGCTACTGACCTGGTAACGATTCGCCGCATCCTCCCAGCACGCATGCGCGGGAAGGGCGGCAGCAAGGGCAAGCGCGACGCTCAATCGCACCAATAACGTTTGCCTCTGCTGTTCTCGCACGCTGTTCTCCCGTTCTTGTGTCTGCGCGCATCGCAGTGATCGCGCAAAACGTCGAGAGCATCGTAATCATGGAGAACACGAGCATCGGCCCGAATCGGAGCCTCGATGAGGCCACGAATCCGCTTGCAATCGGGTCGCGGCTCGCGCGCGGCATTGCGCGCACGGGGCGACATGAGCGAGAGAACGAAGAGCGCTCCCTGCGTCAATGGGTTTTCGGTGCCTTGCCAAGGCCACGATTGCACCGGATGTCCCAGTTGGGAGCGGCAATACTCACCCGATGATGATTGCAACGGTGATGAAACGCCGAGGAAAATCGGCCCTGGGAAGCATGCTCGCTAGCGCCGGCACGTTACTGCTGCGCAAGCGGTTCCCAACGATGGCATCTCAGGAGCAGAGGCAGGAGGCCATCGTTGCGCCAGATGCGGAACTTCGGTTGCATGATTATCAGGCGCTCATCGAGCGCACGCGCACCAATGCCATCGTCCAACTTCTGCGTATCAAAATGGGGTTTCCCAGGGAAGTGTTCGAGCGCGCCGTGAGCCCTGTCATCGAAGGCTATGGCGCGTTCGTGCAACTGTCGCCGGTACCGGAATCGCAACAGCATGGGAATCCAGACGACCGCTTCACACGCGCCCTGGACGTCGCCAGTCGCGCGCTCGATTACCGTCGTGGCCAGATTCTGCCGCGAGGCGCTGCGCCGGAAGTGATTGGAGCGCAGGCGCATCGCTGGACCTACGCAGTGTTCGTCGCCGCCTTGCTTTGCGGGTTTGGTAAATACAGGTCGGACGTGCGCGAAGGGCATGCGGCGCAGTTGCTTGAGCGGCTCGTGCCGTCATCGGTTATGGACTGGTTGGCAGCGGATCCCGCGCTCATGCGAGAGCTTCTGGCCTTCCTCTCCGGAGTGAATTCGGCGCAGTCTGGCGCGATAAGCGAGTTGGTACTCCGAGCTGCCACAGAATCGGGGGGGCGCGATCGTCTGCCGCGCGGCGAAGGTTACTTAACTGTGCAGCAGGTTTCGCCGCCCACCAATCGGTGCGACATGAAGGCCGATGCCGGCACCACGACCATGCCTACGAATGAGGCGACGCTTCCGGACGAGGAGCCGGAGTACCTCGAAGAGGTCGAGCAAGAGCAGCCGGCACCACACCAGAAAGTGCTGACGACCGATCCTGCGTTCGCGCAAGCGCCCGATGCGGCACGCCGCTTCATCTGCTGGCTGCAGCAAGGACTGTCCGATGGAACTCTTCGGGTCAATCAGGCCGGCGCGCTCGTGCATTTCGTGGACGAGGGCATGCTGCTGGTGTCACCACGCATCTTCCGGGAATTCGGAAAGAACTTCGGCGAAGTCGGCGGCGGTCCGGCGAACGCTCCTGGCGAGCCGGATATCGGAAAATCGATCCAGCGCCAGGTCCTGCGGGAAGGCTGGCATCTGCGTACCGACAAGGGCGTCAACATCCTGACCTATCAGGTGACGCGAGGGAATCGCGTGGCGTCACGACTGTCCGGCGTAGTCATTCGCAATCCGGCGCGATTCGTCGACCCGGTTCCCCCCAGCAATCCGTTGCTCGTGCGCTTGCGCGACGAGCAGGCAGACGCCTGAGCCTATGGGCTACCCGCTCGAATCCTTGCTGCGGCCCGCCTATGAACTACGCGCAGCGGCTGTCTCATGCCTTGGCGTGGCGGCGGTGCTGATAAGCCCATCGACCTTCCTCCTACCGCCGGGGCTGGCATGGGGGCTCGCCGGTATTCTGGCCTGCCACGCGGGCTGGCGAGGCTACGCCGGATTGGCAATCGTCCGGTACCGCGCGAACCTGCGGCGCCAGCGCCTCTATGTGGTGGCTTCGGAAGAGATTCCGTGGTCGGCCGAGCGATTGTTTCTGGGGAGGGGCTTCCACTGGGACCAGCGACACACGCAGCGGCTGCATGAAACGAGACTCCCCGAAAAGCGGGACATGTTGGAACCCGGACTGATTG
>CANKMT010000190.1 GCA_947482825.1 Betaproteobacteria bacterium | reverse complement strand
TGCTTGACCGATGAGTTCGGTCGATTCCTCCTTAACATCCTCGACTATGCCTCCTCCCGCTTGGACCAACCCACTCGTGTCAACCACCGCCTCAGGCGCGGTCGCCAATTGCCAGGTCGCGCCCAGTGCCGCAACGAAGAACAGCGCCGGAAGCAGCGTGATGAAGAGCTGCCCGAGTACCGTGCTTTTCTTGACGCCGGCGACACCGGTTCCGATGAGCCCATGCCAGAGCCCGGCCAGCGCATTGCTGCCGCGTGGCGACAGCTTCTGTGCAAAGGGCGGCAGAGCCACCCCCCGCTCGTCCATGGGCAGCGGCGGCATGAGGTCGGGCCTCAATTTCGCGAGCACGATAACGTAGCCTATGTACAGGCCAGCGAGCATGAAACCGGGGCCGAAAGCGCCGGCGTAGAGTTTCACCACCGACACCCCCGCGACTGCGCCATAAACGATCAGCAGCACCGAGGGCGGAATCAGGATGCCGAGGCACCCCCCGGCGGTGACCGCACCGGCCGCCACCTTGGTGTTGTATCCCGCTTTGAGCATCGCCGGGAATGCAAGCAGCCCCATCAATGTCACCACCGCACCGACGATGCCGGTCGCGGTGGCGAAAATTGCACAGGTGACAATGGTCGCCACCGCGAGTGCGCCCGGTATGCGCGCCGTCGCCAGATGCAGGCTCTTGAACAGGCGGTTGATCAGCGCCGCGCGTTCGACCAGATAGCCCATGAACACGAACAGCGGGATCGCGATCAGCACGTCGTTGGACATCACCGAATAGGCGCGCTGCACCATCAGGTCGAGAATCTGCTGGTTGGCGAGCGCCGGGTTCACGCTGCGATAGGCGATCCAGCCGAAAAACACCCCCATCCCCATCAGCGTGAACGCCGTGGGAAAACCGAGCATGATGCCCACCACGATCAGCGCCAGCATCAAAAGACCCAAATGGCCGTTGGTCATCTGCGACGGTGCCGGCATCAGCACGAACACCATGATCACCACCGCGGCCATGATCGACAGGCCGAACCAGACTTCTTTTCTCACTGCTGACTCCCCGCTTGTTTGACCACGTAGGCATCGAGCTTGGCGATATCCTCGTCCTTGACGTTGACCATCTGTTTCAACTTGTCGACGTCTACTTCCTGGACGTCTTCCGCGCGCGACGGCCACTCGCCCTGCTTTAAGCAGATCACGCAACGGATGATTTCGACGATGCCCTGCACCAAAATGAATGCGCCGGCGACCGGAATGATGGTCTTGAACGGATAGACCGGCGGGCCGTCGGCGGTGACATTCGAATGCTCGTTGATGACCCACGACTCGGCGGCATAGTTATAGCCGGCCCACACAAACGCCACTACCCCGGGAATGAAGAACAGCAGGTAGAGCGTGAGGTCGAGGCCCGCCTGCAGGCGCGGCGGAAAAAAACCGTAGAGCACGTCGCCGCGCACATGGCCGTTTTTTGCCAGCGTATAAGCGCCCGCCATCATGAACAGCGTCCCGTACATCTGGATCATGACATCGTAAGCATAGGGATGCGGGGCGTCCAGCACGTAGCGCGAGAACACTTCCCAGGAGATGAAGAAAGTGAGCGAAACGATCAACCAGGAAAACGATTGACCGACAAAAGTGCTCATTTTGTCGATGGTGAGAAGCAGTTTCTGCATATTCCGCCCTGCTAAAAAAATCGGCCACCCGGACACTGCCCGGATGGCCGATGACTGTTACTACGAATAAGACGTTACGCCTACTTCTTGACTTCAGCCTTCTTCTTGGCTTCAGCCTTTTTCGCACCGAAGAAGTAATTCACCGCCATCTTGCGGCTGACGTAAGTGTCCTGGTCCCATTTCGACGCGCGCTCGGCGAAAACCTTTTGTGACGCGGCGATTTCCTTGAACAGGGCATTTTCGCCCGATTTCTTTTCCACGATCGCGTCCCACAGCTTGAGCTGGTCCGCCAGCACCGCATCCGGAGTCTTGTAGAACTTGACCTTGTCCTTGACCTGCAGCTCGATGTAATCCTTGGAATAGCGGTCGATCGCCTTCCAGGACATGTCGGCGGACGCCGCTTCCACGGCATTGGCGATGATCGCCTTCATTTTCGCCGGCAGCGCGTCGTACTTCGGCTTGTTGAAGATGATCTCGAAGGTCTCGGCGCTCTGGTGGTAGCTCTGCAGCATGCACACCTTGGACACGTCGGGGAAACCGAGCAGCCGATCGGAGGTGGCGTTGTTGAACTCGGCCGCATCCAGCAGGCCGCGGTCCATGGCCGGCACGATCTCGCCGCCAGGCAGCGCGTTGACCGCAGCGCCCATGGCGGTGAACAAATCGATCGCCAGGCCGTTGGTGCGGAACTTGAGGCCCTTGAAATCCGCCGTCTTGGTGATCGGCTTTTTGAACCAGCCCAGCGGCTGCGTCGCCATCGGGCCGTAGAGGAACGACTGCACCGTGGAGATACCGATGGAATTGTAGAGTTTGGCGAGCAGTTCCTGGCCGCCGCCGTACTTGTGCCAGGAAAGCAACATGTTGGCGTCCATGCCGAACGCCGGGCCGGAATTCCACAGCGCCAGCGCGTTCTGCTTGCCGTAGTTGTAGCCCAACACCCCGTGTCCGCCATCCAGCGTGCCCTTGGCCACGGCTTCCAACATCCCGAACGCCGGTACCACGGCGCCCGCTGGCAGCACGTCGATCTTCAGTTCGCCGCCGGTCATGTCGTTGACCTTCTTGGCGAAATCGAGCGCGTACTCGTGGAAGATGTCCTTGGCCGGCCACGTGCTCTGCCAGCGCATGCTGATCGGCGTGGTCTGGCCCAGCGCGATCATCGGGAACGCCAAAGCGGCGCCTGCGGTTGCGGCAGTTGCGCCGCGCAAGAACTTGCGCTTCGATGCGTCAGGCTGCGCCTGCGTAGATTTCTTAAGATCTTTGCTCATGGTGGCCTCCTTTGGTGGATATACTTTTTTTGGTGGATATATTTTTGACACGCGGACTATCGTATACCCACCCAAGGGCAAAAAGCAAGAAATCCGGGGGCAGGATAGCGCCAGGTCAAGCGACGGGGAACGCGCGAACGGCGGGGCTTACCGCAAACTTCCGCCCCGGGGGATGACGCCGGAATCAGGCCGCCATGGCGGCGTCCCCGCGCGCGACGTCGGCCGTGAAATCGAGCGGCATGCCGGCGAGCAGAACATCGGTGCGATAGCGCCCGCCGATTACGGCGATTTCGTGAGCGGTCATCTTGGTGTTGAAACCCTCGTTGTAACTCAACACCGTCAGGCCGCCCGGCAGTTCGACGTGGTAACCCATGTA
>CANKMT010000189.1 GCA_947482825.1 Betaproteobacteria bacterium | reverse complement strand
TCGGGCACGCGCCGTGAAGACGTTCCGGATTTTCTGCTCTACCCGGACGAGGTTGCGAAAGCGCATTCGCTCAAGGAAAAGCGGGACGACCGGCGCTATCGTCGCGGCATCGCGATTCTCGAAGCCAAACGATGGATGCGGGTGCTCGATCGCGGCGACGCTACCGATCGGCTGGGGCCCGGGACGCCTTCGAACCAGATCCTGCGTTACCTGTCCGCAGCGGATGTTGCCTCCGACCGTGCGATCCGCTGGGGCATGTTGACGAACGGAGCGATCTGGCGGCTCTACTACCAGGGGGCTCGTTCGCGCTCCGAGGATTTCCTCGAGATCGACCTCGCTGCCGCGCTCGGAGTGCCGGGATCACAGCCCGCGCTCCTTCCCAAGGGCGTTGACGCACGACACGCCTTGAAGACGTTCTTCCTCTTCTTCCATCGCGCGGCATTTCTCCCTCAGTCTTGGGATGGGGAGCAGCGGACGTTTCATGAGTACGCGCTGGCCGAGACACGCCAATACGAGGAGCGCGTTTCCGGCGATCTCGGACAGCGTGTCTTCGGAACAGTCTTCCCCGATCTTGCCGATGCACTGGCATCCGGAGATCCTTCGGCAAAGCGGCCATTCGAACGACCCTACCTTGATGAAGTCCGGGAGGCCGCTCTCATACTTCTCTACAGGCTTCTGTTCGTCCTTTACGCCGAGGACCGTGAACTGCTGCCGGTACGGGACAAGCGCTACGCCGGATACAGCCTGCGGCGGCTTCGGGAGGAGGTCGGCGCGAAGCGCGATACGAACTTTGCCTTTTCGTCGTCAGCATCCCGTCTGTGGGACGAACTGACGAATCTCTTTCGCGCCATTGCGAATGGGGACAAATCACTGGGCCTTCCCGCGTACAACGGCGGGCTGTTCGACGACACACGCACGCCCATCTTGGCCCGCGCGCGAGTACCTGACGCAAAGCTCGCATTGGTGATCGATGAACTGTCGCGGCGTGCTGATGTGCTGCGCGCGTGGATCAACTACCGGGACATGTCCGTGCAGCATCTCGGTAGCATCTACGAACGCCTGCTCGAATACCGGCTGGAACCGCAAGGCGAGCGGCTGGTCGCCCGGCCCAACAGTTTCGCCCGCGGAGGATCGGGGAGTTACTACACGCACGACGATCTGGTGAAGCTCCTCATCGCGGAAACCGTCGGTCCACTCACCGTGGAACGAATCGGAGCGTTCGATGCGCTGATCGCCGAATGGAAGGGCAGGAAAGAACTGAAGCAAGCTGACTGGGCCAAACTCGACGCGAGCGATCCCGCCTCGCGCATGCTGGAGCTTCGCGTCTGCGACCCGGCGATGGGCAGCGGACACTTCCTCGTCGCCCTGGTGGACGATCTCGCCGACCGGATCCTCGAATCCATGTCCCACGCGGCGGAACTGGTCGCTGACCAGCGCTGGGCGAAGAACATCACGGATGCATGGGTCTCGCCAGTGAGCTGCTTCAGCAGGATGACCTGCGACGCGTCGAAACTGCACGTCTCACGATGGAAGCGATCGGCGAGCTTACAGACATCGATATCGCGGAGGCGCACCAGTCGAAAGCGCTCATGGACCAGATCGAGGACAGCCTGCGGCCGCAGGCGCGCGCCCTCGACTTCCTCCAGGCGCGGCGCTGGACCGGGGCTGCCGATGCCAAGGACTACCAGCAGACTTGGGTCGAGCTGCTCAACCACGAATACGGCGACAACCTTCTCGAATCGATCGAGCTGCTGTCCAAGCGCGGCATCAAGCTCGGGAGCGAGCGCCAGAAGCGTGCGCACCGCATCGCGCAGGCATCTCGCGCGCGGGCACAAAACGTCCGGTTCCTCCACTAGGAGTTGGCCTTCCCGACAATATGGCCGGGTGCGGGTCACGGTGAACGTGAGGGCGGCTTCGACGCGGTAATCGGCAATCCACCGTGGGACCGGATGAAGCTCCAGGAGGTCGAGTGGTTCGCCGAGCGCAGACCAGAAATAGCACGAGCGGTCCGGGCCGCCGATCGGAAGCGTCTCATCGCAGCGCTCAAGACCGACAACGACCCTCTCTGGCAGGAATACCTTACAGCGAAGGAGTTCGCCGAGACTGCGATCGACGTTGCGCACAGTTGTGGCGACTACCCGCTGCTTTCAGGCGGCGACGTGAATCTCTACAGCCTGTTCGTCGAGCGCGCGCAGGCGCTCATCCAGCCGAATGGCATGGTTGGTCTTCTTACACCCTCTGGCATCGCTGCCGACAAGGGCGCATCGGAGTTCTTCCGAAGTATCTCCGGGACCGGCGGTCTCCGCTCCCTCTACGACTTCGAGAACAAGAAGGTCTTCTTCCCTGATATTCACGCTAGCTTCAAGTTTTCGACGCTCGTCTTTGGAGGTGGGGAACGGGTGTTCAAGCGTGCGCGGTGTGCTTTCTATCTGCATCGTGTCGATCAGTTGAAAGACCCGGATCGTCTGCTCCTTCTCGGTCCGGAGGATTTCCTCTCTGTGAACCCGAACACCGGTGCCGCACCCGTGTTTCGCGTCCGCCGCGACGCGGACATCGGCACTGCCGTCTATCGTCGCCAACCTGTACTCGTAGACCATCGTCGCGAAGCGAAGAATCTGCCGGCCAAAGGCGTGTGGCCAGTTCGGTACGTAACCATGTTCCACATGACAAACGACTCGAAGCTCTTCAGGCGGCGCGACGAGCTTGAGAGGGACGGCTGGTATCCGGTGGATGGAAATCATTGGAAGCAAGGCAACGCAGAAGCGCTGCCGCTGTACGAAGGCAAGATGGTGCAGATGTACGACCATCGCGCTGCAAACATCGTTGTTCACTCTGACAACGTGCATCGCGCGGCGCAACAGGAGGCGACGACGGTCGAACACCATCGGGACCCCACGTTTTTCCCGACGCCGCAGTTCTTCGTACATGCGTCCGAAGTGGCCAAAGTCGGAGCGGGTGACTGGGCGATTGCTTTCAAGGATGTCACAGCACCGACCAACATGCGCACCATGATTGCGGCGGCAGTGCCGGCCGCGGGTTACGGCAATACGCTTCCGGTGCTGTTGCCTGACTCTGAGGGATTTAAAGGCTACTCAGAATTGGCGCCGTTGCTCCTCGCGAATCTTTGCAGTCTTGCCTTTGATTATTTTGCCCGGCAGAAAGTGCAAGGCCAGCATCTCAACTGGTACATCGTCGAGCAGCTCCCGATGATTCGACCAGAGCAGTTCGAAGGCAAGCTCGGCAAACGCAAGATCGCCGATTTCGTTCGCGAAGAGGTATTGCGCTTGTCTTACACCGCGTGGGACTTGCAGCCGTTCG
>CANKMT010000188.1 GCA_947482825.1 Betaproteobacteria bacterium | reverse complement strand
ATTTGAAGGTGATGAAGTTAATAACGGAATCGAGGATTGGGGACAACGTGAACCGAACATTAGCAACTTTTATTTTTCTATCATGCGTTTCCCTCGCTTGCCCAGCGCAGGAATACCCCCTAAAACCGATAAGGGTAGTCGTACCTTTCCCCCCTGCCGGCACCATCGACCTGGTCGCCAGAACACTCTCCCAAGGGTTGAGTGAAGCCTTTCGTCAACCGGTTACCGTGGAAAACCGGGTGGGAGCGAATGGTAATCTGGGCCCGGAGCAGGTTAGCAAAGCGCCGCCGGATGGCTATACCCTTCTTGTCAATGGCATTCCCCATGCCATAAATGCGACGCTGTACGAGGGAAGCTTGCCGTTTGACACGGTAAAGGACTTTTCTCCAATCATCCTGGCTGCGGCCACTCCACTGGTCCTGGTTGTTACGCCGTCTTTGCAGGCGCGCAATCTCGCAGAAATTATCAGCCTCGCGCGCGCCAAGCCCGGAGATTTGAATTATGGCTCGGCGGGCAACGGCACAATGCAGCACTTAGCTATGGAAATTCTGAAGCTGGAGACAGGTATTAACGTTGTTCATGTGCCCTTCAAGGGAAGCCCGCCCGCAATGATTGCACTTATGTCGGGCACAGTGTCGATTATGATTAGCGACATGCCCACGGCCATTCCACAAATCCGTGCCGGAAAAATCCGCGCGTTGGCCACCACCGCCGCCTCAGAAGTCGTATTCGCTCCTGGCGTGACGCCTTTTTCAGCGCTGGGATTTCCCAGACTGGACATGAGACTCTGGATGGGCGCGTTTGCTCCGGCTCGCACGCCACCCGAGCTTATTCGCCGACTCAATGCAGAGATGGCGAAAACCCTGGCCGACCCGCAGGTCCGCAAGCGCCTGGCTTCAGTCTCCATCGAGCCACTGGGGGGTACGCCCCAGGAGTTCGATGCCTATCTTAAAAGCGAGATAGAGCGCTGGGGGAAGGTTATTCGAGAAGGCGGAGTCAGGGCGGATTGAATCTGGCGGCTACTGGGAACCTGCCGACCGCCCGTCCTTGAGCCCCTGTCTTTGTTTGTGCTCCTGATCCGTTGAGCGCCCAAACAATCGCCTATCAATCCACGCTCAGCTTGATTTCCCGGATCAGACTCGTCCACTTGTCCCTGGCGGTGCGAAGCCATATCGTGGACTCCGCCGGCGAAAGGGCGGTCGGAACGAGATCGAAGGCCTGCATTTTTTCCGCGAGTTCTGGCGAGGTCACGGCTCTGCCCGCTTCGCGATGGAGCGTGTCGACGACATGTGCAGGTGTGCCCGCCGGCACCAGTAGCACCCACGAGAATTCGACCTCGAAGCCCGGATATCCCAGCTCCGCCACGGTCGGTGTCTCCGGCGCAATGATGGACCGCTTGCGGCCGGAGTAGGCCAGGCCGCGAAGCTTGCCGGCCCGCACGTGCGGCACCACGGTCGAGGCGATCACCATCGTGCTGTCCACGTCTCCCGAGACGACGGAGCTGACCGCCTCAGGATTGGTCTTGTAAGGGATATGCCTCGCCTGCGTGCCGGTCACCGACTGGAGGTAAGCAAAAGCGAGATGCGAGGGGGTCCCGTTTCCGGACGAAGAAAAGGAGAGTTCGCGCTTGCGGGAAGCCGCCGCGAGCTGCTCGACCGACCCGATGGCGAGCTTCGGGTTGACGACGATCATCTGGCCGAACGTGCCCAGGACCGAAACAGGGATGAAATCCCGTTCCGGATCGAAGTTCAATTTTGCGTACAGCGCGGGATTCACGGTGAATGTCGTGTCGTTTGCGAACAGCACGGTATGGCCGTCGGCCACGGACCGGGCTACGGCCGCGGTCGCGATGTTTCCGCCCGCCCCCGGACGACTCTCCACGACTAAAGACTGCTTCAGGCGCTGTGCCATTTTCTCAGTGATCAGGCGCGCGAAGGCGTCGAGCGGCCCGCCCTGCATCGTGACGATGGCGTGAACCGGCTTAGCCGGGTAGCTTTGGGAAAGTACGGCGGGCGATGTCGCAAGAAGAAAGGCAGCGAGCAGCGCCGCGGCGCTCATCCAGCGGCCTGACCCAGGTTTTGAATTCGACATTCCGCCCTCCTTGAATGGCTCAGATGGGCAGGTGCGTGAACGCTTCAAGCACCCGGGTCTGCACCGCCACCTTGTGCTCGACGTAAAGCCAGCGGTTTGAATGACGCGCCAGCACGTCCTCGTACCGGCCAACCATGTACAGGCTGGTTTCGCCACCTGGCGCCGTACGGTAAAGGGCAAACGCCGATTGCGCACTTGCCCTGTCGTTCTCGAACGTGACCACAGCAGGCCCAACCACATGAAGCCGGCTCGCCGGATCGCGAACATGATCCCTTATTGCCTTCAACTGCCTTTCGAGCAGCGGTCGATCCGCTTTCCACCAGACGGTAGTGCGTCTGAGTTCCGTGCTGTACGCGGCAATCTCGTAGGTAGCGTCCGCATGAAACAGGGCGACCCATGCGTCCAGGTCTTCCTGGTCAAGCAGGCTGGCGGTGCGCTGGACCAGATCCTGTATGACCGACTGATCGATGAGGCTTGTGTTCTGTTCTGCCATCATGACGTATCAGGCCGCGTCGGCGAAAGGTGAAGAAGCCGAGCGCTTCATCCGTCGTCCCCATTCGGCGTAGTAGGCGCGCACGCTGATGTCGTCGGTAGGGTTGTGATCCTCTTCGCGCGCAATCACGCTGTAGCGGACAGCGTCCGACCGCATGGCGCGAAACTGCGACTCCACTGCAATGATGTCTTCCGGAAGGTTGCGGCCTGCTGGTCCCCAAAATGTGTTGTGGTGACGCAGGCGGGTTGCGTGCGTTTCGGCATCGTCGCCCCGAACCCCCAGACCTCGCCACTCGATGAGAGTGTGCCCGGGGTCGAGCGGAATCAGGCGGTCCAGTCTCACTACGTTCGAGCGTATGTTGATCATCATGTCGGGAAACAGATTGATCACTCGCATCTCATCGTCGCGCAGTCCGGGAAGCGCATCGCCCGTCACGCCGGAGAATCCGCCGCGGTCGTAGGCGACCGTCGCCTCTCCATCCGACCAGTAGCCGCCATGGCCGTTCGGCAGCATGCGCAGCTTCATGGGACTGGTCTTGCCGAGCACCCAGGGCTGAGTCTTGCGATTCAGCACGTGCAGCATGCTGTGGTAGCGCTCGGTGTTGTTCTCGTTGAAGAGCTTCCAGTTGGTCTTCACCACAGCCTTGTGGAAATGGAAGACCTCGAGAGGTACGGTGCCCATGGGCTGGACGAACGGTTCTATCACCGGACCCAGAAAGTCCTGGAGCGGCTCGACCTCGGGATCGAGGCAAACGAACAGCAGCCCGGCGAACGCCTCGACGCGCACCGGCAGCAGGCCCAGCTCGGATTTGTCCAGGCGTACGGCCTCAT
>CANKMT010000187.1 GCA_947482825.1 Betaproteobacteria bacterium | reverse complement strand
TTCCGAGCATGCACGAGTCGGGCGTGACCGACTTCGACCTCGTCGGCTGGTTCTCCGCATTCGTGCCTGCGGGCACGCCCAAGCCGGTGATCGACGTCCTGAACGCGAAGATCGTCGAAGCGATGGCGATGCCGGCGATCAAGCCTCAGACCGACAAGCTCGGCATCGAAGTCATCACGACCACGCCCGAGGGGCTCGCGGACTTCCTGCGGCGCGAGATCGCGAAATGGGAGGTCTACGTGCGCGACGCGGGTCTCAAGGCGGAGTGAGCGGCGCCATCGCGCGCATCCCGTATTACCAGGTCGATTCATTCGCGGACCGGCCGTTCAGCGGCAACCCCGCGGGCGTGTGCGTGCTCGACGCCTGGCTGCCGGAAGCGACGATGCAGGCGATTGCCGCCGAGACTGCACTCTCGGCCACCGCGTTTCTCGTGCGCGAAGGCGACGGCTACGCGCTGCGCTGGTTCACACCCAGGGTCGAAGAGGCGATGTGCGGCCACGGCACGCTAGGCGCGGCCTGGGCCGTGCTCCAGGAACTCGAACCGGGCCGCGATGCGGTCACCTTCTCCACCGGCGCCGGGCCGCTGACGGTGACGCGCGATGGCGGCCGCTTCGTGCTCGACCTGCCTGCACGTGCGATCGCCCCTTGCGCTGCGCCTGAAGGACTCGCTGCGGCGATCGGCGAGCAACCGAAAGAGGTCCTGCGCGGTGCGTCCTACATTGCGGTGCTCGGGGATGCGGCCACGGTTGCAGACCTGAAGCCGGACTTCGCGCGCATTGCGGCGCTCGACTTGCCCGGTGTCATCGTCACGGCACCCGGCGCGGGTTACGACTGCGACATCGTTTCGCGTTACTTCGCTCCGGCCAAGGGCATACCCGAGGATCCGGTCACCGGCTCGCTGCATGCGCAGGTCGTGCCTTTCTGGTCGGAGCGGCTCGGGCGGAAGAAACTCGTCGCGCGCCAGTTGTCGAAGCGCGGCGGGACACTGCATTGCGAGCATCGCGGCGAGCGCGTGTTGCTGGGCGCGAATGCGATGCTGTTCCTGTCGGGCGCGATCGAGGTGCCGGAGCCGGTATGAAGGCAGCTTGCTTGCTGCTGCAGATACGACTTACTTCCGAGAAACACCCAGACCCAGCGTGCCGCGAAGGTGCAGCTTGACCTTCGATGCCGCCTGGGGACGCCACCAACGCCGGCCGCGACTGGCGGGTAGGTCGATCCGTGTAGGGAAACGGCACCTTGATTACGTCGCCCTGGCTAAAGCTTGCCATAGCCTTTCGTGTCGGCGTCGGAGTTCCACTCGCTGAACGTCCGGAACGGATCGTCGGTTTTTCCTCCGCGACCCGCTTTTAACAGCCGCTGCACCACCGCGTAAGTCACATCGGGAATCGCAATGCCTTCCTGCAAGGACTTGCGGCGGTGCGCATGGCGGGTGTCGCCCGGCAGGCGCTCGACGCCGGTTGCAGCGAGGTTCTCGAACAGGCCGCCGAGGCGCGCGCCTACGTCGTCACCGCCCGTGCGTGAAGGATCGATCAGGATCACGCATTCGCCGGCGTTCGTCGTGAGCGCACCGGGGAAAGCAGCGGACTTGTCTTCATAGCCGAAGCGCCCGCCGGTCAGCGCGGCCGAGAGGATCTCGACGAGAAATGCGATCGCCGAGCCCTTGTGGCCACCGAAGGGCAGCATCGCGCCGCCCTCGAGTACCGCCTTCGGGTCGGTGGTCGGGTTGCCGGCCGAATCGAGACCGATGCCTTCGGCGAGTTCGTGCCCTTGCGTGGCCGCAAGCAGGACTTCCCCTTGCGCGACCACGCTCGAGGCCTGGTCCCACACGAGCGGCGGTCCGCCGGGGCGCGGGCAGGCGAACGCCATAGGGTTGGTACCGAAGAATTTCTTCCTTGCGCCCCAAGGTGCAACGCGGCTGCGAGCATTGACGAAGGCGAGCGCGAGGAACCCCTCCTCCGCAAAAGGCTCAACGTCCGGCCAGAGCGCGGCGAAGTGATGGGAATTGCGGATCGCGAGCGCAGCGATCCCCTGCGTGCGCGCCTTCTCGCGCAGCATCGGTGCCCCGGCCGCGAGCGCGGGTTGTGCGAATCCGTTGGCCGCATCGACCGCAACGAGGCCCGGCGCGGCGTCGGTGACTACCGGAACCGCGTGCCCATCGATCCATCCACTCTTCAAAGTCGAGACGTAGCCCGGCAGGCGAAACAGGCCGTGGCTGCGGCTGCCGTCGCGCTCCGCCGCGGCGACTACGCCGGCGACGATGCGCGCGTTTTCGGGCGATACGCCGTGGCGTTCGAACACCGAAGCCACGAGCGAGGCGAGTTCATCGACAGAGAGGACGGTGCTCATCGGTGGTTGGGGGTCGGAGGTTTCACAACGGCCGCATCCTCAGCAGATCGGAAAGCCCGGCCCAATGTTCGCGAAGGCGGTCACGCATTTTTTCGGGCAGACCGGTTTCTCGCATGATACCGGGCCACTCTTTGCGCGCGGTTGCCACCGTCTCCTTGACCGTCTCCAGCACGAATTTCGGCGGCGCTTCCATGCGCCGGGCGAGCCGGTCGAAGACCGACTCGTCGATGGACTCGAAGCGCTTTTCGCCGCCCAGGTTGAGCGCGAGGCTGTCGTTCGGAACGTAGTGGATCGTCGACACAAGGTCGTAGGCCGGCGCCAGCCGGGGCGTGACCTTGTCCAGATAGATTACCGACCAGTTCTTGAGGTGTGCGTCGCCGTTGCCGATGAGGATGTTGACCACCAGCCGGCGGACGAATTCCGCGATCTGATCGAATCGATCGGGAAACAGGTCGAAGATCAGCCTGCCGATCGTGTCGTAGTTCGTGGCCTTGTATTCCTGGTCGGCGTGGACGTTGAAGACCTGAGCAAAGTCTTCGACATGGACCCGGTCTGCCGCGGTGCGGTCATAACGTTTGACCGCGTAGGCGCGGGTTTCCGAATTAGGGATCGAAAGGCCGGCAAGGCCACCCAGCTCGACGTCATCGAGTTTCACCAATTTGACCTCGGGCACCTGAATTCCGGCGACGGCCGCCATCCGCATCATCGCGTATTCGTTCGCCGGTACGTTGGCATGGGTCGGATGTGGGGGCTTGACGATCCATTCGTCATCGCCGTCGGCCAGGGAGAATCGCCCGCCGCGCTCGATCATCGAGAACTTGAGTTGCGATCCACCCAGCGAGAACTTGATCGGCGCCTCATCGTGTGAGGCGTGCGTAGCGGCAGCCCGGGAGATGATCGCGGAGTGCGGAAAATCGTCTGCCGGCAGCGCGCGAACCGCCCCGGGCAGGCTCGCGCCCAGTGCCATGAGCAACTCGAATTCATGGTCGTGGTGGATCTTCAGCCGCTTGACCATGTAGTCCCGCAGCACGCCTTCGGGCAGCAGGTTGCTGAAGAAAGGCAGCAGCTTCATCCGGCTCGAATGGACTTCACGCAGGTTGCGCTCCGTCGCCTCCTCGTC
>CANKMT010000186.1 GCA_947482825.1 Betaproteobacteria bacterium | reverse complement strand
GCTAAGAATTGCAGATCCAGTGAATTGAGCGTTTGGGGTTCAGAATTGGATTCGAACTGTCGGTACAGTAGGGGCGGCAAGGTGAGCGGTTATCCGCTATTTTGGCGGACTGTTGCTGCGGTAAGGGTTCTGGCTAGGACCAGTATAAGCACCGCCGCCGGGGCCGGAATAAGCACCGCCTCCCGGACCTGTATAGGCACCCCCACCGGGACCGGTGTATGCGCCTCCGCCCGGACCTGTATAAGCACCGCCCCCCGGCCCTGTGTAGGCACCCCCACCTGGGCCGGTATATGCGCCTCCACCAGGACCAGTATAAGCACCGCCGCCGGGGCCAGAATAAGCGCCGCCTCCCGGACCTGTATAGGCACCCCCACCGGGACCGGTGTATGCGCCTCCGCCAGGACCTGTGTAGCTATCGCGGGGCCATGTGGGCTGATTCTGGGCAATTGCCGCTGTAGCCACGTAGGCGGCGACAAACGCTGCTGCGATGAGGAACTTCATGAGGTTGACCCCTTGCTTGCACTGGCTCAAGCGGAGCAGACTGTGCGCTGCTCAAGACTACAAGTCGAATGACTGTACGAGCCAAAGTATGCGCTATAGCCGCCCGAACGGGGCACCGCACGTGAGACTGCGGAATCTGCGTTTCATCCTGGGAGAAGTCATGCGCAAGAAGCCGTTTCACGCCGTAGTTGCCGCCATCGCGCTGTGCTTCGCCACGGCCACGCCCGCGCAGACCTACCCTTCAAAGCCGGTGCGGGTGATCGTGCCCTATGGGCCGGGCGGCTCGACCGATCTGACCGGGCGCACTGTGTCGCAGAAACTCCAGGAGGCGTTCGGCCAGCCCTTCGTGGTCGAGAACAAGCCCGGCGCGAGCGCGCAGATCGGCGCCGCGGAAGTCGCCAAGGCCGCACCCGACGGCTACACGCTGCTGGTGGGCGCGCCGCAGATGTTCATCATCAACCCGCTGTTCTTCAAGGACATGCGCTACGACGCGGAGAACGGCTTCACGCCGATCGCAATCACGCTGCTCTCGCCCAACTACATTCTCACTCACCCGAGCCTGCCGGCGAAAACCCTGCAGGAACTGGTCGCGCACGCGAAGGCGAATCCGGGCAAGCTCAACTTCGCGTCATCCGGCGTCGGCTCGAGCGGACACCTAACGGGCCTGCTGCTGAACAAGCTGGCCGGCATCGAAATGCAGCACATCGGCTACAAAGGCAGTGCCGGCGCGGTGCAGGACACGCTCGCGGGGCAGGTGCAGGTGCTCATCGACCAGCCGGTGCCGGGGATTTCCCACGTGCGCGCGGGCAAGCTGCGCGGCATCGCCGTCGGCACCACCACACGCGTGTCCGCGACCCCCGATATCCCGACGGTGCAGGAACAAGGCGTCGCCGATTTCGAGTCGAGCACCTGGTTCGGCTTCTGGGCGCCGGCCGGCACCCCGAAGCCGGTCGTGGACCGACTGTGGGCCGAGATCCAGAAGATCATGAAGATGCCGGACGTGCAGGACAAATTCGCCCCGGCCGGCTATATCCCGACCGCTATTTCTCCCGAGGACACCGCGGCCCGCGTCAAGGCGGACCGCGAGAAATGGACGCGCGTGGCGCGCGAGGCCGGCATCAAGCCCGAGTGAACCTCCCCGCGCCCGGGAACGGGCGCGGGGCCAAACAGATCAGCGGATCGCTATCGGCGCGACGGTCGAGCCGGTTCCGCCCTTGATCTTCAACGGCTGGACTACGAACGCGAATTCATAGGCCTTGTCGCTCGACAGCGCCTCGAGGTTCAGGTTCTCGATCTGGTAGATCCCGTGGACCGTCAGCATGATCTGGTGCACCGGGAAACGCAGGTCCTTGTCCGGATTCGGGAACACCTCGATGCCCCAGTTGTCGCTGCCGAGCAGCATGATGTCGCGCGCCGCGAGCCATTCGGCGGCACCGACGCCGACGCCGGGCTGTCCCGAGTTGAAGGCGGTATTGTTGGTTACGTAGTGGCGGCCCCAGCCGGTGCGCACCAGAACGATGTCGGCCTTTCCAACAGGCGTGCCCTGGCGCTGGATCGCGGCCTCCAAGTCGGCGACCGTAATCTCATAGGTCGCCGGCAGGATATCGACGCCTTTGAGTGCCGCGATGTCGAGCATTACACCGCGCGACATCAGCGCGCCTACGTTCTCGACGCCGAGCTTGGTGAAGCCGTTGCGGGTCGCGATCGCCGCGCTCTTGTTGCAGTTGTACAGGTCCTCGCCGATGCCGATGTGGGGCAGCGCATCAAACTGCGTGCCGACCTGGCCCAATTCGGTGATGACGACTTCTTCGTTGCCGATCTGCTGATTGCGCCCGCCCGGACCGGCAGTACGCTGGGTATTGATCGACCACACGCGCGTGCCGAACTTGGGTATCGCGGTCTCGAGCACCTTGCCCAGTTCATACACCTGGCCCTGGCGGATCAGGCGGGTGGCTTTCATCACCGTTTCGGGCGACATCATGTTGGCCGAGCCGCGCTCATCGCTCGCGCCCCACTTCGACGGGCAGCGCTTGTCCGCCGCCGGAGGCATCCATGCGCCCTGCCCCAAAGCCGCGAACGGCGCCAACATCGCAGCGCCGGCAACTCCACACAACAATCGCTTCCAGGTTTTGCTCATAGTGCACTCCCCGAGATTGCCGGATCGCCGGTGCGGTTTCCGCGCTTATTCTCTCGAAAGTATGCCCCAACGCGGGCTGAGCATCAACCATGACGCAAAGCGAATCAGACTGTAAGGAAGAGAAGTTGCGAGTGCTTGCGATAACTTCTTACAAGAGGCAGATGGCTGTTGCCCGTCGGCGCCGATTTGACCGACGTGCCGATTCCGGTGTGACCGGGGTACGCCCAATGAATGCTCACGATCGGCACTACCCCTCTAATCGCTGATTGAATTTTGACCAGAGATCTTGGGCCGTCCTTTGAAGGGGCGGCTGAGCATAAGTGTACGTGATCGCAGGTGTTCCGGTCCTCCTTGAGAGTCTTCGTCGTGGATCGGTTCGCGCGGGAGAAATCGCGTAGGGCGTAACTCATGAAGACCGGCTTACTCTGGCCAATCTGCGCATCAACCAGCGTGAATTTTCAGACGCCCTGCTGAAGAACACCTTCGGCTTCAAAGTCCCCGTCCTCTACGACAAAACCATAGCGCCCAAACGCATCATTCATCTCCACGAAGACGACGAAGAAGAAAACCTGCAACAAGCCTGACGCTTAACAATGACCGCCGGTATGGTCCAGCGAATCTGAAAAGAAGACATCATGACCCGCAAGATCGCAAGCCCCGAAAATCTGCGTCGCATCTTTTTGCAGCAGGCCGCAGGCTGCTGCATGGCGCTGGGCATGATCGCCCAAGCCCGCGCTCAAACTATGGTTGCCGACACAGAGGCGCAAGCGACCGCGCTCGGTTACAAGACCGACGCCGGCAAAGTGGATAAAAGCAAGCAGCCCAAGTATGCCGCCGGCCAGTTCT
>CANKMT010000185.1 GCA_947482825.1 Betaproteobacteria bacterium | reverse complement strand
GCGGCGCGATTTCGACCAGGTCCACGTTCTGCTCTTCCGCCATCTTCAGGGCATCGCCGACTGCCACGATGCCCAGTTGATCGCCGTTTTCAGCCACCAGCCTGAGCTGCGGCGACGTGATCTCCCCGTTGATGCGTTGCGATCTCTCGAGTGCGATGGGTGAAAACTCCTCTTCTCGTCAAAAAAAGCGGCCGTGCCGCACCGCGCGCGCCTCGTTGCCGAGGCGCTCGATGAAAGTCTCAAGAGCCACGGCCCCCAAGTCTTCACCGCCGCGCGTGCGCACAGCCACGCTTCCTGCCTGCTTTTCCTTGTCCCCGACCACCAACTGGTAGGGCAGCTTCTGCAAGCTATGTTCCCGAATTTTATAGGAAATTTTCTCGTTTCGCAAATCCGCGCTGACCCGGAAACCGGCCTGCCGCAGCTTAAAAGCAACACTTTCGGCGTACTCCGCCTGGGCCTCCGACACATTTATGACCACCGCCTGCTCCGGCGCCAGCCAGACCGGGAAGGCGCCGCCGAAATTCTCGATGAGGATGCCGAGGAACCGCTCCATGGAGCCGACGATCGCCCGGTGCAGCATCACCGGGGTATGGCGGGCGTTGTCCTCGCCCACGTACTCCGCGCCCAGCAGCCCCGGCATGCTGAAGTCCACCTGCATGGTGCCGCACTGCCAGAGACGGCCAATCGCGTCCTTGAGCGAATACTCGATCTTCGGCCCGTAAAAAGCGCCCTCGCCCGGCGAAATCACGTACTCCACCCCGGAGCGCTTGAGCGCCTCGATGAGCGCGGCTTCCGCCTTGTCCCAGACCTGATCCGAGCCGATGCGCTTCTCCGGCCGGGTCGCCACCTTGTAGACGATCTCGCTGAAGCCGAAGTCGCGGTAGACCTTCTGCAGCAGCGCCGTGTAGACGACGCATTCGTCCAGGATCTGCGCCTCGGTACAGAAGATATGGCCGTCGTCCTGGGTGAAGCCGCGCACCCGCATCAGGCCATGGAGTGCGCCCGAGGGCTCGTTGCGGTGGCAGGCGCCGAACTCGCCCAGCCGGTACGGCAGATCGCGGTAGCTCTTGATGCCCTGCTTGAAGACGAGGATGTGGCCCGGGCAGTTCATCGGCTTCACCGCGTAGTCGCGCTTCTCCGACTCCGTGGTGAACATGTTCTCGCGGTAGTTCTGCCAGTGGCCGGTGCGCTCCCACAGGCTCTTGTCGAGGATCTGCGGGCAGCGCACTTCGGCGTAACCGTTGTCGCGGTAGACGCGGCGCAGGTACTGCTCGACCTGCTGCCAGAGCACCCAGCCCTTGGAATGCCAGAACACGAGGCCCGGCGCCGTTTCCTCCATGTGGAACAGGTCCAGGCTCTTGCCGAGGCGCCGGTGGTCGCGCTTGTCCGCCTCCTCCAGCATCGTCAGGTAGGCGTCCTGGTCTTCCTTCCTGCCCCAGGCGGTGCCGTAAATACGCTGCAGCATTTCGTTCTTCGAATCGCCGCGCCAGTAGGCGCCGGCGACGCGCATCAGCTTGAAGACCTTCAGCTTGCCCGTCGAGGGCACGTGCGGCCCGCGGCACAGGTCGATGAAATCGTCCTGGCTGTAGAGCGAAATCTCCTGATCTTCCGGAATCAACTGGATGATTTCGGCTTTGTAGATCTCGCCCTGCTCGCGGAAGAATTTCACCGCGTCATTTCTGGGAAGAACCTTTCTGGTAACAGCAAAATCCCTCTTCGCCAGTTCGGTCATCTTTTTCTCGATGGCAACGAGGTCCTCGGGTGTGAAAGGGCGCTTGTAGGCGAAGTCGTAGAAGAAGCCGTTCTCGATCACCGGCCCGATGGTGACCTGGGCTTCCGGGAACAATTGCTTCACCGCGTGCGCAAGCAGGTGCGCGGCGGAATGGCGCAAGATCTCCACGCCTTCCGGGGTCTTCCCCGTGACGATCGAGAGCTCCGCGTCGGCCTCGATGCGGTAGCTCGTGTCAACGAGCCTGCCGTTCACCTTGCCGGCGAGCGCGGCGCGCGCGAGGCCCGCGCCGATGGATTGGGCTACTTCGGCGACGGTGACCGGGCCTGGAAAGCCCTTCACCGCGCCGTCGGGCAGTTTTATGTTTATCAAGAAGTTGGTAGGCGCGATTGGACTCGAACCAACGACCCTTACCATGTCAATCTCGCAACTGGCAAAGTGGTCGTTCCGAATCAATATTTTACTCCAGGCCGATCTGCGCCCACCTGGCGCGTGCCCGCCGGGATCGGCTGTGCGACCGCCATTCCGCGTTCTCAAAAAAGTCAACTATTTAGTTGACAGACGGCAACTTAAGCATTTACAGTGAAGAATGATCGTTGGCTTCAGACATAAAGGGCTTGAAGAGCTTTACCTCACCGGCAAGACACGCCGGATCGGTGCCGGGCATATCAGGAAGTGCATGCGTATCCTGCAATTGCTGGAAGTAGCGGGGCGTCCAGAGGACATGAACATCGCGGGTTTTCGCTTCCATGGCTTGCAAGGCAACCCAAAACGCTGGTCAATGCGCGTGACTGGAAATTACCGGATCACTTTCGGCTGGTCAGGCGAAAACGCCCTGCATGTCGATTTTGAAGACTACCATTGAGGAGGAAGTTATGAAGAGCAAGAACGGACTGCCGCCCGTCCATCCGGGCGAGATTATCAAGGAAGACATCCTGCCCTCCGCCGGCCTGTCCGTGACGGCCGCGGCGAAAGCGCTGGGCGTGTCCCGCCAGATGCTTCACGACATTCTGGCGAAGCGCAAGCCACTGTCCGCCGTCATGTGCCTGAAGGTGTCCCGTCTGTTTGGCGGCTCGCCGGAAGTATGGATGCGGTTGCAGGCAGCCTACGACCTCAAGAAGGCTGAGAAAAACCACAAGGTCATGAAACGCGTCGCGCGGATCGTCCCGGTAAAGCCGATCGAAGAAGTCCGGGCCTGAACGAGGTTCAATATTTCGCCAGCGGCATCAGCCGATGCGATTCCGCACCGTGCTTGACGCGAGTCGCATCGACGTAACTGCTTGAGGAAATTGGTAGGCGCGATTGGACTCGAACCAACGACCCCCACCATGTCAAGGTGGTGCTCTAACCAGCTGAGCTACGCGCCTGCAAAAAAGAAGCGGATTTTACAGGGATTTTCCCGCTTCCATTCCCCCGCTTCTAGTCCGTCATGGAGCGCTAGTCCTTGTAACCCTCTACCGAGAACCAGAGCCGGATCTCGTCGCCGATCGCCGGCACGGCGTACTTCATGCCGAAATCGGTGCGCTTGAGGCTGGCCGAGGCATTGCCGCCGCACATCGGCTTCTTGTTCATCGGGTTGTCCTTGCAGACCCAGCGTTCGACCTTCATCGTGACCGGCTTGGCGACGCCGAGCAACGTGAGATTGCCGACGATCTCGGCGGGATTGTCGCCGGAGAACTTGACGCCGGTGGACTTGAAGGCCATGCGGGGGAATTCGGCGACGTTGAAGAAGTCCGCCGTCTTCAGGTGGTCGTCGAGCGTGCGCGGCCGGCTGCCCTTGAGGTTGTCGCCGG
>CANKMT010000184.1 GCA_947482825.1 Betaproteobacteria bacterium | reverse complement strand
TGCTTCAAGGTTGGGCCAACCACGCTGCGGAGCAGTTGAGTCCGGCCATCGTCTGGAACCTCGTCTGCGAGCATCTCAAGCGCGTCCTCGCGGGTATCGGACCGCCTCCGGCGCATAGATTTCTCGAAAATCAGGCGAGTTCAACCAGGGCCAACTACGGTTTTTAGGTTTATACGTCTGACATGATAACCCAACGCCCGCGCTGGACCCCAGTCAGAGAGCGTAAATGCCAAGGGCCAGAAAGCCCCGGCGGCCTACCGGGTCAGTTCCTGAACCCTGTTGCGAGCAAGGGACTGGTCGAAGCTGCTCGCGCGCTGCTGCGCCAGTGAAAGGGCGCGGCGATAGTATTCCAGCGCCAGTTTCTGTTGCCTGATCTGATCGAGACTCACGGCCAGGTTGTAGGCAAAGTCCGGATTCTCAGGCTCGGCGGTGTAAGCCTTGAAATAGGCCTGCTGCGCTTCCGGCCACCGCCCCTGCTGCGCGTATTGGTTGCCCAACGTGAAGTGGAGGATCTGCGCGTCCAGGTCGGTCGCCAGAAGGTTTTTCACTTTCGACTCGGTCTGTACTGTGTCGCCGGACTGTGCCCGCAGCGATAGCAGCCCGGCTTGTGCATGGGTGTCCCGCGGATTGGCCTGAAGCAGGGACTGGTAGTAACCAACTGCTTGTTCCGGGCGATTCATGCGGATTTCCACCGCGGCCATGCCGAGAAGCGAGTCACGGTTCATCGGGTCCGTGCGCAACATGGCCAGGTAGTTGGCACGCGCCGTCGCCAGATCCCCTTGGTTATAAGCCTGCCAGGCAGTTTCGACCTTGGGATCCACGATCGGACCGCGACGATTGACGCTCATCTTCGAAGGGTCGGATTGAGTCCTCGGTTGTCCCGCGGGCGTACCGGACTGTCTCGGCGCCGTTCCTGGGCTGCGCGACTGAGGCTTGGCTGCTCCTTGTGGCGCGGCCTCGGTCGTTCCGGGCTTATCCTGAGCCGGCGTTGGTTTGGGCGCCATGCCGACGGCTGCGGTCTGAACTGCTTTGCTCGGAGCAGTCGCGACAGGAGCGGTTGCACCCGCGGGCGCCAATGCCGGTCCCAGCGCAGCGCTCTGCCCAGGCAGTCCGGGAAGCGCAGCCGCGCTTCCCGGCGGAGGTTGGGCTGTGGATTGTGCGCTCGCCTGTTTAGGGGAGGGCGGTTCCAGTTTCTTTTCGTCGCCGGGCGGCTTCGGGCTCGTGTTGATCAGAGGCGGCGGCGGGCGCAACTGATACCAGAAGTAGATCACGGTGCCGACCGCAAATACCCCGAGCACGGCCATCGTTATGTAGAAGGGAAGCTTTGGGTTTGGTTCCCTGAACTTCGCCTCGAAGACCTTCTTTGCGGCTGTTTTCTGCGCTGCCAGGGGATCGGGCGCGCTTTCCGATGTCTGGACGGGTTGGCGCTGCCTGGGTGGCGGTTCCGGGGAAGGCTCGCGCGCGGGTGGGGCTTTGGGCGCTTCGGCTACGGGTCGCCGCACCGGCGCGGTTGAAAACGCATCCGGTACGGCGCTGCCCGAGTCAGCGGAGGTTTCGATACCTCCTGAATCGATTTCGAGTGTGGTCGAGATCTCCGGCAATTCGCTCCTGGTGCGGATTTGCAGGCCGCCACCCCAGTCTTCGCCGCCCGCGGACTGCGTTCGCCGCCGGGCATCCTCCTTGGTCTTTTCGGCCTTTTTCAACGCGTCGAGCAGCAGGCTCATGGTGACTATTGCGCCGGGCGTTCGCCGTAGGCCTCTGCCCTGCCGGGGTTCGGGCGCTGGAGGTAATCGGCATCGGGCAGGAATCTGCGGTATTGGCGATAGTCGCCCTCGAGGCTGGCATCGTGGATCACAACGGGGCGAAGGAAAATGACGAGTTCCGTCTTCGTAACTGTGTCCTTGCGCTGCCGGAAAAGGTCGCCAAAGTTCGGCACGCGGTTGACGCCAGGGATGCCGTCCTCCGTGTTGCTGACCTGGTCCTGGATCAGGCCGCCCATCACGGCCACCTGGCCGCTCTGTACACGCAGCATCGAATCCATTTCGCGGGTCTGGATCACCGGCACCAGGCTCGCCACGCCAGCCTGCGCTAGCGACGGGTTCGGGTCTGCAACATCCCCGATCTTGCGCGAGATCGTCGGCCGCAAATTGAGCACGACCGTATCGGAATCGCTGATCTGCGGAATGACCGTCATCACAAAACCGACCGGAACGGAATTCAGAGTGGACGTGAACGTGGTGAGTGATGTCGTCTGATTGATCGTCGTGTCGGCTTTGATGGTGAAAAATACAAGGTTGTCGACGACCTTGAGGACAGCCGACTGGTTATTGAGCACGCTGATCTTGGGGCTCGACAGCACTTTGACGTCGCCGAACGATTCGAGCAGCTTGAGGGCCGCAGTAAAATTCTGGTTGCCCGCCGCGTAACCAAAAGTAAACGCATTCGTGTTGATGCCGGCGGGTGTCCCGCCACTGATCTGCTGGAATTGGAATCCAGCCGAACCCGTGCGCAGCTTCGACCAGTCGATGCCTCGTTGGTACTGGTTATTGAGCTGCACCTCGGCGATCGTCGCCTCGATCAATACCTGGCGCTTCACGTTCGACATGACCTGGTCGAGGAATTCCTGGATCTTCTCGTGCTGCCGGGATGTCGCGCGGATCGAAAGGAGTCCCGCCTCGGGGTTCGAGATGACGGACGCGGCCTCCCGGAATTCCATCGTTTGGGTGCCCTGCTGCTGGGCCGCGCCCGACTGCGGCTGGGGGGGTTGCGGCGCAGGCGTTGAAGGTGCTGCGCCCGCGCCTGCCGGCGCGCTTGAGGGAGCGGCAGTTGCCGCAGCCGCCTGCTGCGCGCCTGGCATGAGCTTGTCGCTTTCCCGAAGCATGTCCCGGACGTTCGCGACCAGCGTGTCCCAGAATCGATTGTTGGAAACGTTGTTTACGGTGGAAACCGAATTGTTGCTGAAGGTCCCCACCCCGCCCGATCCACCGGACGAGGCCCCTGTCGCGACCTGGCTCGAAACGCCCAGCTGGCTGCTGGATGTCCTCACCATGTTCAGGTAGTCGATCCGGTAGGTCCTGAGGTAAGGCGTATCGCGCATGACGATAAGGTTCGGGCCATCGACCTCGTACCTCATGTCCACCTGCCGGGCGATTCGCGTCAGCAATTGCGGCAACGTCTGGTCGATCGCGTTCAGAGTTACGTTCCCTGTGACGCCGGGGTGAACGTCTACGTTCAGTTTTGCGTCCCTGGCCAGCGCGAACAAGAGCTCCTGGACGCGAACGTTGTTGACGACAACGCTATAGGTTTCAGCGCGAGCCGTGGCGCGTGGTTTCGGGAGGACCGGTGCGAGTTGAACTGTCGGGGGGATAGTGCCTTGGGCCGGTCCCGCGGTCTCTTCGGCGTGGATATGCGCATCGCTGACTTTGGTCGGCGGCAGCCCGCCGCAAGCGGCTAGAACCACGGTAGCAAACAGTGTCGCTGCGGTACCCCTTAAGTCCATCATTCCGGCATCCATGGGCCCATGACCCGATGCCGCAGCATATCATAGTTATAACTTTAGGAAACCCATCTAAATAT
>CANKMT010000183.1 GCA_947482825.1 Betaproteobacteria bacterium | reverse complement strand
CCCGGCAGAATGGCCGGCGCGGCCGAGAGGATCATGAGGCGGGAGAATGTCGACCGGAGGTCGCTTTGTGCAATTTTTCTCGCATCGCACCCAATTCCATGAGCGCTCGCGAAGCCGCGCAGCGCCACGAAGGATCGCGAAGACAGGTAAGCGTTTTAAGATCTTCTCCTGCGCGCAGCTTCGCGATTCTTCGCCTCTTGGCGAGCTCCGCAGCCGAGCGAGTTACCACCCCATCTCTCCAGCCTTCACGGACGCGTTCAAAGCAACGCACACCACCTGCCCATCCGCCAGCGCCAACTTCGTCTTCCCGCCGACGTGCCAAACCGCGCTGTAAATTGCGGCGGTTTCGCTCAACAGAATCGTGTGCGATGCATCGCGCCCTTTCGTGAATTGCACGCCCGCCAAACCGCGCTCCGGCGAAATCGCCAAATTCGGCTGGCCGACGGCATTGAACAGGTAGCTGTTGCCGACCCAATCAAAATGACTCACGCCCAGTTGCGTCCACTTCGCGACGATGCCATCGGATGGACAGTGAAACGTCTCGACCTTCCCGCCAACATAGGGATTCAGCGGCCGCGGCTGAAAGCGATTGAACAGCCCGGCTTGGCCGATGTTCGCGTTCCCCGTTTCCTGCCCGCCGTAGACGTACCAATCCATGCCCTCGAGGCTGGGGTTTGCGCCGCGCCAGAATGTTTTCTGTCGGGCGTCGATCAGATAATTGTTGAACGCAATGGAAATCTGCTGAAGGTTCGCCGCACAACGCACAGCCAACGAGTGCTGTCGCACGTGCGAAAGCACGGGCAACAGCATGGCGATCAGCATTGCGATGATGCCGATAACGAAAATCCGCGTGAACGATTGTGCTGGCCCATACATCCTCCAATGTACCTCTTGGTATAGGAAGCATAAACGCTGCCTACTTCGAAATCGAGATTGCCAAGCATCACGGGACACCCACTTACACCGACATCAAGCAGCATCACCACTGCACCATCACGGGACACCCACTTTCTCCGCACTACCCCGGGGAACAGATGCTTAAAGGCACCCGCCACGCGCGGCTTGGTGAACCCTCTCACATCGCCTCAATGGTGGCGATGCTGGTATCTGAAGAGGTCGCGTGGATACAGGGGCAGTCGGTGGGGTGAATGGGGGGGCTTCGTTTTTTTGAGCAGCTGACTTGCGTTTCATCGTGAACAGCTGAGATTGGCTCAGAGCTTGGACGCTCTCGTCAGAACCTCACCGAATCATTGGGTACCCGGCCTGCGGATCAGCATGGAGTTCCGCGACGCGCACTGCGTTCGCGCGCAGCAATCCGGCTATCTGCCCTGTGCTGCAGTTTTCGCGGGTGATCCAAACGACCCTGGGTGGGAATCCTTTCACAAGGCTGCGCTCGTGAAAATCCGAATCCTTGCTGAGGATCGTGTATCCGTGTTGCCGTGCGTGCTCCCAAACGTCCTCGTCGCTTGCGTTGCCCAGGCCGATGTCATGGACATGTACTGAGCCGGGGAACAAGTCCGAAAGCAACGAGATCAGCCGAAACGACAGATTCTCGTCAAACAGCAGTTTTATGCATTACCGACCAACTGGTGGCGCTCCCGGTCCGCCGCATAGGAGAGGCAGGCGCGATCGAGGATCCGGCAGTGATCAAGAAAATCCTCGCTCATTTCGCGCGGCAGGCCGAAGCCGCGACGCCAGCGTTCAGACCCTTCGCCCGCGCGCCGCCGCAACAACAATTGCCGGGCCTAAGGCAACCAGGCTGACGGCAGATCTCTCTCTGACGCAGGGACGCGAGACTGGCCTGACACTAGGTTCGGTGTCGCTCACGCCCGGCCCACCAGACGCTCGACCACGCCATTCGTCCCTGCGCGTCAGCGCGAAGCGTCGCATTTTTAACCTCGATTTCGAGATAAACAGCGTTTATGCTTCCTATCCTCAAACGGAGAGAACATGGCCCGCATTCTCTATCTTCACGGTCGCGAGAGTTCACCGAACGCCGGCAAGGCCACCCGCCTGCGCGAGGCGGGCCACACCGTCCTCGGACCGCAACTCGACAACGAGGACGACCTCACGGCCTCGATTGCCGCCGCCCAGGCCTCGCTCGACGCGGCGCTCGCGGATGGCCCCGTGGATCTCATCGTCGCCTCGAGCCGCGGCGGCGCGGTGGCCACGGGCCTGCAGAGCCGCGGCGTGCCGCTCCTGCTCCTCTGCCCCGCCTGGAAGAAGTTCGGCCTCGATGCGCGGGTCTCGGGCACCGTCCGCATCCTTCATGCAGCCGCAGACGACCTCGTGCCGCTGGCCGACTCGGTTGAGCTGCTGGCACGCAGCGGGCTGCCAGCAGAGGCGCTCACCGTAGTCGGGAAGGAACACCGCTTGCACGACGAAGAGGCTACGGCGGCCATGCTCGCCGCGGTCCTCGAACTGACCGGCGGCTAGACCTAGACGCCGAGCAGCTTGAAGAAGTCGTTCAGCGCGAAGCGTCGCATTTTTAACCTCGAGTTCGAGATAAACAGCGTTAGTGCTGCCTATCCTCGCGACATCATCACTCGCCCGGCGGCGCCTCCTCGGTGGCCAGTTCCAGCCAGATTTCATTGCGCCGGAGGAACCACGGCGTGAAGGGTGGGTTGTAGCGCGCGTAAATCGGTTCGCCGACCGAGTGAAGTCCAGCGCTCTGCAAGGCTTCGCGCAACAGGGCCAGGTGCTCGTTGTAGTTGGCATCGGACCAGAATCCGGCATAGCGCACGACTGCCATCCGTCTGGCCGGCTCCTGCCGCAACACGATGCGAGGGTCCGTGGGTAGCGGTGCAGTATCGAGCGTCACGCCTTCGGGCAGCACGAACTGCACCCGGTACGCGCCGGGCACGGCGCTCTGTATCACGGGCGCGGTCATCGAGAGCTTCACCGGCGCCGCGGCCTGCGTGACGGGCGCGGTCATGGCGAGCTTCTCCTCGCCCTTGTTCTTGCCGAAGATATAGCCGGCCAGGATGCGGAAACCCTGATTGCCGGTATCCTCCGCAGCGCCACTCAGCACCACCTCGGCCACGACGTAAGGCGCGTACTCGCGGATCTCGATATTGCCCATGGTCCTGCGGACCTCGAAGGCGGGCTCCTCGATCGCGTGACCGGGCAGGGAAGCAGTGAACAGGGCCATGGCCAACAGCAGGGGCAGACTGATAATTCTCATCGTTTGAAAAGGCTCTTTCGGAGGGGGTGGCGTGCCGGCGATTAGACTGTCTTTACGGCTCGGCACGCTGATCAGGATCAGACAGGCGGTACCCATCACGGGACACCCACTTTCTCTACCCATCACGGGACACCCACTTTCTCCTCACACGGTCGCCACCACACGGAAGCCTAACCCCTCGCACAAACGGAGCGCCAACGGCGGGCCACCAGGCCCGGTCTGGCGCAACGCGGTACATTTTCGCCAGCCCGGGTCTGGCGTTCTGGGTCTAGCGATAGCGCCGAGCGCGAGGGCATTAAAGAACCCCGTGCTTGGGATGCAAACAGGCGGAAAATTTGAGCTGCAGGTGTGATATATCGGTAAAGTCAGCTGGAATTTAGGTGGTCGCGCTTCGACACGGAAATG
>CANKMT010000182.1 GCA_947482825.1 Betaproteobacteria bacterium | reverse complement strand
CCAAGGTGATTCGCTAGCTTGCCGTAGTTTTCGGGGCTGGCTTTTCCTATATAATTCAATCCCTTCGAACGATTCCTCGATAGCTCAGTTGGTAGAGCGTCGGACTGTTAATCCGCAGGTCCCTGGTTCGAGTCCAGGTCGAGGAGCCACATTAAATCAATCAGTTAGGAACTTTTCAGGAATCCGCAAAACTGTCATGTATCTACTGTGTATCCGAGGGCTATTCTGACGCCCCAGGATCGCGCAGGACGCGCGCTGTCAGTGGGTAGTACCGGGACATCAACTAGCCGCGCAGCGTGTAGCGGCCGACACGCTGCATCTTCTGTGAGCCGGAGCGTGAGATCCTCGCGCAGAATGCCAGTGCAATTGCGGTCTTCGATTCCTTCCCCGTCTCCCCCGACCACGCCCTCATCCTGCCGCGCCGCCACGTCGTGACCATCTGGGACCTCAACCCGGACGAGTACGTCGACTGCTTCGCCCTCGCCCGCGACCTGCGCCCGATCCTCGAAGCGCGCTTTCACCCCGATGGCTTCAACGTCGGCGCCAACTGCGGCGACGCCGCCGGCCAGTCCGTCTGGCACGCCCACATCCACGTGATCCCGCGCTACAAGGGCGACACTCCCAATCCGCGCGGCGGTGTGCGCCACGTTATTCCGCTGAAGGGCAACTACTAAGCTGCCATGGCCAAATCGCGCGCGCCTTCGCCGCCCCAAACCCTTCCCGAATATCTGCAGGCATTCGCGGGGCTAAATGTCAATCGAGTTGGAGGGATCCCGAGCCCGCACAAACCGTGCATGCTGCTCGCGATGATGGGCCTGGCCGAAGCCGGCAAACTCATTCAAAACCAGATTCGCTTCGAGCCACCGCTGCTGGAACGCTACGCGGACTTCTTCAAAATAGTTCAAGGACCAAGCGACCACCCCAATCCCTGGTTTCCCTACTTCCACCTCCGCAGCGACGGCTTTTGGCACCTGCGGCCCAAGCCGGGGCGTGAAGTTGCTTTGGACGTTTTGGATTCAGCCCGTTCAGCAAGCGTGATCGCAGAGAACATCGCCTACGTCTCGCTCGATCCGGCCCTCCACAGCCTAATCCTCGACCCGATCGCACGTGAGCAGCTCCGGCAGCAGCTCGCCGTGGCGTGGTTTGGGGCCTTCTCACAACCGCTGAACGCCCTTTTCGAGGAAGAACGCCGGATCGACAACGCCGAGATCGACCTGCGCCAACGAATCGAGGGCAATCAAGCTGCCCCAGCTGAAGCGCCCAGCGACCCCGCGCGCAGCGCCGCGTTTCGAAGAATCGTGACCGAGGCCTACGACTACCGCTGTGCCGCCTCCGGCTGGCGGATCATCCTTCCAGACAGCACCGTCCTCGTCGAGGCGGCCCACCTGGTTCCGTATGCCGACACGCATGACGACGATCCGCGCAACGGCATCGCACTATCGCCGTCCTTTCACTGGGCAATGGACAAATACATCATCGCCCCGGGACCGGATCTTAAATGGCACGTCTCTAAGACCTTGGATGATCGGCTTCCGGATAACAGGCCGCTGCTGGAGTTGGAGGGGAAATCTCTGATCCTGCCAAAGGAGAGAGCATACTCACCGAAGAAACCAGCGTTGGAGTGGCGAGTGAGCAGGCTCGCGCGGTAACCACCGCGAGATGCCTCCCACAATGCACAGTCGAACCCCAATTTAAAGAACCTTCTTGCTCTACGACCGCTACGGCTGGCAATCGGATCTCGAAACCTTTTCGAAATCAGTGCCTCGAGTTGTGCGCGTTCAGCTGAATGAGTTCGTTCCCGATGCTTCGCCCGAACAAATACGCGCTTGGGACCAGTCCATTCCATGGCTGCAAAGGGAATGCCGCGAGCTGACTGCTCGCGACTCGGCGGCAGGCGAATACACCGCGATCCTTGAGTACGAACTGCCGCGAGACTTCCGGCGGCCGGACGTAATCATTCTGGAGCGAGGCGGTATCGCAGTTCTGGAACTGAAGGGTCGGCCGTATGCCACGCAGGCCGCGATCGACCAGGCGCTTGGGTATGCGCGGGATCTTGCGGCATACCACGCCGCGTGCGCCAACCGCACGGTCACGCCGGTGCTGGTAATCCGCGGCGGTAGCCCCGAACCCGTCATGCGGGACGGTGTTTACGTTGTGTCGCCGGAGGGGCTTAACCTCTTGCTGCAGGAGTTCTCCAGCGAGAAGGAGTCTCTCGTCTCAGTAGACGCTTTTCTCGCGCCAGACGCCTACGCCCCGCTACCGTCTATCGTGCAAGCGGCACGCGAGCTGTTCAACAAGCGACCGCTGCCGATGATCAAGCGCGCGCGAGCGGCGACCGAACCTACGCTACAGCACATTACCGCGATCGCGCACGAAGCGGCGCGCACAAAGACCCGTCACCTGGTGCTCCTGAGTGGTGTCCCCGGTTCTGGCAAGACACTGGTTGGATTGCAGCTCGTCCACGCCGGGTGGCTCGATGATCTCGCCGTAGATCGCGGCACCGGCAAGCCGTCCGCCGCCGCGGTTTATCTTTCTGGCAACGGGCCTTTGGTAGAGGTGCTGCAACACGCGTTAAGGGAAGGGGGCGGTGGGGGCAGAACTTTCGTCCAGGCGATCAAGAATTATGTCGCGACGTTTAGCCGCCCGCGTGCGGCTGCCCCGCCTGAGCACCTGATCGTGTTCGACGAAGCGCAGCGCGCGCACGATGCCGAGCGCGTCGCCACGGTTCACGGCGGCTCGGTCAACAAGTCTGAACCGCAACACCTGCTCGATTTCTGCAATCGCATTCCGGAATGGTGCGTTCTAGTTGCGCTAATTGGTGACGGACAGGCAATCCATATTGGCGAAGAAGGCGGAGCACCACTGTGGGCGGACGCCATCCGACAATTACCGGGTGGCGAACAATGGACTGTTCATGGCGCGTCTCGCTTCGCACCGATCTTCGCGGAGACAGGATCACAGGGGCACTGGGACGAGATCTTAAGTCTCGACACCGAGATCAGGTTTCACCTGACCCCCAAAGTCCACCAGTTCGTCGGCGGGCTACTGGACTGCCACCCCATCGACCAGCTTGCACAGATTTCCATCGAGCTTTATGCGAATTCGCATCGTTTTCTGGTCACCCGGGATATAGGAGCCGCGTGCGCCTACTTGCGGGAGCGGTATGAGGACGCCAAAGAAGCACGCTTCGGCCTACTCGCGTCATCCAAAGACAAATGGCTCCCGGGATTCGGTGTCGACAATACCTTCCAGACCACTAAGCGACTTCGCGTTGGCCCCTGGTACAACGCGGACCCGAAAGATCCCGGCTCCTGCTGTCAGCTCGATACAGTGGCGACCGAGTTTTCCTCACAGGGCCTCGAGCTCGACTGCGCACTGGTCGCCTGGGGCTCGGATTTGCTGTGGACTGAGGGTGACTGGTCTATCGCCCATTCCCGCGGCACACGGGGAAAGCTCAAGGATCCGATGGCGATGCGGAAGAACGTCTATCGAGTCTTGTTG
Source organism: Betaproteobacteria bacterium (assembly GCA_947482825.1). Classification (GTDB taxonomy): domain Bacteria; phylum Pseudomonadota; class Gammaproteobacteria; order Burkholderiales; family SG8-39; genus SZAS-79. The sequence continues at coordinate 273 of CANKMT010000182.1, read as the reverse complement.
ACTCGCGGGCGGGATGGCACGATTGTATTCGTTCCACCGGATGAGCGGTTTGACACCACCTACGCACGGTTGTGTGAGGTAGGGATACGGGCAATGCGGTCGGCGGAAGATACTTAGATGCGAGGGTGTTGACGCCGACCGAAAATTGAGCAGCTTAGAGGGGTAGTGCCGATCATCGACTGACCAGAGCGTTCATTGGGCGTACCCTGGTCAGATCGAAACCGGCGCACCTGGTCAATTCAGCGCCGGCGTCAACAAGAACCGGGCCCCATG
>CANKMT010000181.1 GCA_947482825.1 Betaproteobacteria bacterium | reverse complement strand
TTCCGGGGATATTCGGCCGGCGAGGATTTCGCTCATGATCTGCGGACTCACGTAGCCGCCGAAAGCATGGCGCAGGGTCGCACGCTCGCGCGCCTGGGCGAGCGAATCGCTCACGAAGCGGCCGAAGAGCGCGACAGCGCCCGCTGCAACTGCGACTGCGGGCTGCAGTACCCAGCCGACATTGAGCAGATAGAGCGTCGCGCCGGCCAGTGCGACAACAAACATGAAAAAGACGAAGGTCGTACGGCCGCCGCTGGGGAGCAGCACGAAGGCTGCCGCGAGGACTGAAAGCAAAAACACAACTCCGGCGCCGACGGGTTGCAGCAGCCCGCCATTGAGCATGCTGCGCAGCACCTGCGCATGTACCAGCACGCCCGGTACCGAACGGTTGCCCGGTTCCCAGCCCGCCAGGTCCACGGGCACGATATTGCGGTCTTCGAACGGAAGCACGAACCCAACGAGTACAGGCCGCCCCTCCAACGCCGCGCGCAACTCAGCCGGCGCGCTGTCCGCCTGTCGCAGTACTTCGCGAAACGGCAGGTACTGGAATCCTGCGCCGATGCGATAGTCGATGTATCCCTGCCACGCCTGTTCGACCCCCAGGCGCTTCGCCATCGTCCCGGCAAAACTCGGAATCGCTGCGCGTGAGTTCTGGTCGCAAAGGAATTCATCAAAGCGGCGGATAACTTCATCGCCGTCACGGCACACCATGACCGAGGCGACCGAGCCCGCACCCGCTACAGCAACGTAGGGTGCAAAAATTTCGCGGAAATTGTTGAAGTCGTCCACGGTCCGTGCGAGCACCACCGGCACCTGCCCGCGGACCGCGAGCAGGCCTTTGAGCAGCGCCTGGTCCAGGCCCGGGATGAGATGCTGATAGGAGCGCTCGGGGAAGACAATATCGAAACCGACGACCGCGGGCCTTGCCGGGCCCAGCGCTACGAGCAGGCGGCCGTAGTTCGAATGCCAGAGATCGCGCGGTTCGCTGAATTCACGCAGGTCGTCGACGTCGATGCCGATCACCACCACGTCGCGCGCCACCGGCACGGGGGCGAACGCCCTCCAGAACGCAAATGCGCCGTCCAGCAATTTACCGTTGAGCGTCGCGACGCTCTCGGTGCGCTGCATGCCGATGGCCGCGAGCGCGATCAGAACCAGCATCAGCGTCCGATGCGACCGCATCGCTGCCAGTATGCGCAGCTGATCAAGCATGGCGTATCTCACTTCGACTCCTTTGTCGCGCGCTCAAAACGCGAGCCCCGCTTGGGTCCAGAACCGGGAGGCGCGATCCACATCGGCGCTCGCCACCTCGGAGCCGGACTTGCGCGCAAACCAGGCGCGAATAAACCCGCCGCCCGGCACGGTCCACTCTGCCCCCAGCCCGTAGCCCGCGAGATCGCGGGTATTCGCGCCTGCAAATGCGGCGTGGATGCGGTGGTTGATACGGGATTTCGCCGCGTCATAAAAACCGAACGGCGCGAATTGCCCCGGCCCGAGCAAGAATCCCTGATGGCGTAGTTCCACCTGTACTAATTGCGCCTGGTCACCTGAGGCCTCGCCGGGCGGATAGGCGCGCACCCCCGAGAGGCCGCCCACGGAAAATTTCTCCGACGAGTCGAGGTTGTTCCACGCCCACTGCCCGGTGAAATTGACCGAGAGCCGCCACGCCTCGGTCAGCGCCTGGGTGTGGTTCACAGTGGCGAGAAGTTTTCCGTAGCCGCCCTGCGTTCCGGCACCCGCCGCGTCGGCGGCAGCAAGCGCCGCCGTCTGCAGCGCAATGCTGCCGCGGGTGAGCAGCAACTGAAACCCCGTCATGCCGCCAGCCAGCAGCGCGTCGCGGGCGTCGCCGCCAAGGCCCAGTTGCAGCACCCGCGCGCGCTTGTTGTTCAACGTGTCGGTTGTGCCAACCTTGTCTTCGACTATGCGTGCTTCCCCGCCAACCGAGGCGCGCAGGTTGAACGCGGACGAACGGATGAGCGGATGGGTGAACGAGGCACCCAGCGCATCCGCCGTACCGCTCGCGTCGAGGGCAGCGAACGCATCGCCGAGCTGATAGGTCGTGCGCGACAGGTAGGGGCCGCCGCGCAGGCCGCTCGCGCCCACCGGCGCTTCATAGGCAAGGCGCAGCGACAACAGCTCCCTGCCGGAGGTCACGACGCGCGCGGTGAGGCGGTCACCGATGTCGGCCGGCGAGTTGACGATGAGGCCGGCGCTGATCCGCTGGCTCCCGGTGAAGCGGCTGCCCGCGTTGTCGAACGACAGATCGTACTCGGCCTTCCGTCCGGCACCGATCTCCAGCACCAGATCGGTCAATCCGCTGGATTCGCCAGGCTCGAGGGTCGCCTTCGGCACAATGCCGGCGAGTTCCGCGATCAGCAGTACGCCGCGTTCGAGGGCCGGACCGTAAACGAGCTCCCCCTCTTTCGCTTCGCCCAGCAACGACCGGATGCGGGATTCGCTGACCTCGGTCGCGTTGCGGATATCAATCCGTCCGTAGCGCCCTTCGAGCAGGCGTATTTCCACGATGCTGTCCCGCACATCCTGGGCAGGCACCAGGGCACGCGCCACCGAGTAGCCCCGGTCGGCATAAAACTTTGCCAGCTGATCGGCGCGCGCCTGGATCTGCCCAAGGGTGAGCGCCAGGCCGGCTGGGCCGAGTTGCTCAAGCAACACCTTTTGCGGGAACGCGGTGGCCCCGACAATGCGAAAACCAGCCACATGGAACGCAGGCGTGTCTATCCCCTTGCCCGACGCAGGTGGTGCTTCGATACGAATCTCAGGCGGCTTGGCGGCGGGCACCGGGGCCGGCGGCACGCGCAACTGCTGCTGGATTCGCCCGGCGTCGGGCCGCTCCTGAGCAAGAACTTGTGTCGGGCCCAGTCCGAGGGGTCCGAAGCACACCAGTGCCGACAACAGGCGATGAACAGGGTCTGCGCACAGTTGCTTCAACCCCTTCCGAAAATTGCCGGTGCGATACGAAAAGCTGGATATCGGCATTTCATGGCAACCGTCTTGCATTTGCAGCAAAAACAACCCGGATTCCCAACGATGGTGATTTAGCAGATTCAAAATTTATACTCAGATTCGATGTTATGTGTAATTATATGAGAGTTATTGACGGAAATATCGTCACTAATTGTTAAGAAATGTTATTAAGTAAAGCCTCCTGATCCAGCTCGCTGGTTAGGGGACGAGCAGAAGCGCCGGCTTCGGCCGCATGACTTCTGGAGGACTGGGAATGCCCATTGACTCAAACGCTTGCAACCTCTCGCCTGTCCGCGCTGGGCTGCCCGTGCGTTTGACCCTCGTCGCGACCTGGACGATCGCGTGCATCGCCTCGGCGGCGGCGGCGGGCGGGTTGGGATACACCACCCAGGTAACCGCGGGTCTGATCACTTCGTACTCACGGCAATTCGGTTCAGTTGCGCGGGAGCGGATCGCTTCGTGGATGGATTTTTCCCGGGCGGAGAAAGGCGCCAGGCGCGTTGCCAGCCTCGTTGACGTTGACGCTACCGGGACTGATCTGGACGTGTTGAAGTCGGTGAACGCCTATTTCAACCGGTTGCCATTTGTAACCGATCTATCGCATTGGGGAGTCGCGGATTACTGGGCGACCCCGGCCGAAATGTCGGCAAGCAACGGAGGGGATTGCGAAGACTATGCGATCTCGAAATATTTTCTACTGAAGGAATTAGGCGTTCCGGTGGAGCGTCTGCGTATAACTTACGTCAAGGCTATCAGCATCAACCAGCCCCACATGGTGCTCGCCTACTACCCTTCGCCCGGCGCCGAACCGCTGATCCTCG
>CANKMT010000180.1 GCA_947482825.1 Betaproteobacteria bacterium | reverse complement strand
CGACGTCACCATCGAGTGGCGGAGCTAACACCGGCGGCGCGGCGAACACGGTGGCGGGGACTGGTCAAGGCGCTGGCGGACCTGGTGATGGTGCCGGACCCGGTCAGGGTGCGGGTCAAGGCCAAGGTGGCGGCGGAAACACAGGCGGCACGACTCAGGTAGCGACGGCCGCACCAGCGGGTGGAGGTACCGGCGGTACGACTCAAGTGGCGACGTCACCATCGAGTGGCGGAGCTAACACCGACGGCGCGGCGAACACGGTGGCGGGGACTGGTCAAGGCGCTGGCGGACCTGGTGATGGTGCCGGACCCGGTCAGGGTGCGGGCCAAGGCCAAGGTGGCGGCGAGAACACAGGCGGTATCGGGCAAAATAGTTCTCAGATTGCTAGTGCTGGCGCCAGCAAGGCTGCTGATGCTGGCGCTCAGACTACATTTACCCGGGATGGCATCTCAGTTTCACTGGTGCGAGAGCCGAGCGCTCAGACGACGGGAGTGATCAATGTTTTTGTTCCTAAAGAAATGGCGACATCAGGCGCGGGATTTTCGTTCCCGCTGCCGGCACAAGTGGCTGCAGAAACGGAAGGTTCAAATATTCGGGTTACGACACTGGATGGGAATAATTTACCGAACTGGTTGAAGTATTTGCCCGATACCAAGACTTTTGTGTCGACTGCCGTTCCTGATGGCGCTTTTCCGTTCAGCGTTTTGGTCACAGTTGGCAGCCAGCGAACGACAGTGGCCATTTCGGCGAGTAGTGCGCAGTAGTTACGTCTGTGGCCGCCGAGCCGAAACTGGCGGGGGCGCATCGTGAGGGCAAATCACTGAAGCAGTACGCGCGGGAGCACGGCCTGTCGGCGTACACCCTGTACGCGGCGCGGCAAATGATCTCGCGCGGGGATCGCGCTCGGGGCACCGGCGGATGTCACCCGGCTGCGCCAACAGCACAGCCGGCCCGCGCTCGCCAGAATCGGGGGGCTGTTGCTCGCGCAGCTCCACAGCGTATTGCCAGGTAGCCTCCTCGGGCAGGCGCTGCACTACCTGTCTGCACAGTGGCATCGAGCCCTACCAGACCTGTGCGCGCTGTTCGCCTCCCTGCCCAAAGCATCGTGCCTCGAGGACTACGAGGCGTTGCTGCGCGCGTGCACAGATTTTTGCGCCCGCGATATTCGTTACCCCCTATCGGGGGCAATACTGACCTCGAACGGCCACTGCTCGCACCGGTCGCCCATGTCCCAGAACATCCACTCGTAACGGCTCGTCGTGCGGAAGTGGCGGCGCATGGCTGCGCGCTCGGCGTCGCCAACCTGGGAGGCGACCTCGTTGGTCGCCTCAAGCACCGCGCCGACGACGGCGCCGAACTCGGCAGAGCCGTAGGTCCCGATCCAGCGTGCGTACAGCGGATTCGGCGAACCGGCACGCGCCAGCTCCTTGCCGACCTCCCAGTAGATCCAGTAGCAGGGAAGGAGAGCCGCAAGCGCCTCATGGAAGGGCGCCCCGTACGCGACCGCGAGGAGATAGTGGGTGTACGCCAGGGTGGTCGGCGCGAGAGGGGTGGCGAGCACGGCTTCCGCGGTCAGTTCGAATTCGCGAAAGAAGCCTTCGTGGAGCGTCCGCTCGACGCGCAGCGCGCCCGCTGCGTGTTCGGTCAGCATGACGATCCAGTCATCCTTCGGCGCTCGGGCCCCGGCGATCGCGAGCGCCCGGGCGAACTCACGCAGGTAGAGCGCGTCCTGGACGGCGTAGAACTCGAAGCGCTCGCGCGGCAGCGATCCGTCGGTCAGCCCCGCGATGAACGGGTGGCGCAGGATTGCGGCGTCACCCTGCTAGCCAACCCGCACGGGCTTCGGGGCCGTATCGGCCACACCGAAGCGGTGTTGGATTTGCTTCGCTTGGCCGGAATCGGCGGACCGGGAGTGTTGTGTGAAATCCTGAATGCCGATGGCGAAATCGCGACACCCGATGAACTCTTCGCGATCGGTAAAGAACACGCAATCCCCGTTCTCCACATCGACACGTTGCTCGATCACCAGAGGTTGCAGGGGACGGCATGATGAGGCCGCCGGCTGGCCCGACGATGGGATCGCCCCCGGCACGCGCTGGGAGGACGTGCCGATGAATTGGACTTGTCCCGAATGTGGCGCGAAGAAAGAGGATTTCGAGATGGTGCAGATACTGGAAAGGAACAACCATGGCAATGAGCGAAGCTCTCCGCAAGCAGATCACCGACCTGTTGGCAAGCAACCGGGCCGTCCTTTTCATGAAGGGTACCCCCCGGGCGCCGCAGTGCGGCTTCTCCGCCCAGGGGGTGCAGATCCTCGACGAGCTGCTGCCGGGCTACGAGACCGTCGACGTGCTTCGTTCGCCCGAGATCCGGGATGGGATCAAGGAATTCTCCCAGTGGCCGACGATTCCCCAGTTGTACGTTGGTGGAGAGTTCATCGGGGGCTGCGACATCATCCGCGAAATGAACGCCTCCGGAGAACTCCAGAAGCTCATCGGCGCGGAAGTCTCCGAGCCGGCGACGCCGGCGAGCAACTGCTCCGCGAAGGCTTCCTGAATGTCTACAACCTGAAAGGCGGCATAGACGCGTGGTCCCAGATGGTCGACCCCTCGGTGCCGCGATACTGAACACCCGGACGCCTTCTACGTCTTGACGCTGTGAAATTCCTCAAGGCCGTGCTCTTGGACGCTTCCGACAGCCATGTTTATTCCCGGGAGGGCGCCGCGCGCGATGGCGAATGGCTCGTGTCCGGTGGCTACGCGGTGTGCGATCCCACTGGCGTCACCCACCGCGCGCCCAATTGCCATTGCCTCACTTCGTTCATCGGCGTCGTGAGCCGCGGACGCTGCACCATCGCCGAAGTCGAGGAGATCGACAAGTCCGAATACCAACAGGTGATCGAGCGCCTGGTTCGCCATTTCGTGGACGATCTCGGCGCCCCGACCTTGGCAGCGGCCAGCACGGTTGCCGAAGAAGAAGCCGCCTATACCGCCGAGTTGTGCGAGAGCTTCAGCTCCGGAATGTGGATCACGGTTAAGCGCACTCCCGGCGATGACCGCATCAAGGAACATTACTCGGTGTTCAAGCGGCTGATGATCGGGGGCCACAAACTTTGACCCGGCTGCCGTTGACGTAGAGGGGTCATGGCAAAGCTCCTTATAGAGATTGAGTGAAGTGCTGCAAACAGCAACTCCATCGTTCTCCGATCGGAGCTTCCTGTACGTCTGCCCCACGATGTCGCAATTCTTCCGTCAGATCGTGAACATCACGCTGATACGCAGCGGCGAGTTCTCGCGCGTGGAGCGAGGGAAATACCGGGCCAAGTGAGTGGCATTGGCGACGCCAGCGCGCCGTCAAGCACGTTCAAGCGGGAGCTTTGACTTAGTCTGGCGCACCGCCTTGGCGTGATGGGCCGGGCGGCGCCGCGCGAGGAGAGTGAATCGGCGAGCCTCGTCGAGCCAGGTCAGCTTCGCTATGGGCGGAAGTTTGCTGTAGCGCAACAGTTGTTCATCCGAGAGTTCGTAGTTGTAGTCGTACTTGCTCATCAGGGTCCCTTGCGGCGCTTCAGCCCGCGCAGCCGTATCAGGCGGCGCAGCGCGAGAATATCGGATTCGTCTATTTTTCGGCCGGTACCTGATTTCAGAGCGATCAGGTCCTCGGCGGCGGCAACACTGATGCTCACATTCTCAACTCTTATCCTCTTGCGCCGGCGGTATGCGGATTGAAAGGACACAACCGGCTTGACGAGGATGTCCACCGACGGAGCCTCGAGTTCGGGGCCGCGGAGTTGAAACGCAAGCATATGCTTTTCCCTCACCCAACGTGCCACAATCTTTGGATCGCAGAACTGTTCCAGCGTGACCGGCAGGACTGCCGGCGCGAGCCGCAGACTGCGGGCTACCGCCCGGAATCTTTCGAGATTTTTTTCATCCATCGCGAGCATGAGGTCCACGTCCATCGTCATTCGCTCGGCGCCGTGCAAGTTGACAGCGACTCCCCCCACGAGGAGGTAGCGCACCCTCTG
>CANKMT010000179.1 GCA_947482825.1 Betaproteobacteria bacterium | reverse complement strand
GGCGAATTCAACGGCGCCAAAGGCCCGGCGCGCACCTTTACGCCGATCAACCTGCTCGATGTACGACTGAATGCCGGCAGGACGCTGCGACTCGATCTCAAGGACGGTTTCACGGCTTCACTCTACGTCTTGCGCGGCGAAGTTCTGCTCAACGGCCGTGAAAGCGCCAAGGCCACCGAACTCGTGGTGCTCGAGCGTTCAGGCAACGAGCTCACCATCGAAGCCGCCACGGACGCCGTGGTGTTCGTCATGAACGGCGCGCCGATCGACGAGCCGGTCGCAGGTCACGGCCCCTTCGTGATGAACACGCCGCAGCAGATCCGGGACGCGTTCAAGGATTTTCACGCCGGCCGCATGGGAAAGATCCCCGCCGAAGCTGCCTGAGACGTCAGCGGCCGTCCTTGGTGCCGACGACGATGCGGGCATTGCGCTCGAAGCTCCAGTAGGCCAGGGCCCAGTCGAAGAGCACCACGACGCGATTGCGAAAGCCGATCAGGAAGTAGATGTGCGCAAAGAGCCACAGCAGCCACGCCGGGTAACCCGAGAACCTGAGCTTGCCGATCATTGCGACCGCGGCATTGCGCCCGATGGTGGCTAGCTGGCCGTAGTCGATGTAGCGAAACGGCGGAAAGGGTGCCGATGCGTTCTTCCCGATCCGGTGCAGGATGCAGCGGGCGGCGTATCGCCCCATCTGCTTCGCGGCCGGGCTGATGCCGGGGACCGGCTTGCCGTCGCTCGTCGCAGCCGCGAGGTCGCCGATCACGAACACTTCCGGATGGGCGGCAAGCGAAAGGTCCGCGCCGACCGGCACGCGCCCGGCTCGGTCGAGTTCGACGCCGAGCGACTTGCCCAGCGGCGAGGCGGCCACGCCTGCCGCCCAGACCACGGTCTTCGCCGCAAGGCGCTCGTCGCCGATCATGATCCCGTCCGCGTCGATGCCGGTCACGCGTGCGTTGATGCGCACCGTAACGCCGAGGCGCTCGAGTTGCCGCTTCGCTTTTGCCGAAAGGTCCGGCGGATAGGTGGACAGGACCCCCGGCGTGCCTTCGACCAGGATCACGCGCGCCTGCCGTGAATCGAAGCGGCGGAATTCGCCGCGCAAGGTGTGGCGCGCGATCTCCGCAAGCGTCCCCGCCATCTCCACGCCGGTCGGGCCGGCACCGATCACCACGAAGGTGAGCCAGCCGGCGCGCTTGACTGCGTCCGTCTCGCGCTCGGCGCGTTCGTAGGCAAGGAGGATCCGACGGCGAATCTCGAATGCGTCATCGAGCGTCTTGAGGCCGGGCGCGTCGCGCTCCCATTCGGGATGGCCGAAATAGCTGTGCGTCGCGCCAGTGGCGACGATCAGGTAGTCGTAGGCCACTTCCTCTGCGCCGTCGAGGAGTACGGCGCGTCGCGAGGTGTCGATCCCTTCGACGTCGGCCATAAACACTGTTGCATTCTTCTGGTGCTCGAGGATCTGGCGGATCGGCGCCGCGATCGCAGGGGCCGAAAGGCCGGCAGTGGCGACCTGGTAGAGCAGGGGCTGGAAGAGATGGTGGTTCGCGCGGTCGATGACCGTGACTCGAACCGGCGCGCCGGCCAGCGCCTTTGCGGCAAACAGGCCGCCGAAGCCGCAGCCGAGGATGACGATGTGACTTTGCACGCGCCAATGCTAGCTGCACGGCGCACCGGTAACAATCTCTTACGGGGTTTACATCATGGTGGCAGCTTTCCCGGCGAGGGCGGCGTTTGATAAGGCATGGGACAACCGTCCCGTTTCGATCACCCCCCGGGAAGCTTCGAGGCTGCGTGCAAAGCAGGCGCGCATCGAACGCATGGAGGCCCATGCGCGCAGGGATGGCGTGCTCACCGGGCGCGAGAGAGAGCGCATCGAAGTCGCGCAGAACGACCTGAGCCGGAGTATCCGGCGCGAGAAGCACGACGACCAGGTGCGCCGCTAGGCGTCCCTCCCGCCGCAAGGCGATACCATGGGTCTTTCCCTCCGAGGCCCACGCATGGAATCGCCCAAAGGATCGAACCGTTCCGAATCGACTGCGGGATTGCAGGTCGGGCTGGTCGGCAACTATGGCATCGTGGTCGCCGACGAGCACACCGCGCCGTTCGTCGGCAGCGGCAAGGTGCGCGTCCTGGCCACGCCGGTGATGATCAACCTGATCGAGGCGGCGGCGCTGGCCTGCTGCGAGCAGCATCTGCCGCCCGGGCATCAATCACTCGGCATCCACCTCGACGTGCGCCACATTGCCGCCACGCCAGTGGGCATGCGGGCGACCGCGAGCGCCGAACTTGTGAAGATCGAGGGACGCACGCTCACCTTCAGGGTCGAGGCCCGCGACGAGCGCGAACTCATCGGCGACGGCCTGCACGAGCGGGTAGTGGTCAACGTGGAGCGCTTCGACCAGCGGCTGCAGAAGAAGCTCGGACCGCTCTGATAGTTGACGAATGCTTTTCAGCCGGTCCACAATCCTTTCATGGATGTGAAAACCGCTGCACGCACGCTGGACCTGTTCGAGGCGTTTACCGGGGGCTGCAAGCCCCTTTCGCTTTCCGATCTCGCGCGCGCGATCGGCGCCCCGGTGTCGAGCTGCTTCGGGCTGGTGAAAACGCTCGAAAAGCGCGGCTACCTGTATTCGCTCGGCGCGCGCCGCGTGTTCTATCCCACCCGCAAGATGTTCGAGAATGCGCGCCGGATCGCCGAGCACGATCCGCTGGCCGGCATCGTTCGGCCCGCCCTGGTCGCGCTGCAACAGCGCACTGGGGAAACCGTGCTGCTGGGCCGCCGCGCCGGCGAGCGCGTGGTCTATGTCGACGTCATCGAGTCCGCCAACCGGGTGCGCTATGCAGCCCATCCCGGCGAGTTCTTCCCGCTGCATTCGAGCGCCATAGGCAAGGCGATCCTCTCGAGCCTGCCCGCAGATGACCTGCGTGCGCTGCTGGCCGACCTCAAGCTCGGCCGCGTTACGCCAAAGACAGTAACGCGCAAGGCCGCATTGCTCGCCGAGATTGCGTCTTCCAGGCGCCGGGGATGGTTCGTCAACGAGGGCGAAAACGTCGAGGACGTGATGGCCGTCGCCGTGCCGCTGGTCATCCAGGGCGACGTTTGCGCGGTCTCGTTGGCTGGCCCGATTGCCCGCGTCAAGGCGAAGCTCGACCACCACCTCAAGGCGCTCGCGGCACTGCGCGAGCAACTGGGTTAACGTTCCACAAACCGAACTTCAAGGGGATAGAAAAAATGAACCAGCGCAGAAAACTGCTCGCCGCCTCGGTTGTCGCTGCAATGTCGGCCCTGCTGCCCGGCGCGGCGCTTGCCCAGGGCGAGCCCTTTCGCATCGGCACGATCCTGTCGGTGACCGGCCCCGGGGCCTTCCTCGGCGACCACATGAAGCGCGGCATGGAAATCGCCATCGAGGAGATCAACGCGAAGGGCGGAATCAACGGCCGCAAGATCGAATGGGTGTTCTATGACGCCGAGACGCAAGCCTCCAAGGCGGTGACTTCGGTGCGGCGGCTCATCGAGCAGGACAAGGTCGACATGATCGTCGGCGGCGGCAATGCGAGCGGGCTTGCCCTTGCGATGGTGCCAATAGTGGAGAAGGCCGGCATGCCCTTCATTTCCACCGAGGGCGCGATGTCGATCGTGAACCCGGTGGCCGAGCGCAAGTGGACCTTCAAGAGCACGATCGACGACGACCAGATCCTCGAGCGCGCGGCCGATTCGTTCGCCAAGCGCGGCATTACGTCGATTGCGCTGCTCTACGACAGTTCGGGTTTCGGCCAGAGCGCCAAGGAGCAAATGGAGAAAGTCGGCCCTCGGCGCAACCTCAAGGTGACCTACGAGAGCTTCAACCCGACCGACACGGACCTCACCGCCCAGCTAACGCGCATCCGCGCAAGCGACGCCAAGGCGGTGATCTGCTGGACGATCACCCCCACCGGCGTGGTGTTCCTCAAACAGGCGCGCCAATTGGGCCTTGGCGACCGCGTCCTCATGCACAGCTACGGCTTTGTGGATGACCGCTACATGAAGCAATCCGAGGGCGCGGCCAACGGCATCGACCTCATGAGCGTGAAATTCCCGGTGGGGGG
>CANKMT010000178.1 GCA_947482825.1 Betaproteobacteria bacterium | reverse complement strand
TGGCCTTCAGAACCCCGTACTCCTTACGCCAACGATCGTAGGTGAGATCGGTGATACCAGCCTCCTTGCAGGCCAGCGGGAGCGCTTTGCCTGCCGCGGTGAGTACCTCAATCTGCCGCAGCTTCGCCACCACTTGCTCCGGGCTAAATCTCTTCTTTGCCATCTTCCGACTCCTTCTTCCAGGTCAAACACTACATTCAACCTGGTACAGAAAAAGCCGGTCAGTTCAGGATTCCGATCCCTTCAGCCCATCACCCGACTGATTACCGTCTCGATCTCTGCATCAGTAGCAAATTTCTTGGCATCAATCAACTCGCGCAAACCGTTCACGATCCGATCCATTTGCGCCTCGCTGGCGGATTTGCCCAACGATCCCACCTTCGCATCTAGCGGGCTGCCCGGGCCCCGCTGCAGAGCGGTGGGGCCATAGATGATATGCCGCTTGCTGCCGACCGACTCGGCCCGGATATTTTCCCAAAGGAACCAGTCTCCGCTCAGCACGCCTGGAATATGCAATCCTCCGTAGCTGAACATGTTGTGTCCCACGATAGGCGCATTTTCAGGTATCGGGATCTCGTAGAGCTCGGAGACGAGCTTCGAGAGTCCCGCGATCTTGGTAAAATCAATGCCGGTTCGATAGCCGAAAAAATACTCTAGGCCCACCGCGACCTGCTCGAACGCCGCATTGCCGCAGCGGTGCCCGGTACGATTGACGCACACGTCGCAGCCCATGGCACCGGCGCGGATGCCCTCGAAGGTATTGGCGGTTGCCAGTCCAAAGTCGTCATGCGCGTGGACCGTGATTTCGACCTTGCCCCTGGACGCCTCGCGGGCGTTATTGACCCACATGGCCATGGTTTGCGGCAAGAACCAGCCGCGCGTGTCGTACACCACCCAGCGGTCCAGGCGGGCGGCAGTAGCCCGACGCACGGTTTCAGTCATGAGGTCAACGTGCGGGTGATCGGTGCCGAAAGACGCAATCAGGCCGCGCTTCTTCGCGTGGGCAATGCACTCTTCCATTCGTACCAGAAATGCTTCACCGGCAAGGTGCGGGTGCAACGCGCGGGTCAGGGCGTAGCCCTGCATACCTACGAAATTGACCAGATGCGCACCACAATCCGCGACGGCATCGATTTCGGCCTTCCAGTCCGGCAACCAGGAGCGAGCATGCATGCCGAGCACCATAGGCGTATTGCGCTTGCGCAGTGTCTGGACAAAGTGCTGATCGTCGCGGAGCCCGGCATAGCCGACTTCCGCCTCTTTGACACCCATTTCCTCTAGTGCTGCGGCGATACGCAGTTTCTTGTCGAGGCTGGCAAAAACGCCAGGCGTATTACCCCCCGAGCGCAGGGTGTCGTCGCGAAGGACAATCTCGCGCTGCGACGACCCTACGGGCGGTGGCACCGCGACCTCGTTCATCGTTCCGGCTATCCAGCGTCCCTGCGGATCGAAGCGTGCATCAAGACCCATCTCCTCCTTGTTCACCCACTTGGGTATGTCAAATGGCAAGCTCATGAGTTGCTCCGGAATTATGCTAATTGTTTGCAGCTTGAAGGAAGCGCGCATCGTAATCGAGCGCTGGCGGGGCGAATACAACGAGGTGAGACCCCACAGTTCGCTTAGCTACAGGCCGCCGGCGCCGGCGGCCTGTAGCCCTTGGCGCCTCATCCTCGCGCAATCGATGACTGTACAGTAGACTAATAATAGGCTTGGTACAAAAAATCGGGTCAGGTTCTAGCGCTTGCCCCACTTCTTCTGCTCGACGGTCTGCTCTTCGACCTTGTAGAACTCGTCCAGGCCGACGAGCGTCTCGATTTCGTGGCGCGCGGTCACGCACTGCTCGTTGGTGAGGCCCTTGAAGCCGCCGGTCTTCTTGATCTCCATGTAGGCGCGCTTGGCGTAATAGAAGCTCACGAGGAGGTAGGTGAGAGCGTCGATGGCGCCCTTGTAGCCAATGTCGGCGAGCTGCGGGCCGGTGGGCAGCGGGCGGCCGTCGCGGTTGCCGCGGCTGATGACGTAGACCAGCGGGATCTTGCAGGCCTTGGGCGCCTTCTTCATCTCCTCTTCGTTTTTCGGGAAGAGGAGCCCCATGTCGGCGCCAGCATCTGCGGCGGCGTTGATGCGCCACGACGCTTCCTTGAGGCCCATGAAGCGGCAAGTGTCGGTGCGTGCGATGATGACGAAGTCGGGGTCGGACTTGTCGCGCTGCTTGCAGGCGAACCTGATCTTGTCGATGAACTCGCGGCGCTCGACCGCGTGCGCCACGTACTTGTGGTAGTGTGCGCGCTTGGGATAGAGCTGGTCCTCGATGTGCGTGCCGGCGATGCCCGCGCGGATGAACTCCCGCACCGAGCGCATGGTGTGCAGCGGCTCGCCGAAGCCGGCGCCGCCGTCGGCTACCAGCGGGATGTCGATGGCGTTGGCGACCTGACCTGCCGTATCCACCTGCTCGTCGAGCGTGAGCATCGGCTCGGAAGTGCAGCGCGAGCCGCCAGTGACGAAGCCGCCGGTGTAGACGGCATCGAAGCCGATGCTTTGCAGCAGGCGGCCGCCGAGCGCGTCGTAGGCCACCGGCATGTAGACGAAATCTTTCTTCTTGAGTAGCTTGCGAAGCGCCGCAGTCTGCCGGACAGGTTGGGGCATGGCTTTCCTTAGTTGAGGATCTTCAGGGCTTCCGTGGTCCACTGCTCGCGGAAGCGATCAAGCTCTTCGGCGTCCCACCAGTGATACTTGATCTTCGAGAGGTCGTCCCCCTCGACGCTGGTGAAGTCCTTGCGCAGAGAGAAGTGGCCCAGGCGGTTCACCGCCTTCTGCCCCTCCAGACTCGTGACCCAGTCGACGAACACCTTGGCGCCGGCCGTGTTGGGGCCGTTCTTCGTGATCGCCATGCCGATCGGCAGCAGGGAGCCGCCTTCCTTGGGGAAGGCCTCCTTCACCGGCGCGCCCTTGCCGCCCGGATAGGGGCCGTCGCGCCGCACCAGCGCGGAGATGTTGACGCCGACCGCGCGCTCGCCCGACATGAGCTGGTTGTGAGTGGTGCCGTGGCTCTGCGTCACCATTGGGTTGTTGGCGCGCACCTTCTCGAACCACTCCTTGCCGTAGAGCTTGTACATGCTGAAGACGAAGTAATAGTGGCCGCCGCCGACCTTTGGGTCGGGGATGCTGACGCGGCCCTTCCACTTAGGATCGAGCAGGTCGCGCCAGCTCGTCGGCACCTCGTTCGGCTTCACCAACTCCGGGTTGTAGGCGATGTACTGGTAATACGCGGTGAAGAACATGTGCGAGCAGTCCTTCGACAGCGCCTCTGGCCGGTAGTCCTTGAAGTTGGCGCTGCAATAGGGCGTGAGCTTGTCCTCACGCGCGAGCTTGAGAAACATGCCCGGGTCGCCGAGGAACATGATGTCCGTGCTCACCCGCCCAGCACGCAGCTCCTGATCGTAGAGGCTTGTCATCGCGCCAGTCTGACCACGCACGATCTTGAGCTGCAGGTTCTTCGTGCGGTGTGCGTCGTTGAAAGCGCGCATGATCGCTAGGCCGATTGGTTCGAACAGCACGCTGTGGATGACGATATCCGAGGCTTTTGCCGTTGCTGAAAACAGAAACAGAAGTGCGACGAGGAGCTTAATGTCTAGTTCCCCGTCAGGATTTTCTGGGACTCGGCGGTCCACTGGTCACGGAATTTGTCCATCTCCGCGGCGTCCCACCAGTGGTACTTGATCTTCGACAGGTCGTCGCCTTCGATGCTGGTGAAATCCTTGCGCAGCGAGAAGTGGCCAAGGCGGTTGATCGCTTTCTGCCCGTCAAGGCTGGTGGCCCAGTCGATAAACACCTTAGCGCCGGCGGGGTTGGGGCCGCCCTTGGTCACCGCCATGCTGCCGGCGAGGAGCGCGCCGCCTTCCTTCGGGAAGGCTTCCTTCACCGGGGCGTTCTTGCCGCCGGGATACGGGCCGTCTCGGCGGTTGAGCACCGAGATGTTGACGCCCATGTGCCGCTCGCCCGACATAATCTGGTTATGTGTGACGCCGTGGCTCTGCGTGAGCAGCGGGTCGTTCGCGCGCATCTTCTCGAACCAGTCCTTGCCGAAGAGCTTGTACATGGTGAACACGAAGTAGTAGTGCCCGCCGCCGACCTTCGGGTCTGGAATGCTGATCTTGCCCTTCCACTTCGGGTTGAGGAGGTCGTTCCAGCTGGTCGGTACGTCGCCGT
>CANKMT010000177.1 GCA_947482825.1 Betaproteobacteria bacterium | reverse complement strand
GGCATATCCATGGTGGTGCTGACCGCTTCGGTGATCCTCCCCTCGGTCAAGGCGGCCGGCATCGACCTGCTGTGGTTCGGGATCTTCGTCGTGCTGGTCGTCGAGATGGCGCAGATCACCCCGCCGGTGGGCTTCAACCTGTTTGTGCTGCAGGGGCTGACCGGCAAGAACATGTTCTACGTCGCGAAAGCCGCGCTGCCTTTCTTCGTGCTGATGGCGGTCGCGGTCGCGCTGATCTGGGTCTTCCCGGAAATCGTCCATTACCTGCCGGGCAAAATGTTCAAGCCAGCCTGAGTGTTGACGCCGACCGAAAATTGACCAGTTTAGAGAGGTAGTGCCGATCGTGAGCATTCATTGGGCGTGCCCTGGTTAAATCGGCGCCGGCGTCAACAGTGCTGATAGCCCCAGCAATTTGCAGTTGCAGACGAAGGTTGCGGCGAAGATCAAAGACCGCACAGAATAAAAAATTCTGCACGGGTTCTATCCGAGCTATTGCAACGGCTCTGCAACGGGGCTGACAATCAGATCCGCAAGAAGGGGTTGCGCGACTGGGGCGGCACGCTTGCGGCCACCGACGCACACCACATCGCCGCCGGGGCCGAGACGCTCGCGCTGCGCATGGAGCGGACCTGCTCGAATGCGCAGGTTCTCGCAGCATTCCTCTCTTCGCACCCAAAGGTGGCTGCGGTCTACTACCCGGGCCTCGCATCGCACTCCCAACATGCGTTGGCGAAGTCCCTGCTCACCGGCTGCGGCGCATCTTCTCTTTCGAGCTGAAGGAGGAGGTCGATTGCTTCGACTTCCTCAACCGCCTCGAGATCGTGGTGTCGTCCTCGAACCTCGGCGACAACCGCACGCTCGCGATCCCAGTGGCGCAAACGATCTTCTGGGAGATGGGTCCCGAGCGCCGCAAGGACATGGGTATCGCCGAGTCGCTGATCCGGATTTCCACGGGCATCGAGGACTGCGAGGGCCTGGTCGGTGACTTCAGGCAGGCGCTGGGCTATGGAAAAGTCTAAATGTTTCCTGAAACGGAAATAAAACTGGCCGGAAGACCGCGCAGATACTGAATCCGCTTAAATTAAAGTTATGGATTTATCCTGATCAAGGCAGTCCGTTCCGGCCATGCGCGCGATACGCCGTCCGCTCCGTGAGCAGTTCGTAATAGCGCGCCACCGACGGGTATGCGGGGCGCTCCAGGCCCGCCAGCGAGAACCAGCGGTTCACCACCAGGCCCATCGGAATATCGGCCAGCGTGAAGTCCCGGCCCAGCACGTAGGGGCCGTTGGCCGCAAGGTGCTCGTCGAGAAGCTTCATCTGCGCGGTGAGGTCCTTGCGGCCCTGCGCCACGAACCACTCGTTGTTCCACGGCGCCTCCTTGAGCTGCCCGCCAAGGAATGCTCCGCGCATCGAATGCGTGACGTCGTAGGCCACCCAGTCCATCCAGGCCTCGATTGCCTGCCGCTGCTTGAGGTCGGTCGGGTAAAGCATCGTCGCGCCATGCTTCGCAGCGAGGTAGCGGATGATCGCGTTCGACTCGCGCATCACGAACCCATCGTCGATCACGCAGGGCACCTGACCGACCGGGTTGAGCTTGAGGAATTCCGGCGTGTTGGTCGGCCGGAAGCCGCGTCCGTAGTCCTCGCGCTCAAAAAGCACGCCGATTTCGTCGCAGAGCCACAGCACCTTGCGTACGTTGAACGAATTGGCGCGTCCGAGGATTTTCAGCATTTCCGTCTCCCTTGACCGGAACCCGGCTTACTCGGGCTTCAATCCGGCGTCCTTCACGACCTTTGCCCACTTGACGACTTCCGCCCGCACGAAGGCGGCGAATTCCTCCGGCGAATTCGGGGTGAAGCGTTCGCCTTCGACCTCCATTCTCTTCGCGACCTCCGGCAACCGCATGATGCGCATGACCTCGGCGTTCACTTTGCGCACGATGTCGGCCGGCGTCCCGGCCGGCGCAAACAGCCCGATCCAGTTGTTGACCGCAAACCCCGGCACCCCGGATTCAGCAATGGTCGGGAGTTGCGGCGCAGCCGCCGAGCGCGTCGAGCCGATAACCGCCACGCCGCGCAGCTTTCCCGCACGCACATGCTGCACCACTGTAGGCATTGTGGCGAAAGTCAGATGTGTCTGCCCGCCGATCAGGTCGGCAACCGCCGGCGCGTTGCCCTTGTAGGGAATATGCACGATATCGGTTCCGGTCATCGACTTGAACAACTCGCCCGCCAGGTGGCTGGCCGTGCCGATCCCGCCTGAGGCGTAGGAAAGCTTGCCCGGTTGCGCCTTCGCCATGGCGATCAGCTCCGCCACGGTGTTGATCGCCACCGACGGGTGCACGGCGAGCATGCCTTCAGCCTCGATTGCCAAAGCGATCGGCACGAAGTCGCGCTGCGGATCGTAGGGCATGTTCTTGATGAGAAACGGATTCACCGCATGGGAGCCGACAAAGCCCATCACCATGGTGTAGCCGTCGGGGGGCGACTTGGCGACAATGTCGCTGCCGATATTGCCGCCGCCTCCGGCGCGATTCTCCACGATCACCGGTTGCCCCCAGGACTCGTGCAGCTTCGCGCCAATGACGCGCGAGTAATAGTCGGCGACACCCCCGGTGGCCACCGGCACCACGATTCGGATCGGCCGGGAAGGATAGGCCTGCGCGAAAAGTTGCAACGGCAGCACCGCCAGCACCCAAAGCGCAATCAGTTTGGTAAAGCTCATGTTCGACTCCTTCTCACGATCGGAAGCTTGATTCCGACGGTTTCGCGCGCCTTCGCGATGAAAGTGGGCGGCCCGAGACGGCTTATCGGCCGTTGAACCTGGGCGACCGCTTCTCCTCGAACGCGCGCTCCGCCTCTTTGTGGTCTTCCGTGAACCAGAGCCGGGCGAAGGCTGCGCGCGCATTACCCCGAGTCTGTTCGGCCGGCTGCGTCGAGCCGGCTTCCCGCAAGGCCGTCTTGATCGCGCCGAGCGCCAAAGGTGCCACTTCGGCAAACGAGGCGGCCAATTCGAGAGCGCGCTCGCAGGCCTTTGCGTCCGGCACTACTTCATCGACCAAGCCCAGTTCGCGCGCTTCGGCGGCGCTCACGCGCTTGCCGGAATACAGGAGCTTGGCCGCTGACGCGCGCCCGACCGTCTTCAACAGGCGCGGCAGGCCGTCCCACCCGGGCATGATGCCCAGGCGCGATTGGGGGAAGCCGATTTGCACCGAAGCCTCGGCGATCCGCAGATCGCAAGCCATCGCCAACTCTGCGCCGCCGCCGATCGTGAAGCCGTTGAGCGCGGCAATCACCGGGCAGGGCAGCGCCTCGATCGCATCGCAGACGTCGCGCATCAAGTTGAATACCCGGTCGAGCTCTTCCGCGCTGGCCAGCCGAGCGTAGGCCTTGACGTCGCCGCCGGTGCAGAAGAAACGCGGGCCGGCACCCGTGATGATGACCGTGCGGAGCAACAGATCGGCGGCGCATGCGCGCAGATTGTCGCCAAGCGCCAGTGCAACCTCCCCGCTGATGGCGTTGCCTGATTCCGGCCGGTTCAGCCGCAGGACCCGGGTCGTGCCGTGCTGCTCGACAAGAACCAGTGGGTTCGCAGGGATGGGGCTTGAAGGCATCTCAGGATTCCCTACTCGGCCTTGATCCCGAATTCCTTCACGATCTTGGTGTAGCGCTTGATGTCTTCATGAACCAGCGCGTCGAGCTGTTCGGGCGAGCCGCCGATGATGCGCCCGGCCTGCGATTCGATGCGCTCCTTCACCAAAGGCGACTTCAGCGCCTCGAGCGTGGCTTCGTGCAACATCCTTACGACCGCGTTCGGCGTGGCCTTGGGCACGAACATCGCGATCCACGTGTCCATGTCATAGCCGGGAAAGCCGCTTTCGGCGATCGTCGGGACGTTCGGCGTCAGCGGCGAGCGTTCCGGCGAAGTCACCGCGATCGCCTTCAGCCGCCCGGAGCGCACGTGCGGGAGCAGTCCGGCGGAAGTCGACAGGATGTAGGGCACCTGGCCGCCCAGCACGTCGGTGATGCCCGGTCCCGCGCCGCGATAGGGCACGTGCGTGAACTTGACCCCGGCCAACGACTCAAGGTACGCCGCCGCAAGGTGCCCGGGCGCGCCGACGCCACCGTTGGCTACGAGGCGTTTCTTGTTTTCGCCCGGCGCTTCGAGCTTGAGGAATTGCTGCAGCGTGCTTGCTTCGGCGTTCGGGTTC
>CANKMT010000176.1 GCA_947482825.1 Betaproteobacteria bacterium | reverse complement strand
TGCGAGCAACGGCCCGGCGACGAGTCCCACCTCCATCGCCGCGCCGCCTCTGACCAGCAGGCCCGCGCCGTACGCGCCCAGGCCGAAATACGCCGCATGGCCGAACGAATGCATGCCGCCCGGCCCCATGATGAAGAACAGGCTCACCGAGAACAGCGCGAAGATCATGATGTCGATCATCAGCACCAGCGCGTAGCCCGAGAAGAACACCGGCACCAGGGCGAGCGCAGCGACCAGCGCGATCAACGCGCGGGCCTGGGTGGAGGAGGGCAGCGCGAGCGGCGATTCCGCCGGGGCTGCGCTGCGAGCCGCGGCTTGCTGGCGGCCGAGGAGCCCCCACGGACGGATCACCAGCACCACGGCCATCACGATGAACTCGACGACGAGGGTCAGCTTCGAGAAGGAGAACACCTGGCCGAACCAGGTCACGTCGCCGATGCCGATGCAGAACGCCTTGATCTCGGCGATCAACAGCGCGGCGAGGAATGCGCCGCCGATCGAGCCCAGCCCGCCGACCACGACCACCACGAACGCATCCGAGATCACCGCAAGATCCAGGAACAGGTTGGCCGGCTCGCGCGGGATCTGCACCGCGCCGCCGAGGCCCGCCAACAGCGAGCCGAGCGCAAACACGCTGGTGAACAGCCATTTCTGGTTCACGCCCAGCGCCCCGGCCATCTCGCGGTCCTCGGTCGCGGCGCGCACCAGCGTGCCCCAGCGCGTGCGCGTGAGGATCAGCCACAGCAATGCGAGCACGACCGGGCCGAGGAAGATCAGGAAGAGGTCGTACTCGGGGAATTGCCGGCCGGCGATTTCGACGGCCCCGGCCAGCCCCGGCGCGCGAGGGCCGAGAAGGTCCTCCGGCCCCCAGGCCCAGAGCGAGAAATCCTTGACCACGAGCACCAGCGCAAACGTGGCAAGCAGCTGCAACAATTCCGGCGCGGCATAGATCCGGCGCAACAGCAGGATCTCCACCAGCGCGCCGAACACCGCGACCGCAAGCCCCGCGAGGATCACGCTGCCCCAGAAGCCCAGCGGCCCGTGGCCGAAAACCCCGACCAGCGAATACGCGATGTAGATGCCCAGCATGTACAGCGAGCCGTGCGCGAAATTGACGATGCGCGTCACGCCGAAGATCAGCGACAGCCCCGCAGCGACCAAAAACAACGAGCTCGCGCTGGCGAGCCCGTTGAGGAACTGGATAAGTACCGAGGAAGCGGTCATTGGGAAATACAACTACAAAAGCAATAAACCCCCGGGGAGATCTCGACCGAAGCCGCCCGGGGGGTCTGAGGGGGGCGATTCATCCCCCCTTCAATACCTATTCTTTTCTCATTGCTTTCACTTCTTCGAACGGCGGCAGGAACAGCGCGCCGTCGGCGAAGCGCCAGTCGACCATGACGCCCTTGCCGTTCTTCTTGGCGAGCTTGCCGACATAGGCGCCCATGGTGGACTGGTGATCCACCGCGCGATAAACGATCGGCCCGATCGGCGTGCTCATCTCCAGGCCCTTCATTGCCGCGATCATCTTCTCGGTGTCCACCGAGCCGGCCTTCTTGATCATGTTGGCCACCGAGTACATGGTCGCGTAGCCGACGATCGATCCAAGGCGCGGGTAGTCCTTGAACCTGGCCTGGTAGGCGGCGAGGAATTTCTGGTGCTCGGGGGTCTTGATCTCGTTCCACGGGTAGCCGGTCACGTACCAGCCTTCGGGGGTTTCGTCCTTGAGCGGGTCGAGGTATTCCGGCTCGCCGGCGAGCAGGTTGAACACGACCGTGTTCTTGAACAGGCCGCGCGTGTTGCCTTCGCGCACGAACTTTTGCAGGTCGGGACCGAAGAGCGAAGAGAAAATCGCGTCCGGCTTGGCATCGATCAGCGCCTGCACCACGGCTCCGGCGTCGATCTTGCCCAGCGCCGGTGCCTGCTCGCCGACGAACTGCACGCCGGGCTGGGCCTTGGACATCAGCTTCTTGAACGACGCGGTGGCCGACTGGCCGTACTCGTAGTTCGGATAGACGATGGCCCACTTTTGCTTCTTCAGCTTGGCCGCCTCGGGGATCAGCATTGCGGTCTGCATGTAGGTCGAGGGGCGCAGGCGGAACGTGTAGTGGTTGCCGTTCTCCCACACGATCTTGTCGGTGAGCGGCTCGGCCGCGATGAACACCGTCTTCCTCTGCGCGGCGAGGTTGCTGACCGCCAGGCCGACGTGCGAGGGAAAGGTGCCCATCAGCAGGCTGACCTGTTCGCGCGTGATGAGCTCTTCGGCCACGCGCACCGCGTCGCCCGGGTTGCCGTTGTCGTCGCGCGAGATCACCTCGATCTTGCGGCCGAGCACGCCGCCGGATTTGTTGATCTCCTCGAGCGCCAGTTCCCAGCCTTTCTTGTACGGGTCTAGAAAGGCGGGGAAGATCTTGTAGCTGTTGAGTTCGCCGACCTTGATCGGCTGCGCCGCGGCCCCGGCGGAAAACAACAGCATGGCGCCGGCGGCGGCTACCGTTGAGATCAGACCTGCATGCCATCGTTTCATTCTTTTCTCCCGTCCGTGTCGTTGCAGTGATGTTACCCCAACCTCAGGCCCGCCCGTCCTTTTGGGCCATCGCCTGCCGGAGCGCCGGCAGGAAGATCCTTTCGTAGTCGTTCGTGCCGTAGACGCTCCGCGCCACCTCGCCATTGACGATCAGGAGGAAGCGCGGCACGCCTCGAGAGGGCCCAAGCTTGCGGCCCAGCCATTTCAGCTCGTCCGGGTAGTGCCGCTCCTCGATCGGCCGGCGCAACGTTTCACCCTTGACCTCGTAGAAGCGCACCGCCTTGCCGTCCGGCGAACCCTTCAGTTCGGCCAGCAACTCGCCCTTGGCGCGCGCCTCCCAGTGCCGGCAGTAGGGGCAGTCGTCGGTGCCGAGGTAGACGACGGCGATGTCGGCTGCGGTGGCCACGCCGGCCCAGGCAACGAGCGCGAGCACGGCAAGGAAGCGCTTCAGCATTGGGCGCGTAGCACGAAAGGCTTCTTTTCGACGACGGTGCGCCAGTGTCCATCCAGCGAAAGCCAAGCATCCACGATGAGTCCGCGCTCGCGCAGGTCGCGGGCGGCCCGCAGCCCGGCATCGAGGGCGGCGTCGATCGCCGCCGCCGGCAATCGCCCGACTTCCACAGTGACCGGCAAATCGCCAAGGTCGCTGTCTTCCTTGACCGCGCGCGCCGGCAGCCTGCGGATCGCCGGGTGATCGACGTTGACCGCATTCGCGATCACCGTCGCCGCGGCATCGGCGGCCGCGGCGGTGCCGGCGAGCACCGTGACGGCGTCCGCGATCCCGAGCGACTGCGAGCGGCCGCGCCATCCCGAAGTGGCGATGCCGCGCACCGGATCGGCGCATTGCAATTTGAGGCCGCCGTCCAGCACCGCCAGGTTCGGGTCCGGCGCAATACCCACGTCGAACTCCGCGTAGCCGCCCAGGTGGATGGCGATATCGCCTCCGTCGTTCACGTACGCCTTGTCGAGCTTGCGTCCGAGCAGCATTGCCTCGAGCAAGTCCTCGGCGACCGCGCCGGCCACTGCGGCCATCGGCGTAATGAAGTTCTCGCGATGGGGCCACACAGCGGCCACCATGCGGCGGGCCACGGTCCCGCGCACCAAGGGGTACGCGGCGCCAACCGGGGAACGCAGCACTTCGAGTTCCTTCACGAGCGAAGGCAGGAGGCCCTCGAAATGACGGGTTGCCTGGACGTACGCCGTTTCGACCTCATCCCGCTCCCCAAACGCATCGACAATGCAATCGATCGGGCCGTGCTGCAAGTGCAGCCTGCCATCGACGAACCTGCGGGAGACCGGGCCGTTCAACCGCGCCTCTCAGCCAAAGTCCGCCGACTGCACGCGCTTCACGCCGGCCTTGGTCATGTCGGCCCAGGCCTTGGCCACCGAGCCGTTGAGGTCGATGCCGCGCGACGCATCCTCGATGACCGAGGCCTTGAAGCCGGCCTTGCGCGCGTCGAGCGCGGTCCACGCAACGCAGAAATCGGTGGCGAGACCGGCCACAAACACCTCCTTGATGCCGCGCGCCTTGAGGTAGGCGGCCAGGCCCGTGTTCGTCTTGCCGTCGGCTTCCATGAACGCCGAGTAGCTATCGGTATCCTTGTGGAAACCCTTGCGGATCACGAGCTGCGCCTGCGGGATGGCAAGATCCTTGTGGACCGCCGCATCCTGCGTGCCCTGCACGCAATG
>CANKMT010000175.1 GCA_947482825.1 Betaproteobacteria bacterium | reverse complement strand
GGTCATGGGCCGGGATTTCGCAGACACGAAAAAGCCGACTGCGTTCCTCGCGTTTTCCGAGTCCTGGATGGAGAAGAAGTGACCGAGCTTGCCCAGTACATCGCCTCCGGCCTCGTGGTCGGCGCGATCCGCATCCGGAGCAACCTCGAGGCGGTCAAGGCGAGACACTCTGCTTGAAAGCCTTTCGCGTGCGCCTGGCAAGAAGCGGCCTGGAGCTCTTCGTCGCAGAGGGTCGGTCGATCGCGAGCGTGTTGCAGGAAGCGGGGGTGGAACTTCCAACATCCTGCGAGCAGGGGATCTGTGGCACTTGCAGGACCACCTATCTCGAGGGCGAACCCGAGCACAATGACTTCGTGCTCACGCCCCGGGAGCAGGAGAGCGAATTGATGCCCTGCTGCGCCGGTTCGCGCTCCGAACTGCTGGTGCTCGACTTGTGAGCGGTTCCGCCTGCTCAGCGCCTCACGCGGGGCGCGCCGAATTCCATGTCGCGCACGAGGCCGGCGATGCTTTCGACCAGGACGAACCATGAAAGCCTGGCGCGTTGAACGCACCGGCGGGATCGAGTCCCTTTCGCTCTGCGAGGTCGCGACGCCGGCTCCAGGTCCGGGCGAAGTGCTCGTCGAAGTGCATGCCTGCGGGCTGATTTTTCGGATTTGCTGATGGCCGCCGGCCGTTACCAGGTGCGGCCGCCGCTGCCATTCGTGCCCGGCCAGGAGATTTCCGGACGGATCGCTGCGATCGGGCCGGGCTCTTCTCGCAGGATCGGCGAGCGGGTCGCCACCAAGGTCTTATGGGGCGGATTTGCGGCCTTCGCGCTGGCGAAAGAAGACACGCTGATCGCGATCCCGGATTCGATGTCGTTCGGCGCGGCCGCCACATTGCCGGTAGTGTGGCCTACCGCGTGGATTGCCTTGTTCGATCGCGCAAGGCTCGCAGCGGGCGAAACCGTGTTGGTCCATGCCGCCGCGGGGGGCGTGGGCCTCGCCGCCGTGCAGCTTGCACGCGCCACCGGGGCCAAGGTCATCGCGGGCGTGGGCGACCAGGACAAGGCCGCGCTCGCGCAAGCCGCCGGTGCGGAGCATGTCGTGCTGACTCGAAACGAAGGCTGGCAGTCGCAGGTCACGGCGCTGACCGATGGGCGTGGGCCGCAGGTCATCTTCGATGCGGTCGGCGGCGAAATCGCCGATGCGAGCCTGAAAGTATTGGCGCGCAATGGGCGATTCCTGATTGTCGGTTTTGCAAGCGGACAGATTCCCAAGCTTGCCGCCAATCGGTTGCTTCTCAAGAATGCCTCGGCATTGGGAGTGTACTGGTCGCACGAACTGGACGGCCCGCTGGTGGTCAGATCAGTGTCCGAAGTCCTGGCCTTGTGGTCGGCCGGCAAAGTGCGCATCGAAGCCTCGCATGTCTATCCGCTCGACAGCCTCAAGGCGGCGTTGGCCGACCTGGAGGGCCGGCGCACGACCGGCAAGTGCGTTCTCGATGTCAAGGAGGAGACATGAACGACCACCTGAAACGCGAACCGGTGCGCGCCCCGCGCGGTGCCGCTCTCAACACGTGCCTGCACAAGCTCGACCTGCCTTTCCTGGACTGATCCGGAGGGTTCCGATGCGTCAGGACTGGAGGTGGTTGAGCTTTTCCAGTCCGAGTTCAGAGCGCAAGTCCTCGGTCGCCTCGGCTTTGAAATCCTCCAGCGGGATCCCCGTGCTGTCGGCAATGATGACGACGGAATTGAACGAACCCACGATCGCCGCAGCATCGACGAGTCCTTCGGGTCCGAGGCACGTTCGCACGGCCTGACGCGCTTTCGCCGGCCAGGAGTTCTATCTGCACATGGGATAAAGCGCGGAATTCGCGCGTGAAATCGCGGATCTCGTAGTCTTTGAGGTAAAGCTCGACATCCACGTCGAAAAAATTGAACACCTCCTGCGGCACCAGGCTCAATGCGCGGTGAATGTTCTTCGTTCCATGCACCTTGTACGGATCAGGGTCGCCGGGCGCGAGGTTTTCCGGGGCAACGGTGCTCACCCATGCAATGTCGCGGCGCGCATTCACCGGGCGGTGCCGGGTGGGCTCCCCGGGGATCGGCGCCGGCAAAGGTCGCTGCGGCATCCCCATTGAGAGGTCGAAGGTGTCCAGCGCCGTCACGACCGCGACCACGCCCACCGCTTCGATGTATTTCTCTTCGGAAATGTTTTCTTCCAGCGTCGCGTACAACCATTTCCTGGTCAGGCGTCCGGCGTCGGTCGAAATGCGGTGAACGACGTCGACCACGCCGGCCGGCAGGACTCCAAGCGTGTCGTGCGTACCCTCGACGAGGTATGGCGACAGCGCTTCCTTGCGCCGCCGGCACAACTCGCATGAGTGGGCGGCACGGGATTCGGCCGCGATGGCCAGCCTTTCGGCGCCTGTCCACCAGGTGCCGGCCGAAGCAAGGCGTTCCCATGCGCGCTCGCATTCGCGTTTCAAGGTCGCGCGGATTGGCAGGTTCGCAGGGTCAAGGCCGAGGGACTCATTCATCAACACTGTCTCCCATCATTGGGTCGGATACTCCGTTCTGAGGATCGCAACCGCTGCGACCACCTCGGGCGTCTCGATACCTACCCCGATTGGGGGATGCCTCTCATGGTCCGCCTATTCTATTCTCTGCGCTCTTGGTCGGATTCGTCTCCGCTTGGAATTCCGGCGGGGTGCCATTACAGGCTCCCCGCCGTTTTTTTGGGGAATGCTTGGATTCGGGGCCGGCTCGATTCATGGGATAGACTTTCGTCTTGCCCCCGACCCGGAGTCACCCCGATCATGCTGCTTCGTTCACTGCGCGTTTCCAAGGGCGAACTCGAAGCCGGCACCGGCTGGCAGTTGAAACCCGAAGGTGCTTGCCAGGGCGAGGTGTGCATTCCGATGCCCGGGTCGGCCGGCGATCCGGTCGATGTCGAGGCGGTCGCAAAAGCCATCGGCATGCCGCTGGTTGCCGCGCCGGAACATGGTCTTTGGGCGCTGGGCCCTGCGTCGATCGGTTCGCGCGCGCTCGCAAGCGCGCAAGCGCCCGACCTGCGTTTGCCCGGCCTGGATGGAAAAGAGTTTCGTCTGTCGAGTTTGCGCGGGCAAAAGGTGCTGCTCTATGCCTGGGCACCGTACTGAGGCTGCTCCCGCGACCTGCCCGTGTGGCAGGCCCTGCGCAACGAACTTCACCCGAAAGGCTTCGAACTCGTCACGGTCGGCCTCGATTCGCAGGGCGAAGCGGGTTGCCGCGCATTCATAGAGGCGGCGAAACCCGAACAACGTTCGCTGATCGACCGGCACCATGTGCTCGCCGAGTTGTTCGGCGTCATCAATATCCCCAGCAGCATTTGGATCGATGAAAACGGCATGATCGTGCGCCCGGCGGAAGCGGCGCCTGCGCCGCCACAGGCTGCTTCGGGCATGGCGCGCAGCCTGCCGGCCGAGCTCCCGCAACGTTTCAAGGAGATCATGGCCGAGGCTGCCAAGATCAGGAAGGACCCCGAGGGCTATCACGCGGCCTTGCGCGACTGGGTGGAGAAGGGTGCGGCGAGCCGTTTTGCGCTCAAGCCGGATGAAGTCGTCGAGCGTTCGCGTCCGCGCGACGATTCGAAGGCGCTCGGGCATGCGCATTTCCAGCTTGCAGCGCAACTGGAAATCGACGGCCATCACGAAGCGGCCATCCCTCATTTCCGCGAAGCGCATCGCCTCGTGCCCGACAGCTGGACGTTCCGCCGCCAGGCCTGGTCGCTCGAGAAAGTCGGCGACGGACCGCTCGCGCGTTTTTGGCAAGGACCAGGACCCGATGCCCCCGGCGCCTGGCCCTATGAAGGCGACTGGCTGAGCGACGTGCGCGCGATTGGCGCGGAGAACTACAGTGAGCCATGGCGGCCGTAGCTGCCGAATCGCCATCGAAAGTCGCGCTGCGGGACATTGGGCTGCGGTATTACACGCTTGCGGGCGAGGTGGAGGCGTTGCGCGCCATTTCGCTCGACATCGCGCCCGGCGAGTTCGTCAGCATCGTCGGGCCGAGTGGCTGCGGCAAGAGCACGCTGCTTTCGCTGATTTCAGGGATCATCGCCCCTACTTCGGGTGCCGTGCTGATCGACGGCAAGGCCGTCGCAGGCCCCTCGCGCGAGTGCGGCTACATGCTCCAGCACGACCACCTGTTCGGCTGGC
Organism: Betaproteobacteria bacterium; assembly: GCA_947482825.1. Lineage (GTDB taxonomy): Bacteria > Pseudomonadota > Gammaproteobacteria > Burkholderiales > SG8-39 > SZAS-79. The sequence continues at coordinate 47 of CANKMT010000175.1, read as the reverse complement.
GCACGATCCTCGAGAACGTGCTCCTCGGCCCGGAGATCCAGGGGCAG
>CANKMT010000174.1 GCA_947482825.1 Betaproteobacteria bacterium | reverse complement strand
GTTCTGGATGAACCTGCAGCAGACTTTTGAACTCGAAGCTGCGCAGCGCGCCGCTGGCCCCAGTGTGAGAAAGATCCGACCGCGGGAGGACGCTAAGGCTGGCCAGGTCGCCAGGACCTGATCCCTGGTGGATTACGTGCGCCGGGGATGCCGGGTAACGGTAATCCCCCCGGAAATTAGCTGAGGCCAGAAGTGGAATTTTCTCGTAATCTGAGTCGAGGAGGTTCCCGTGAAGAAATCGAAGTTTACCGACAGCCAAATCATTGGCGTTTTGAAGCAGGCCGAAGCCGGCACCCCCGTTCCACAGCTGTGCCGGACCCACGGCATCAGCACGGCCACGTTCTACAAGTGGCGGTCGAAGTTCGGCGGCATGGACGTGCCGATGATGTCCCGGGTCAAGGAGCTCGAGGACGAGAACCGGCGGCTGAAGAAGATGTACGCCGAGGTGCAGATGCGGGCCGAGATCATGAAGGAGGCCCTCACAAAAAAATGGTGAGGCCATCTCAGCGGCGCGAGATGGCCAGATGGGCGGTCGAGGCCAGGGGCGCGAGGATCCGCCAAGCCTGTGCTGACTTCTCGGTGAGCGAGACTTGCTACCGCTACCAGCGGCGGCTGTCGGACGAGAACGCCGAAATCGGGGACTGGCTCCTGCGGCTGACTTTCAACCAGAAGAACTGGGGCTTCGGGCTCTGTTACCTGTACCTGCGCAACGTGAAGCGCTTTGGCTGGAACCACAAGCGGGTGTATCGCATTTATCGCGAGCTGGAGCTGAACCTGCGGATCAAGCCCCGGAAGCGCCTGGTGCGCGAGAAGCCGCAACCACTGACCGTGCCGGCATCGATCAACCAGGTCTGGTCCATGGACTTCATGCACGACCAGCTCAGCGACGGCCGCACCTTCCGCCTGTTTAACGTGCTGGACGACTTCAATCGCGAAGGCCTGGGGATCGAAGTGGACCTGTCGTTGCCGTCAGCCCGCGTGATCCGCTCGCTGGAGCAGATCATCGAGTGGCGGGGATCGCCGCGTGTAATCCGCTGCGATAACGGTCCTGAATACATCAGCGAGGCCTTGCGGGACTGGGCGCGGAGCCGCGGTATCCGAATCGAGCATATCCAGCCCGGGAAGCCGCAGCAGAACGCCTACGTTGAACGCTACAACCGCACCGTGCGTTACGACTGGCTGAGCCAGACCTTGTTCGAGTCGATTGCCGAAGTGCAGGAGTCCGGGACCCGCTGGCTCTGGACTTACAACAACGAGCGTCCGAATATGGCCATCGGCGGCATCACCCCGATACAAAGACTGGCGATGGCCGCCTAGCTCCACTTCTGCCGAGAGCTAAAAAAGGGGGGATTACCCCCCTACTGCCGTCATCACTTGAATGCATATGTTGTGCAGAACCGCGAAATCGACATGTATCCGATCGAGTACATTTTGCTCGGGCATGAATCGTTTTCGACAGAATTGCAGATGTCGCTCAGCGAAAAACTCGCGACGGTGACCGATGGCCACTCGCTGCGCTTATTTCTATGGAAACTGCATAACACCGTGTCTTCATCTATTAGTCGCAGTGAAGAATGGTACCAGCAGGACGAGCGCGCGTTTTATACAACTCGGTTTTGGCCCAGTATTGATGCGGAGATTGCGCGGGCTCGAGTCCGTGAGCAGATTAGTTTGAGTATGAGAAGAGTAGCGGCGCTGTATGAACTTTGGAAGCCGTTGTCGCGGTTGTCTTACATTCGGGCACAGATGCAAGCCTATATTACAACCCACGATCAGGCCCGGCTTCATGGTGCACTTGGCGATGCTCAAGTACACATCAAGGCCCTCGAGGAGTCAGTCATGCAGGGTGAGTTTTTGCAGGAAATTTATCGGTTCGATGTCGACCGTGCGGATCAAGACCCTTCTTTTACTCCGGAGGAAGAGGCGTATAGCCGGAGCGCGATGTTTGTCGCAATTTAGCTGCCTGGATTCTTTTCGAGCAGACTGTCGTAGTCAATCTAGCCCGTCCTATTCATCAGGGCGGTGCTGTCAGCCTAATGCTAACTTGTCTCTGTCAATGGCCATGATTCGGACAGAGGAACGAGAATGAAGCCAATTCCCTACAAGCGCCACCGCTTTCCGCCCGACACGATCCGCCTCGCGGTATGGCTCTATTTCCGCTTCACCACGAGCTTGCGCGACGTCGAGGAAATGCTCGCCGAAGTGCATAGGCGATTCAAAGCACCAGCGGATAGCACGCGCGGAGCGGGTGGTGCCCAGAAACCACCGCTACAGGAAACCGCGCGCTCCAGTCGTCGCCGGGGCTCGCAGGTCGGCCTCAGGCCTCGCGTTGAAGGGATGAATTTTCTCGAGATGCGCGGTATAGACACCGTTGGAGACGCCTACAGGTTCGCTGGCGCATTGGACCCGGCAACCACCTTCCGGTAGGCTGCAGGGCACACGAGTCCTCGAAATGGTGGGAGTGATGAACTGGGGGGTCCGGCCCCCGTCGCGGGAGATCAAGAAGATGCCGAAGCCGTCTGGAGTTGATCGAATCCCGCCGTCCTGGAAGTCGCTTCTGGCGAGCGCGATGCTTCTGTTTCTCGTCGCCTCACCGCAGGCCGTCAACGCCGGGGAGGCCGGCACCTCGCACGTGATGCCCGGCGCTACGGCGACGCTGACGGATCTCCCGTCGTCGGCCCCAGGGCCGTTCTTCAAGCCGATGTACCTCAATTACAATGGCAAGGCGTCCGCGCGTATCCCTACCAGTGCGGGGCTAACGACGAATTTGGAGGCAATCGCCAACACCCTTGCAATGGGTGGCGGATACACGTTCGAGAAGACCGTCCTCGGGGGCGCGCATTACTCCTTCGCCGCGTTCCTTCCGTACACCTGGATGGACGTCTCCGGCAATGTGCAGGGGCCCGATGGCGGCGCCGTCGCCCGCGTTAATAATGAGGTCTCCGGCTTCGGCGATCTGACCGTCGTTCCGCTGATGCTGGCGTGGAAGACCGGACACTGGCAACTCGACACCATGTTGCCGGTCTATGCGCCGACGGGCAGCTACGAGAAGGGCAGACTCGGAAACCCGGGACTCAACTACTGGACCTTCGATCCCAATGTCGGCGCGGCCTACAGCAACAAGAAGTCCGGCTTCAACGCGATGCTGCGCCTCGGTTATGCGCTCAATACTGAAAACTCCGCCACCGACTACCAGAGCGGCTCGCTGTTTCACTTCGAAGGCGCCATCCAGCAGATCCTCCCGGTAGGCTCGAGCTTCCTGACGCTCGGCGCTGAAGGATTCTATTTCGAACAGGTCACCGACGACAGCGGATCCGGGGCCGTACTCGGGAGATTCAAGGGCATGACTGCCGGCCTGGGTCCGGTGCTGGGCTACATCCATCCGTTCGGCAAGCGATCACTGGTCGTGGAACTGAAGTGGCTGGCGGAACTGGACACGAAGAACCGACTGGACGGGGACTACATCTGGCTGAAGCTGGTCTACAAGCTCTGAGAGCCGGCCCGAGATATTGACAGGAGGAGAGTGAGATGAGGCGCGCATGATGAGACCACCGCTGACCGTCGTTGGACTCGCGCTGGCCGTGACGTTCGCCTCATCGGCGGCGGCGCCGGAAAGCCTGCCGTTCCCGCCGACGCCATCCGGCTCCACCGCGGGGCTGACGATGAAGGACTCCACCTACAAGAAACGCGTCGAGCCGAAGCGGCTGGCGGACGGCGCGCCGAATATCCTCATCATCCTGATGGACGACATGGGGCCGGGCACGCCCTCCACCTACGGCGGCGAGATCAACACGCCGACGCTCGACCGAGTGGCGAAGATGGGCGTCTCTGAGCATAGGCGATTCAAAGCACCTGCGGATAGCACGCGCGGAGCGGGTGGTGCCCAGAAACCACCGCTACCAGGAAACCGCGCGCTCCAGTCATCGGCAACGCGGCCCGGCCGGTCTCCACCAGCACCGCCTGCTGCGTCTCGCGGGGCCCCAGAATCTTCCCAATGACCAGCGGGTCCTCAAGGCAGGCGAGCACCCGCACCTGGCCCCCGCAGCCTGCGCAGCCTTCGCAGCCTTCGCAGCCTGCGCAGCCTGCGCAGCTCGTCAGGTCCAGCTTGTAACGCCCGCTTCAAGCGTTGCGCCCAGGTCATCGCGCGATGACGCTCGGCGGGTGTCCGGGGGTCGGCGGCCTTCGCGCCGCTCCCCCGCCCCGCCGGTGTGACCGCGGCCCGCCAGCGGCTGTGTGGCGCGAACACCCCGTG
>CANKMT010000173.1 GCA_947482825.1 Betaproteobacteria bacterium | reverse complement strand
TTCATGGTGGGGGAGCGGGTGCGGCCGGTGGTGGCAAGCACGCGCGCCTTTCCCGCCTGGACCTGCGGCAGCACCCCGCTCGCGTTGTCGAACATGAAGGCGAGGCGCGAACCGAGCAGGTCCGTCATCGCGGGGCCGCCGCCCTTGTACGGGATATGCTCGAGTCCCGAACCTGATTTGGCCCATTTTCTTCAATCTCGCCGCCCGCCGTTTCAACCGGCGCAAAAGTGGAACGCGCGAGGGACCGATGCAATCCGGATAGCCTCCGGGCCGCAATCCAAAGATGCGAACTCGCCCGCGGCGCAACTCCCGGGCGGACATCTGGTGCGCAATGTGGGGTGGTATTCGAATCGGGCGCGCGGCGAACGGGCGAGGGCACTCAAAGCGCAACAATCCGCGATTGCCTATCGTTTCATCCAGGTTACTCGTTCTCGGCAATCTGTTCCATCGAGCGCGATATAACCTATCCGAGACCGAGTGCTCTCATCATCCTGATTACGGTCACGATTGTCGTCCTGCCGTGCCGTTCTATCGCCAACACGCCTGACTTGTCGCCGGTTACAAGGTAATCGGCCTGCCCGGCCTCTGCCATGCCGAGCAGGAAGTTGTCGGCCGGATCGGAAGAAACGTCGACCTCGGGCAACCGAGCGATGACCAGTGCCCGGTCGCGAATCCGGTTGACCAGCCATCCAATCTCTGCCGGCGAGATGTATTGGCGGACCTGCGGATAACGCGCAACGCGGGTGATCTCTTCGATTTGGGCTCCGCTCGACACCAGCTCGAAGCGGCCGTCAAGCCACGCATGCAGAACGGCGTACGGATTTGAATCGACGCGGATGAATGCGCTCAGTAAAACGTTCGTGTCGAGAATGACTCGCACGCTAAGCGTCAACGTGCCATTGTTTTCTTGCCGGTTCTGGTTTTTCGCACCTTGATCTTGCCCCACATTTGCGCCCGCACCCGACGCAGCGCATCGTCGATGTCCGCTTCGATTGTTTCATCCGGCACATTGACGTTGCGCGTCTGAACCTCCGCTACAGTCTGCGCGAACACCTCTTTTTGCACCGCGCGCTCGATAAACTTGGAAAGATCACCTTTCTTCATTCCACGCTGCGCCAGAAAAGACCGTAACGAGATATCGGTATCTTTGGATACCTTTACAGTCCACCGCACGATTTCTTGCTCAGTCTGTTCCATAAGGACTCCTAGACATCTAGACGCTTAAGCTCCCATGCTACACTTTCCGCTGCTTATCTGTCTGCCTCGCGCCGCTGCGGAAATTCATGACCTGGTCCGGCGGGAGGAAGCCGCGCTGGCGCACGGGGGCGGCCAACGGCAGACCCGGGACTCGGTGGCCGTGTTCGGATGGCGCGACATCTGCGTCTGCGCCGCTACCGCGTCCGGCGCCGCAAGCAATCAGCAGTGCGGGGAGTAATCTGATATCGGGCCGTTGCATTTTGGACGCGCGAGGACCGACTAAGGAGTCATGCGCGAGCGTTCCGTCGCTCCGCAGCCGGTGCTCAGTCCGCGCGCGCTCCGGATGATCTGACCACACCGCCCCATTTTGCGACTTCAGTTCTTGTGAACTCCGAAAATTGCGCCGCAGTGAGCTGGCTCGCCGCGGCGCCTTGATTTGCGAGACTGGCCACCATGTCGGGCAGTTTCAGCGCGGCCCCGATCTCATGGCCCAGCCGCGCCAGCACCTCACGCGGCGTGGCCGCCGGTGCGAAGATGCCGTACCAGTATTCGACGTCATATTCGCTGAAACCGCTCTCGGCCACGGTCGGTGCTTCGGGGAGGGCGGCGGCGCGAACCCGGCTCGATACGGCGATGGGTTTGACCCGGCCGCCTTTGATGAACGCCATTGCGGCGGGCAGCGACGAAAACATGACCTGCACCCGCCCGCTCGCGAGATCGGTCAATGCCGGCGGCGCGCCTTTGTATGGCACATGCGTCCAGGTCAGGTTGGCCATGGACCGGAACAACTCGCCGGAAAGATGGGTGATGGTGCCGTTGCCTGCCGACGCGACATTGATTTCGCCGGGTTTCGCCTTCGCCATCGAGACCAGGTCGCCGATCGTATTCAGCGGCAGCGAACCATGCACGATTACAACGACGGGTGTGGATGCCACCATCGCGACCGGCGCGAGATCCTTCACTGTGTCGTAGCTGAGCTTGCTGTAAAGGCTCGGGTTGATCGCGATCTCGGAGGTCGACGCGAGCACCACGGTGTAACCGTCAGGCGCGGCCCTCACCACTGATTCGACCCCGATCGAGCCGCCTGCGCCGGCGCGATTGTCGACGAATACTGGCTGGCCGAGACGTTCGCCGAGTTTCTCCGCAAGGATCCGCCCGATCACGTCCGAGCCGCCGCCGGCGGGAAATGGCACCACCAGCCGCACGGGTTTTGCGGGAAACGATTGCGCGAGCGCGGGCGTTCCCGCCGCAAGCGCGACTACGACTACGAGCGCGAATGCGACGACGGTGCGCGCGTTCATCGCTTCAGGCGCCGAGCAATTGCGCACGTGCGGCGTCGGGGTCGTCGATGACCCGGGCAAGGCGGGCGATGCCGTTCTCAAGCGAACGGACGATGCGTTCCATGCCGAGCCTCGAACCGTCGGGATACATCATCAAACGCATGACCGGTGCGCTGCCGGGCATCGATACCGCGCCGATGGTGAGTACACCGTCTTTCTCGAGCATCTCCATCGCGACCAGTCCCGCCGCTTCCACCGCGACCAGCTTCGGCTTGGCACCGCCGCCGCGCTGTTCCAGCGCGATGTCGATGACGTCGTCGCCTGCGATCGACACCCCCGGCCCGCCCAGGTAGGCGCGCTTGGCGCCGTACTTCCGCGCGAGAATTTCGACAAGCTTCTTTGCGATCTCGCCGGCCTCCTTGACCACGCGAGGATCGAAATTCCTGAGCGCATTGGCCACGCCCACGTATTGCCCGGCCTGCGCTTCAAGGCCGAGCTCGTAGGCACGCGAGCCGATTTCCACAATCAGATCCTTTCTCCCGATCAGCACGCCCGCGCGCGGGCCCGCGACGTGTTTGTCGGCCGAACAGCCGGCGAGATCGATCGCGCCCACTTGGAACGTGCGCGGCTCCTCGAAAAACGCCACCCGCGAAGCCATATGCGCGTCATCCACGAAAGCGATCGTGTCGGGTTTGCGTGGAAGCGCCAGCGCCTTGGTGAATTCGTCAAACGGCAAATGGCGCTTGGACGCGCTGATCGGCGTGATCAGGAGGAGGCGCGGCGCGCCGCCGGCATGCCATTCTTTCTCCAGGTCGGCGTAGGTGTGAAATTCCTGCAGCTTGGCGCCTGCCATCGCCACCGGCCGCACGGTAGAGGGGTGTGACACACCGTTCAGAGGTGCGAGCGCCAGGACGCGGTCACCGGGTTTGAGAATCGTCGTCAGCGCGATGAAATTGGCCGCCGATACGCGATTCAGGATAAGCACGCTGTGGAGTGCGGAGTCGGCGCCCATGTGTTTCAGCGCATAAGGCTCGGTTTTCCCCTCGAAGCGCTCGAAGAACGGAACGTGACTGGTGAGGTGCCGCGTGTCCTCCGCCGTGATACCGCTCCCGCGATTCATCCCGGAAAGGTCGTACACGCCCTCTTGCCCGTGGGCACGGACGCGTTCGCCGACGATATGGCGCGCACGCAGCATGCGTGCGACCTCTTCGTCGGTGCTTTTGAGAATGTGGCCGCGAGCGTAGCGGACGATGGGGTCAAACGGGTTGCCGAAACGGTCGGTGGATGCGGTCATGAGGAATTTTCGGGGCGGTGGTTCACTCGGAGATTCGATCATACGCGCGAGAGGTGACGAGCAATAGGAGGAAACGAGGGCGGAATCAATTCTGTTTCGCTCGCCTTTCAATCGCCGATCTCAGGACTTGCGTGCGCAAAGGAACAGGCCAGGCGCGCGCTCAATCGATCTTCAGGCCGACCGCGTCGACCACGCGCTTGAACAGCTCCAGCTGAGACTGCACGAAGGCCCGCGTCTGCGCAGGCGTGGGCGAGGGCGCGCCAGGCAGGCCCGCCTCGTTGCCGATCTGCTTCAACCGCTCGACGATGGCGGGGCTCGCCATCGCCTTGGCGATTTCGGCATGCGCCTTGTCGATCGCTCGCGCCGGCGTCCTGGCCGGGGCGAACACGCCCCACCAGCCGATCATCTCGTAGTTGGGCACGCCGGCCTCGATCATGGTCGGCACGTCCTTCATGGTGGGGGAGCGGGTGCGGCCGGTGGTGGCAAGCACGCGCGCCTTTCCCGCCTGGACCTGCGGCAGCACCCCGCTCGCGTTGTCGAACATGAAGGCGAGGCGCGAACCGAGCAGGTCCGTCATCGCGGGGCCGCCGCCCTTGTA
>CANKMT010000172.1 GCA_947482825.1 Betaproteobacteria bacterium | reverse complement strand
TCTGCCACTTTTCCCAGAAACCGATGTCCCTGTGGGACTCCAGCCGCGGTGCCGGTCCCATGCCGGCGGTTACCAGCGCGTCGTACTTTTCATAGAGCGGTAGCATCTCCTCAACCAGTCGGCGGCGCTGCCGCTGCGCTCGCACATAGTCCGAGGCCTGGAAAAGGCAGGCAACCAGAACGCGACCCAGGTAGTGAGCGCCGTAATCCCCGGGACGTTCGATCAGATTCTTCTGTTGAACGCAGAACGCCTCGGATTCCGCAATGATAACTTTTACGTCGTAGTAATGCTGTGCCGGCCGCATGCGCGCCGTTTCGACGCACGCCCCCAGCCCCCGCAATACCCCGATTGCGTCCTCCATGGCCTGACTCAGATCGTTCCCCGCCGGGAGGTCCTCTTCCCACAGGTGGCGAAGAATGCCTATGCGCATTCCTTTGATGCCCCCCTTCAGCGACGCGCGATAATCGGGGACAGGTACGTTCGCGCTCGCAGGGTCGTTGGGATCGTATCCCGCGATCGCCTGCAGCATGATCGCGCAGTCCTCGACATCCCAAGTCAGCGGCCCGCAATGGTCGAGGGAGAAAGAATTGGGTATCACGCCGTAGCGGCTGACTAGGCCGTAAGTCGGCTTCAGGCCGACCACCCCGCAGTAGGATGCCGGCGTGCGGATGGATCCTCCCGTGTCAGAGCCGAGCGCGCCGAGTACGAGGCCCGCGGCCACGGCTGCAGCCGAACCGCTGCTCGAGCCCCCGGTGAAGTGCGCCGTATTCCAGGGGTTGCGCGCCGGCGGCCATGGCAGGTCGAATGAAGGGCCGCCGTGTGCAAACTCGTGTGTCGCGAGCTTGCCCATTAGCAGCGCGCCTGCTTCCGAGAGCCTGGTGTGCGTCGTGGCGTCGAACGACGGCACGTGATCGATTCCGATCTTCGAGTGCCCCGAGGTCAGTAAGCCCTTGGTGTAGTACAGGTCTTTCAAGCCGATCGGAATCCCATGGAGCGGACCGCGGTACCGCCCCGCCGCGATTTCCTGGTCGGCTTGTCGCGCCTGCGCCAACGCGCGCTCGGCGGTGTGCGTGATGAACGCTGACAATTGCGAATCGAAGGCGTCAACTCGCCGTAGCATCGCTTCGGTCAGCTCGACGGCGGACAGTTCGCGGGCCGCGAGTAGCCGCGCGGCCTGCCCGATGGTCGACGCAGGGAGATCAAGGCCAGGCGCCCAGTCGCCGCCCGCCTCAGCATCGGTTAACGCCGGGCCTGTCGAATGAACCTTCAGAATTCCTCCCGGGGGTAGACCGGCGGTATCGGGTCGACCCTGTCCATTTCGTCGCCCAAGTCCTTCTCAACTTCATTCATGAGTGCGAGCAGGCCGGAGAGCCGCAGCGCGACCGCGTTAAGGTCCGCTTCGGGTATGTCGAGATCGATCGTTTTCGCCAGGATGCGGACGTGGTCTTTGCTTATTTCCATGGTTGTGCCCCCGCCGTGCGCGCACCGGTGCAGCTTGCGCCCGCGAGGGTTTTCTCCAGATCGGGATGCCGCAGGTGCCATCCAGTCGCCTGCTCGTATGCGTGGGCCACTCGGTACATCATGCTTTCGTCGAACGGCTTTGCTGCAATCTGTATCGACATCGGAACGTTCTCGATAGTGAATCCCGACGGCACTGATAAGGCCGGCACGTTCGCAATGCTGAAAGGGTAGGTGCAGATACGGCGCGATTTGAACATTCGGGCGGTAACATCCTCTCTGGAATCGATCTTTTCGACCGAGTCCTGCAACTTCAGCGGCGGCACGAAGTTCATAAGTGTGATCAGCGCGTCGTATTTCCCGAACGCCGACAGAACCTGGTTGCGCACCAGTACGCGCGCGCGCATTGCGCGGGCATAAATCGTGGCGGGGACGAGGGCCGCCGCCGCGATGCGGGTGCGGGTGCCAACGTCGAACTTGTCCCAATGCTTTCTCAGCCACTTGCGGAGAAACACGGCGGCCACGTCGGGGTCGGAGGTGAGAAACTGGAGCGGCACGGCGTACTTCACGCGCGGCAGCGAAATTTGCTCCACAGTCGCGCCCAACGAGCGTAGTACAGCGAGCGCAGACTTCAGCATCGCGTCGACTTCGGGGTGCAGAGTCTGCTCAATCGACATCTCCTGCACCAACGCGAGCTTCACACCCTTCAAGTCCGGAGTGAAGTAATTTTCGTAATTCGGCACGGGCCTTACGCTCGACAACGGGTCATTCGGGTCGTGTCCGGCGATAGTTTGCAGTATCAAGGCGTTGTCTGCGACGGTACGGGTGAGCGGGCCGATGGTGTCCTGCGTCCACGCGTACATGATGCCGCCGTAGCGGCTGACGCGCCCGAACGTCGGACGGGTCCCGACGACGCCGTTTGCCCAAGCGGGGCCGCGTATGGAGCCGCCCGTGTCCTCTCCGAGCGAGGCCGATGCCAGACCCGCTGCGATACTCACCCCCGAACCCGTCGAAGAGTGAGACGGCTCGTAGGCAGGATTCCACGGATTCTTCGGCTCGCCGTAGTGGAATTTGACCGAGCTGCCCTTGCCGAACTCGTGGAGGTTGTTCTTTCCGATCAGGATCGCGCCCGCATCCTCGAGCTTGCGCACCACGGTCGCGGTCATGCCTTCGCCAAAATCGGGCTGAATGATCGAAGCCATCGTGGTGGGCACGTCACCTGTCGTGATCTGGTCCTTGACCCCGTAGGGAATGCCGTGGAGTGGTCCGCGGTAGCGTCCTTTCATGATCTCGGCTTCGGCCTGTTTCGCCTGCCGGCGCGCTCTGTCGGCGCACACCGTGATCCAAGCATGCAATACGCTGTCCCACTTCTCGATACGTTTGAGATACAGATCGACTAGGTCGAGGGGCGAAATCTGCTTCGCCCTGATCAGGGCCGCCTGCTCGGTGATGCTCATGTAAGGGAGTTGGTTGTCGTTCATGGCGTCGCGTCGGTAGCTTCTTTGGGCATCAAATAACCTTTTGATTCCATATAGACTATGGAGCGCCTGCTCGCGAGCCGCGTGGCTCACATAACCCGTATAATATGGGCTCGGCGCCTCACCCCGGCGCGAAACATTTTCACCGGCGCGGTGAATGGTTTTCATGCCTGCGATCCACTTCAAGAAGCTGCCTCCGCTGCACGCGCTTGCCGCCTTCGAGGCCGTCGCGCGGCTGCAAAGTTTTGCCCGCGCCGCCGACGAACTGTGTGTCACGCACGGCGCGGTCAGCCACCGTATCAAGGTGCTGGAGCGGCATTTCTGCGAGCAACTGTTCGCCCGGGGCGGCGGTGCCGTGACTCTGACCCCCCGGGGCAAGTATTTCCTGAGCGCTGTGCTAGAAGCGCTGTCCACGCTGCAGCAGGCTTCGAAGCGCTTGACGGAAGCCCACCGCGTCGTCACCATCAACGTGGGCCCGTCGACCGCGCACAACTGGCTCGTCCCGCGACTGGGTGGTTTCTATCGCGAGCATTCCGACATCGACCTCGAGATAATCGCGACGAAGCCCGCGCCTAGAAAGAAGGGGGGCGGTCTGGTCACGGGTGAGGCCGACGTAGTCATCCGTTACGGCAGGAAGGAAGACTGGTCGGGCTTCCAGTCGGTGAGGCTTATGGACGTCGAGCTTTTCCCAGTATGCTCTCCCGCTTACTTGGAAAAGATGGGGCAGCTTGACACCCCGGAGGCGCTGAAGCAAGTGTTGCTGCTGAGACTGCCGCACGAGCCGTGGAAGCCTTGGTTCGAGGCCGCAGGCCTACATTGGGAGGAGCCCGGCTCTGGCCCCCTGTTCGGCGACGCGAGCATCCTGCTCGACGCAGTCGTGAACGCTCAGGGTGTCGCGCTGGCGCGCAACGTTCTGGTCGAGAGCGACATAGCCTCGGGCCGCCTAGTCAAGCTCTGGAACATCGAGATCCGTTCGCCCTGCGCCTATTTCGCTGTATGGTCCCTGCAGAGCGCAGCGCGCTTGGAAGTGAGCGCCTTCTTGGAATGGCTCGTCGCGTCCTGCCACCAGACGCAGCCGCCTGAAGCGGAGTGCGAGAAAGCAGCAGCGCACTGAACAGCGCGACGCCCAGCCCTCATTTCGTTTGCTTAAACGCGTCTTTGATGACAGACCAGCCTGTGGGTGGAGAATTTCCAATTTAGGCCGCCGCTGGAATCTGGAAGAGGCCCCGACAATGGCCGCGCCAGCCGTAACTGCCGAATTCCTCACGCGATGCGATAACTATCGCCCCGCAAACACCGCCCCCTGCGCCTGCCAATCCAGCGGCATCACCCGGCGCAGCACGCTCTCCAGATTGATCACCACATCGGGATTGGCGAGCAGATTGTTCACAACCGCTGGGGCCAGCAGCGTCAATCGAAGCAAGCGCCGGGCCTGCGTTACATCAATCTTTTCCAGCGCAGCGATGTCTGCGATGGTTCGCATCTT
>CANKMT010000171.1 GCA_947482825.1 Betaproteobacteria bacterium | reverse complement strand
GGGTATCGCCGTCCCGAAAAGCGTTCAATCACGCGGTCAGTGGCGAAGTTTCCCCGCTCTCGATGACGATTCCAATGACCGCCGGCTCCTCGATGGCGGCGATGATCCTGAATTCGCCGCCACACTGCGGGCAGTGTTCGAGGTCGAACTCGAACACGCGCTTGAGCAGGCACGCCCAGCTCATCCGCTCCGGTGCGCCGTGCGCATGTTCGTCTGCAGGTTCGCTCTTCGCAGGACCCGGCACGATCGCCGCACGCACCGCTGATCCGCTCGCCGCAGGCGCTTTAACCAAAACCCGGGACAGACCCGGGTCTGTCCCGGGTTTCAAACTGTCGCTGCTCTCGAAGTGTCCTAGGCGCTCATGCCCGCAGGGGCGATCATGTCGAACGACCTCGCAGTGATCGGCTCGAGCTTTTCTTCAAGAAGTCGCCCATAGCCATGAATGGGCGTGCGGAGCCCGAGCATGCGCAAGCACGACCAGAAGCACGCGAGGTTGCTCACAATCACGGGCTTGTTGAATTCGCGCTCGATTTCAGCCACCACATCCAGAGACGAAAGCGCTGTGCACGAAATGAAGATCGCCTGCGCTTCCGGCCTGTCGATTCGCCGGGCGAGCTGGAAAAGTGCCTCTGGGGGCACGCGGTTGATCGAACGTCGTTCGGGCTGGTCCTTGCCGAGTTCCATTCCGTACATCGACGTGACCTCGAAGCCGTAGTCCTCCAGAAACTTTTTCTCGGCTTGGTTGACGAAATCAACGTACGGGGTGCCCAGCGCCAGCCGTTTGATCCCGAATGCACGGAGAGCGGCGACCACCGAACCGGCCGCAGCGATGGCCGGCGTGCCTGTTTTGTCGCTCATCTGCTTGAGGACCTGCGGCAGCGGGCAGATGATCGATCCAGACGTGCATCCGTACGCGATGATATCCACCTCGGCAGTGGCGAGCTCTTCAGCAGCGCGATCAAGGGCCTCGCCCATCTTGATATACGACTCCGCCGTAGTCTGACCGAGCAGCAGCACGCGGCTGGTATGGATGGTCACCCCGGGCGGCGCGAGCCGCCAGAACTCCGGCTCATTCACCGTGTTGGTTGAGGGTACGATCAGCCCGATCCGGGCTTTCCATCCATAGGCGTGATAGAGATCGGTGGCTGGCATGGAGGCGTCCTTGAGTACACAGGCAGTGTGAATGCAGTGTTGCAAATAGAACTCTAAAGCGCAATCATGCAGGCGCCGAATTTGCGAAACTCTGGAGCGATCATGAAGCCGTTCGTAGACAAATGTGTTGGGGCAGCACAGCTCATCCTTGCATTGGCCCTGATGTCGGCCGGACCCGAGTTGCGTGCTCAGGCGTTCCCGTCGGGACCGCTCAAGTTTATCGTCCCGTACGCCGCCGGAGGCTCGACGGACATCATCGCGCGCACCCTGGCTGATCCCATGGCCGCAAAACTGGGCCAGCAAGTCGTTGTCGTCAATCAGCCTGGCGCCGGTGGTGGCGTAGGTTCAGCAGCAGTCGCGCGGGCGCCGGCCGATGGCTTGACCCTGCTGCTGGCGACCAATGGTTCCCACGCGATCAACCCCAGCCTGTACCCGAGCCTGGCTTATGACCCGGTGAAGGATTTCCAAGCCGTCAGCATGGTGGCCTCCGTTCCCCTGCTGCTGGTCGTCCCTTCTGCGTCCGACATCAAAGCAATGCGCGACCTGGTGGAAAAGAAGCGCCCAATGAGCTTCGGCTCAGCGGGCGTCGGTTCAAGCGGCCACCTCACCGGGGAAATGCTGAAGCTCGAGGGCCCCCTTGACGCAAACCACATTGCCTACCGGGGCGACGGTCCGAACGTCCTTGACCTCATCGGTGGTCGGATCCACTTCTCTTTCGTGAACATGCCTGCGGCCACCAATCACGTGAAGTCCGGGATGCTGCGCCCGCTCGCGGTGACGACCGCACAGCGCTCAGCGCAGTTGCCGGGTGTGCCGACCGTATCGGAGGCCGGGTATCCGCGTTTGCAGGTAGATCCTTGGTATGGAGTGTTCGTGGCGGCTGCAACACCGCACGAGGTTGTCGCCAGGTTGAACCAGGTGATCAATGCTTCGCTGCAGGAACCGGGGGTTCGCAAGCGACTCGAGGATCTCGGTGCCACAACGCTTGGAACCACACCGGATGCGTTTGCAAAGGCTCTTGCCGCCGACATTGCAAAGTTTGCGGTGGTGGTGAAGGCCTCGGGCGCAAAGCCTGAGTAGACCGGCTCGAGGCCCGGCCTTCCGCAGGTTAAGCGCGGACCAACCGCATCGACCGCGTCGAGGAGCAAGGCCTGGTGCAACGCCTCGCCGACCCCAACGACAGGCGCGGCGTCATCGTCAAGCTGACGCCGGCCGGCCGCGCACTCGCCGACAAGGCCATCGCGCGCCACTTCGAGGCCGCGGCCGCGCTGCTGGGCGGCATGACGCGCGCCGAGCGCGAGCAACTGGGAAGCCTGCTGACCGGATTGCTGATTGCCATAGAGCAGCCGGAAGATGCGGCGCAGACCGCCGCCGTGGTGTCGCGCAAGCCGGGCAAGCGCGGCACAAAACGCTGAAGCCGTTCAGGTGGCGCGCGAAGCCTCGCCCGCCGCCAGATGCACCTCGGCCACCGGGTTGAGCCCGGTCAGCCAGTTGCGGTGGCGCGTGAACACGCGCATGTCGTGCCCGGGCACAATGCGCTCGAGCTGGTCGGCACCGACCAGGGCTTTCAGTTTGTCGTAGGTGGCGACGAGATTCCAGGTGTTACCCTGCACATAGCCCGGTGGCCACATACGCTCGATGTTCGCATACCAGTAGACGCAGTCGCCGGCGATGACATAGGGGCCCGATCGGGTCTCAACCTCGACCCATTGCGAACCGAAGGTGTGGGTGTCGGCGGCAAGGCGGCAATGCACGCCGGGTGCAATTTCGGTGTCGCCATCGAGCAGCACCGCACGGCCGTCGCTCACGGCCGCGCCAAAGCGCTGCATGACTTCGGCATCCATGGACGATAGTGCCCAGTGTTGTTTGCCCACGGACAAGTCGGGGCTGCCCGCCAGCACTTCCTGCCAGCGCTCGTACTCGCGGCGTTGCACGTAAATGCGCGCGTTGGGAAAGGCATCAAAATTGCCGGCGTGGTCGAAGTGCAGGTGCGTCAGCACCAGTGTGTCCACGTCTTCGGGCCTGAAGCCGGTCTTGGCCAGTACCGTATCCGGCATTTCGATGTTCTGGAAGCGCTTTCCGGTCATGGAGTTGCCGCTTTTGAATCCGCAGTCCACCAGGATTAAACGGCGCTCGGCCGCCGCCGGCGCGGAGGCGATGATCGAGTACAGCATGGGAATGTCGGTCATGCCCTGATTGCTGCATACCGGGCAGCCGCCCATCATGTCGGTGGGAACGCGGCCGCGGGCGTAGCAATAACTCCAGATCGAATGGTCGTGCGTTGCGATCATGCCGGCTTACTCTTCGGCGCTGAAGCCCGAAGCCTTGACTATCGGCGCCCAGGAAGCAAACTGCGATTTGATGATGTCGGCCATTTCCGCCGGGGTGGTCGATTTGAGGTCCACGCCAACCTGGGCCATGCGGTCGCGCACCTCGGTGTTTTTGAGCGCTTCGCGCAGCGCGGCGCCGAGTTTCTCGACCATGTCGGCCGGCGTCTTGGACGGCACGAACAGCGCGAAGTAGTCCTCGGCGACAACGTCCGGAAACCCGGCCTCGCGCGTCGTCGGCGTATCGGGCAAAAAGCGCGAGCGCTGCGTGCCCGTGGTTGCCAGTACGCGCAGCTTGCCGCTGCGGGCGTGTTGCACCGCGTCGCCTATCGGCACCATGCCGACCGGAACCTGGCCGCCCAGCAGGTCTTGCACCATTGGCGCCGCGCCCTTGTACGGGATGTGGTTGAGGTTGAGGTTGCTGATGCGTGCCAGCATGGTGCCGACAAAATGTAGCGAGGTGCCGGAGCCGGGCGAGCCATAGGCGGCGCTGGCAGGATTCTGTTTCGCCCAGGTCAGCCATTCCTGCACCGTTTTGATATTGGCCGGCAGGCCGGGCCCGGCGGTGATGGCTGTTACGAAGGTCGCTGCGCTGCCCACAGCGGTGAAGTCGCGAAAGGTGTCGTAGCCGAGTTTCTTGTACACGTGCGGGAAAATCGTCAGCATCGCAGTCGGCGTCAGGACCATGGTTGTGCCGTCCGCATCGGCGGTGCGCGCCTGTTCGAGCACGGTGCGGCCGCCGCCACCCGGCTTGTTCTCGACAATGATATTGGTGGCGTAAGTGCCGCGCAGGCGTTCGGCGATCAGGCGCGACACCACGTCGGCCGAACCGCCCGGGGGAAAGCCGTTCAGCAAGTGCACCAGGCGGCTGTGCACGGGGGCTTGCGCGAGCGCAGGCAAACCGGCGGCGGCAAGTGCGAGTCCGCCGGCGGCGGTGATGAATTGACGGCGTGAGCGAATGCGGGACATGCAAAATCTCCTGATGGTTGCGTTTCTGGAATGCG
>CANKMT010000170.1 GCA_947482825.1 Betaproteobacteria bacterium | reverse complement strand
CGGTGAGCTTGTCGCTGGCTACCGAGACGGGCAGCTTGCCGCTTTCCTACCGGCTGTATCTGCCAGAGGAGTGGGCCGAGGATAAAGCGCGGCGTGAACGCGCGGGCGTGCCCAAGCAGATCGCGTTTGCGACCAAGGGCGCGATTGCCCGCACGCAGATCGAGGCGGCGCTGGCCGCCGGCATCCCGCGCGGCACGGTGCTCATCGATGCCGGTTACGGCGATGAAGCCGCCCTGCGAGATTGGTTGAGTGCGCGCGAGCTGGTCTACGCGGTGGGGATACGCCCGACGACTGCGGTGTGGTGGGATAAACATCCACCGGCCCCCGCGCCGGTTAAGCCGGGTCGTGGCCGGCCCCGCACTCGGGTAGTGCGTGATGCAACCCACCGCCCGATCAGCGTACGTGATCTGGCCCAATCGTTGCCGCGAAGCAGCTATCGCACGCTCACTTGGCGCAAAGGCACCAACGCACAGCTCAGATCGCGCTTCGCGCGGGTGCGTGTGCGCGCGGCGCACGCCAACCGCCCCCGCCAAGAGGAGTGGCTGCTTATCGAGTGGCCCAAAGGCGAGGCCGAGCCAACCCGCTACTTTCTGTCCACCCTGCCTGCAGACACCTCGTTCAAGGCGCTGGTGGCTACCTGTTCATATGTGGTTCGCCGCGCTTCGCAAGCGTTGCTATTCCACATTCAAGCCGTTCCGCTCGATCAACAATGCATGTCCGCCGTGACTCTCGCGGAGTTGCTTTATGGTGTGCGGCTATCCAAGCGAAAAAAGTCGAATCAGGAAGCCATTGACGCGTTGACCCGTCATGTAGCGGTGCTGGATTGGCCGCGCGCGGCCACTACGCCGACATTCGTGCGGATTTGAAAGGACGGGGCCAGCTCATAGGAGCGAATGACTTGATGATAGCCGCACATGCGCGCTGCCTGGGGGCGACCATGGTCACCAATAATGTCAGCAAATTCAAGCGTGTCAGGGAATTCAACGTTGAAAACTGGATGGTCTGAATGTGATAAATAATAGGGCGTGAATAGTAGCGGACAGACCACGCTTTCCGTAATGAGCTAACAACAATAGGAATATGGGGTCACGATAAATACACCCCTCGAATTCTCCTATCCAGAAGCACTTGAAGTCCTGCGAGCGTACTACGGCGAGCTGGACAAAAAAGACAAGTCTCAAGTAACGCCGGGCAGGCGCACCGCGCGTTAGCGGTGGCGCGGCGGTTCCAGTCGCTCGCGCTTATTCGTGGTGGAGTTCGCTGCGGGCAGTGTTGCGGTGATCGCGAGCTGCTCCTTCGCGAACTGCAGGAACGCCGCCACCAGATTCGAGTGAAAGCGCTCCTTCGGGTACACCACGGAGAAATTGCGGATCAGCGGCGGCATGAGCGGCACCTGGACGAGTTGCCCGAGCTGCAGCTCCTTGGCGGCGATGACGCGCGACATGATCGCAAAACCCAGGCCGGTGGCGACCAGGCCCTTGATCGCCTCAGGGCTGCCGAGCTCGACCACCGCGTTCATCAATTCCGGTGCGACACCAGCCTGTTGCAGGTAGCGGTCAACGACGGCGCGGGTGCCCGAGCCGGCCTCGCGGCTGATGTAGGCGTGCTGAGTCAAGGACGCGGGCCGCGCGCAGGCTTCCTTCGCCAGCGGGTGGGCGGGCGCGCACACCACCTGCAGCTCATCCTCGCAACACACTTCGCTTTGCAGCGAGGTTAAGTGCGAGTCGCCTTCGATAAAGCCCAGGTCCAGCGTGCGCTCGGCGACGCGTTCCTGCACCGCTTCGGAATTGCCGACGAACAGGTTCGGCATCACCGCCGGGAACCGCGCCTTGAACTTGCCGATAAGCTGCGGCAGCACGTATTCGCCAACCGTCATGCTCGCGCCGATGAGCAGCAGCCCCGCCGCCTGGCCGCTCATTTCCTTGAGGCGCGTGTCGAGTTCGGCGGACAGCGCGAGGATGCGTTCGGCATAGTCGAGCGCGAGCTGGCCCGCGGGCGTGAGCAAAATACGCCCCTGCGCACGGTCGAAGAGGCGCGTGTTTAGGTGCTCTTCGAGCTGCTTGATCTGGAAAGTGACCGCCGGCTGGGTCATGAACAGCGTTTCGGCGGCCTTGGTGAAGGAAAGATGCTTCGCCACCGCGTGGAATACCTGAAGGCGCCGGTCGGCCATGTGAACCTATCGCAACTATTGAGATAGGCGCTATTCAAACACAAAAAAGGGCCCCCCTGCAGCTGTAACCGCGGGCGACCCTAAGATTGCTGATGTCCTGCTAATTGGACGACAGGGTGGACAGGTATGACCCCTACGGCTGTTTCGGCGTCTTGTATTCGACTTCCTTCTGGAACGGTTTCCAGATGGTTTCGAAGCCAACAAACCCCTTTTCGTTTGGCGCCATCTGACGTGTTGTCAAAAAACGCGATTGGCCGTCAGGAACTTTGATAGTGGGTTTTTGCTCGCTCATAAGTCACCTTTTTTCCGTGAAGTCGGTATTGCAAGTGTAAGTAACAAAGCCGAAATTTGTCTGATCTCATTCTACACCGCTGCTCAAACAGGTCTCATCAGTGACGGGTCGATATTCGCGCCCACAATGATCGCCTCGCCCGTTCTTGTCTCTTCATCAGTTGCGTCGCGCACGGTCAGTATCTCGAGCGTAAAGACGACCTCTCTGCCGCAAAGCGGATTGTTGCCATCGACAGTCAGTGTCTTTTCGTCCACCCGCGTCACCAGAAAGCTGCGGGTCTGGCCCTTGTCGCTTTCCATGAGGATGGAGGTGCCGATTTGCCGATACGCCTCGGGGACGTTCTCGACGTGATCGGTAAAAACCAGCGACTCGTCTCTGGGGCCGAAAATCTGCTTGCCATCGATCGGCACTTCGATGACGTCGCCAACGGACTTGCCCTCCAGCGCCTTATGGACGGAAGGGGCCAGAATTTCATTGTGTCCGTGAACATAGCCCAACGGGAATTCGACCCGGGTGAGAACGTACCCCGATTTCTTGTCGGTCACCTTGTAGGTGAGCTCGACAAATTTGCCGTCCTGGATGGTTTCGCTCATGTCGAATCCGAACGACTTCTCAGAAGATGGATGCACCAAAAATCTTGACCGCTCCATTTTCATAGCCAAGGACAAGTCTGCCTAGCCACTCGCCCTGCTTTTTAGTGCTCCGCTGCCGGTAAAGAACCGTCACATGTTCGCTCCGGCGGATAATGCCGAGCGAGTCGACGTCTTCCGACAGACTTCTCGCCAATTCACTGTTTGCGAACTGGTGGCCCGACACAACCGGATTCATGGCAAGCGAAAAGGCATTGGAAAAGTTCTTTACGAATTCCTCGTATTTTCCTTCGTTCGAAAATTTGACGAGGTCGCGCCACAGGGGATCAGCTATAGCCAGAATCTCTTCATCGGTTTTTTCAATAATGTTCATGCGAGGTTCCCGGCGACCGGAAGAGACCCGCTTTATCGGGCGCACAACAAACGACATGCTGGCCGCTTGCGCGCCAGACAGAAAGCCAACGCGAGCTTATGCCTGGGAATATTGCTACTCGTCGTCCGCAACCAGGTGATAACAAGGCGCCTTCTCCATGGTGTATTCGCCGGTTTCTGGATCGCGACGCGAAACAGTCAGCACGTGCCAGTTTTCATCGTCCACCTTCATGGCGTCGCCGCGGTAGTAGTAACCCGGCCAACGGGTTTCCTTGCGGAACAGCGTGTGCTGCGTTACGCACTCTGCAGCGCGATGACGGTGCATCAATTCCCACGCACGCAGCAACTCGTGAATATCCTTTGCGGCCAGGCTCTGAAGGTCTTCCTCCATGATACTGAGCTTCTTGAGAGCGATTTTCAGGAGCTTCTCGTTGGTCATGTAGCTGACGGTCACGCCGCCGCAATACTCGTCCATCAGCTTCTGCAGACGGTCCAGGCCCTGCTTGGGATTGATGTAGTGCGGGTTGACATCGCCCGCCACGACCGCATTGCGGTAGAGCCTGTAGTGCTCCAGGGGCTTGTAGATCTCTTTCTTGCGGCGGTTGATCTGCTCATCGGATACGACAATGCCTTCGGCCTTTCCGTCGTCGATGTATTTGCAGGCAGCCTTCGCGGCGAGACGACCTTCGGTGAACGAACCGGATGAGAAGGCGTGCGGCGTGCCGCCGACCGCGTCACCGGCGCCGAACAGACCTGCGATCGTCGTCATGCGGTTGTAGCCCCAGAAATACTCGGGAGGGGAAACATCCTCTGGACCCGAGCACCAGGCACCCGAGCAGGTCGCGTGGGAGCCCATCACGTAGGGTTCGGATGTGGTCAGCTCGGGATTCTCGTTCTTGGGATCCACATCGGTGGCAGCCCACAGAACCGCCTGGCCGACGGTCATGCCGAGGAAGTTTTCCCAGCCGACCTCTTCCAGATGCGGATCCTGGAAGGCGGGCATGGTCACCATGTGAATGGGGCCGCGGCCGGCATTGACTTCGCTGATCATTGCATGGTTACGCAAACAGGTCGGGATTGGCCGATGGGTCAAGTGCGAAGCTTCCGGATCGAGATATTCCTTGCCGACCATTT
>CANKMT010000169.1 GCA_947482825.1 Betaproteobacteria bacterium | reverse complement strand
TCTTCGCGACCACTGGCTCGCTCACGCGAGGCCTTTCCATACCGGATCGATCGCCAGCTCCCGGAAATGCACCGCCGCTTCTCTCCCGCGCTCCCCGGTTGCATGGAGTTCGAGATAAGTCTGTATGAGACCGGTGCTGCGCAGTCCCTTCTTGGGCTCGATGCTTTCCAGGTAGACCCCGTCGTCCTTAGGCCGATCCAGCACCACGTTTTCGCCGCGGGACACAGGCTCAAGCTTCAGGTGGCTGACCAGCGCCTGCTCTCCGTCTTCGTCGGCATAGAAGTATTCGCCGGATATGCGCGCGTACGGCGCAAGCCACCTGGCCGCCGAGAAGGAAGACAGCAACAGGCTTGGAAGTTTTTCATTCAGCGCCTTCGCAAATCCATTGACCGCGAATGCTTCTTCAATCGCGGCCTGGAGTTTTGGGCCGTGCAAGGCAGTGTAATAGAGCTTGCGTGCGGATCGGGCAGGAACATAAGCCGATTGCCACTCTTCCAGCAGCCGGTATGGGACGCTAACCCGGATATCGCCGCGCTTCGCCGCGCCGAATTCCCGGTCAACGAGCATCTTTCTCACGTTGCTGACCAGGCCAAAGCTGACGCGCGCCCGCCGGGCCAGATCTTCTACCTTCCACGGCCGCAATGGATTGGTCAGCAAGACGCGTAGCACGCGCGCCGACTTCGGAGAAAACAAGGACCGCTGCTCGCGTCGCCGATGAAACGGGTTTTCGGTGACCTGACGATCGATGTAAATATCGCCAAACGCGAGGTGGCTGTTGCCAGCAAGGTCTGCATAGCCGACTTCCATTTCCTTGCAGATCGCCTGCGACGCCGGCGAAATGTAGGGCGCGATGACCACTGGGTACATGCGTTGGCCCTTCGGTCCACGGCCAATACAATCCCGCACCTGGAGCGCCGCGTATCGAACGTTCCTCGGCTGACCGTCGCTCTTTACTTCGCATACAAGGGTCCATCCCTCGCTTCCGGACCCAAGGTTGATCAAGAAGTCGGGCCGCAGAGATCCCATTCGTGGCTGCTCCTCGACTTGCAGGTTCTTCGCAGCCAACGGCATAGGCGCCAGGAGATGGCGCATGTGCTCAATTGCGCGCTCTTCCAGCTCTTTTCCGCTAATCTGTAGCTCTTTCAGCATATGCTGAAAATAGCATTTTTAGTGAAATAAAGCCATTTTTTTCATCTAAATACACACTTTCAGCAGATGCTGTAAACACCACTTCCGCGTAAATCACTGATTATTTGAGGCGAATCGCCTTAAGCCAAATCTAGCGCAAGGCCCGGTAGAGAAACGGCAGGCTGACATCCATCCGGTAGTCGATGTCGGAGTGGTGGTCGTCGAACTCCTCGTAGCGGTGGCCGATGCCGGCATCGGCGAGGCGCTGGGAGAGGATGCGCGAGCCGTAGTGGATGTGGCACTGGTCGCGCCAGCCGCAGTCGATGGTGATGCCGCGCAGGGATTTCAGGTTTTGTTTGTAAGAAGAAACTAAATTAACAGGATCGTGCCGGCGCCATTGGCGCCAGCGCTCGGGGATCACTTCGCCGGTCTCGGCGTTGAAGGGGATGCGGAAGCTGAGGGGCGCGCGCGGATCGGGGTCGTAGGTGGCGGCCATGCAGAGGTTCATGATGGCGTGGCCTTCCGCGGTCGAGAGATGAAGCCGGCCTTGCGCTTGGGGGCGCGGTACTTGGCGAGTTCGTTCAGGGTGTTCGGCCAATCGTGCCAGTAGACGAACTCGAAGCAGGCGTCGCCGCAATGGCGGTGCCAATTGCCGCAACCTTGCTCGTTGTCTGTATCCTCTACCTTGGCATCGGCCGGCTGGCCGAGCGCCGCACTCAACGCTGGAGAAGGCCCTCATGACGAACGATCCGATTCTGCTTACCCCCGGCCCGCTCACCACCTCGCGCAGGACCAAGGAAGCAATGCTGCGCGACTGGGGTTCCTGGGATGTTGACTTCAACCGCATTACCGGCCGCATCCGCGAAAGCCTGGTGAAGATCATTCATGCTGAAAACACGCATGAATGCGTTCCTCTTCAGGGCAGTGGAACCTTTGCGGTCGAAGCCGCAATCGGTACCTTGGTGCCGAAAAACGGCCACGTGCTGGTGCCCGTGAACGGCGCCTACTGCCAGCGCATCGCGAAGATTTGCAAGACCATCGGCCGGCGCCACAGCACGCTGGACTATGCCGAGAGTGCGCAAGTGCGCGCCGAAGACATCGACCGCAAGCTTGCCGCGGACCCCTCCATCACGCACGTCGCCCTGGTGCATTGCGAGACCGGGACCGGGATCCTCAATCCGCTCGAAGACGTCGCCCGGGTAGCGGCCAAGCACGGCAAGGGGCTCATCGTCGATGCGATGAGTTCCTTCGGCGCGATCGACATCGACGTGCGCAAGCAGCCGATCGACGCGATCATCGGCGCCTCGGGCAAGTGCCTCGAGGGCGTTCCGGGCATGGGCTTCATCCTCATTCGCCGCCCGGTGCTGGAGAAGTGCGAAGGCAATTCGCCTTCGCTGGCGATGGACCTGTACGGCCAGTGGATCTACATGGGCAAGACGACGCAATGGCGCTTCACGCCGCCAACCCACGTGGTGGCGGCGCTGGACGAGGCAATCCGCCAGTTCGAGGAAGAAGGCGGCCAGCCCGCGCGCGGTGCGCGCTATGCGAAGAACTGCGAGCAGCTTATCTCCGGCATGCAGGCGCTCGGCTTCCAGAGCTTCCTGCCGCGCGCGCTGCAGGCGCCGATCATCGTCACTTTCCACGCACCCGCCGATCCGGCCTACGACTTCAAGCGCTTCTACGACGAAGTGAAACAGCGCGGCTACATCCTCTATCCGGGCAAGCTTACGCAGGTGGAAACCTTCCGCGTCGGCTGCATGGGGCACTTCGGTCCCGAGGGCATGAACGGCGCGGTCGCGGCGATCGCCGACACCGTCAAAGCGATGGGCATCAAGCGCATCGCCGCGGCGGCTTGACCCGGCTTGCGCTTTTCGACCTCGACAACACGTTGTTGACGGGGGACAGCGACGACGAGTGGTTCAATTTTCTCGCCGCCGAGGGCGCGCTCGACAAGGATGCAGGCGAAGCGGCGAAAGCCGACATTGTGCACCGCTACCGCGAGGGCAGCGTCGGTACGCTGGAATTCTGCGAATACTTCCTCCAGCTCTACGTGCCGCACGAAATGCCGGTGCTGCTCGCCTGGCGCGAGAAATATGTCCGCGAGTGGATCGTCCCGCGCATCCCCGACTCGGCGCGCCGGCTGCTGGACAGCCACCGCGACGGCCTCGTCGTCATCGCCACCGCCACCAACCGCTTCATTACCGAGCCGATCGCGCAAGCGCTCGGCGTCGAGCACCTGATCGCCACCGAGCCCGAAATGCGCAACGGCCGCTTCACCGGCAAGGTGGCCGGCACACCGAGCTTCCGCGAGGGCAAGGCAACGCGCACCCTGGAGTGGCTGGCCGCGCGCGGGCAATCCCTTGGCGATTTTTCCGAAAGCTGGTTCTACTCGGATTCGATCAACGACCGGCCGTTGCTCGAGCGCGTGACGCACCCGGTGGCGGTGGACCCGGACGCGAAGCTCTCGTCACTTGCAAAGGAGCTTGGCTGGCGGGTCCTTACCCTCATTCGCTAGCAATTTTCAGCGCCAGCAAATCATTCGTCAGGGCCGGATCAACGCCAGCGGACCGGTGTCAGCGATTGCGGCGCGCGTCACGGCCGAAGCCCTTCAGGCGCTTCGCATTGGAAGCGCGATCAGGCACACCGGAATCGACCACCCCGCGCGCCGGAACAGGGCATCGGAAAGTTCGACGGTCGTTTTCACGCACACCTCTCCGATTGGTTCTCTATCGCTTCGCGTCGAGCCGGTCCAGAATCTTCAATGCCTTGGTGGGGTTGCCCATCGCTGCCAGAGCGCGAAATCGCAGTTCGGCATCGTGCCCGGCCAGCGCGGCGGTGGCCAGCTCCTCAAGCAGTTTGTTGACGCTGATCTTGCGGGCTCGCGCCAGTTGCTTGATGCGCGCATGCTTGTCTTCGGGCAAGCGAATGGTCATGGTCGACATGGATGCACCTCCAAGCATGATGTTACCGCGCTAAACGCGCGATCAGCGTGGGCAGATCAAGCCAGTTGTCGAAGCGCTCCGCATGGGCAATGTCCCGGATGGCCGCTTTTCGGTAACCTCTGGTGAACAGCACGAACCGAATCCGCGCCGCAGACGCCGTGGCGGCGTCGGTTTCGCTGTCGCCGACATAGCAGAGCCGGTCGAGCGGGACGCCGAGTCCGCGCGCGCAGGCATGGATCATTTCCGGATCCGGCTTTCTGACGGCAAGCGTATCGCCGCCGATCACCAATGCAAAAAAGGCGGAGAGATTCATAATCTCCAGCATTTTCCGCGAGACGGCCTCCGCCTTGTTGGTGCAGACCGCAAGAGGGATCCCGCGTGCCGTGAACGCAGACAGCGCCGCGCGCACACCCGGATAGGTCCGCGAGAGTTCCGCCGGGGCAGCAGCATAGATCTCCGTGAAGCGCTCTACCGCCTGCCCGAGGTTCGCCTTCGGCAAC
>CANKMT010000168.1 GCA_947482825.1 Betaproteobacteria bacterium | reverse complement strand
GTCGATACGACAAATACTTTCCGCACAACTCATCAAGTGATGGAATTCGTCCGTTTCGCACAAGCTTGAATCTGTCAACCGCCCAGCGAGAGCTTTCAAGTACTTGGAAGAACTCGCCTTCGGATGGGCCGTATCCGGTTAGGTCATGCAGAGCTAGTGCATCTAGGGTTTCGTCGAACTCAAGCTGCTCTGAGTAGAACGGGAATTCCTCATTGATGAATCTGGACTTTCTATAGAGCAAAGTAGGCGGAAATTGGCCGCCATAAGTGAAGACATCCATGTCGAGTTCTCGAAGCTTTACTTTGACCCTTTGCTGAAGGCGAGGCAGGGGCGAATTCTCGAAGTCTTCAAATTTCATTAAGGAAATCTTGCCAGATCGGATGTGAATCTTAATGAGGTCGAATTCTGATATGTCGCCGCACAGAACCGTTGCGCACTCGACATAAACGCGCAATAGGGTGGGGAGCCGCTGCAGGAGGCTTGCGTGTAACTGTAGCGATTGCCCTTCTTCCAACCAGCCGTATCCTTTCTCCGCTGATTCTCGGCACGCGCGATCGATCGCTTCAAGATTTCCGATGCCAAATAGGACTTGACTAGCGCTTTCCTGGGCGGTCAGGTAATTGCCGAAGAAATACCGAATATCTTTTTGCAGAGTTGGCTCAAGATGACGGTAAGGCTTACGTTTCTGAAATCGCTGCAGGGCGAATAAAACGAGCAAATCAGAACTTCTTGAGGCGCGAGCCGCCTGGACTTCGGTTTCTTCCTTGCGGCCAAGAATGATCTTGAGCGCTTTTGGTACTGACCCAATTTTCAGCTCGAGTTCGCTCACAAGGGAATCGTCAAGCTCCTCTTTCTCTGGTGGGCGACCAAGTTCCTGGAACCTGAGCCAGAGCGCCTCCAATAGTGATCGGTGTTCCTCAAATAGTTGAGTGGCTCGGTCGACGCGAAGGCGGCGCTCACGTGGCGGCCCGATGCGCGGCTCCCGCGGTGGGCGGTCATGCACCCATCCGCGTGCCAATACCGTTTGAGTCCTATGTCCATAGCGTTTGGACAAAAAGCGCTGTTCTAGCCCCTTGTCGCGGAATACGAAAAACACTCCGGGCCCGGCGGCGATAGCGCTTTCGTCCAGCGTGTGTTCGATGAAGTCTCGGAGTTGCGCCTGAGTGAAGTACTTTTGGAATGTGTTGCGCGAAGAAAGGTAGCCATCCCCGTACTGCCGCCCTTCAGGAGGGCTGTTCCCCGAAAGCATTGCGGATACGGAAAGAACGCCTCGCGTATGGGAGTAGGCGCCTTTGAGTGCCTCTACGCGTTCGGTTAGGTTTTCGATGACGTTGATGACGAAGCCAATATTCACCGCATCGGCACTTCGTTTCTCGGCGTCCGGTGCGTAATGAGGATCCCAGCCGGTCGCGTCGATCCCGTTTGCGAGGAGGCCGCGTATGTCGTCCCCCTTTCCGCAGCCGTAGTCGAAGAACGTTGTTTCGGTGTTGATCAACCCATGGCGCGACAGCGCTTGCACGGGCGCGGAGAAATTGGAACGGGTTAGCGCGGTCAGGTGACGGCGGATTTCGGACTGTGAATCAGGGACATTATTCGAGTCTTCGCCGGGTGCGTTCGCCAGTGGAATGAATTGATTGTCTTGCAGTACATAGCCGCGTTCGGCGATCAACCTGTACCAGTACTCCGTAAAGCCAATGCGGTTGGGATCTGCAAAAAGACCGATGCTTTCCGCGGTCTCGGTCAGTGAAGCGTATTCCGGAATCCGCGGGTCGCTTGGCGGTAGCAGGAGTTCTTTGCGATGCAGGATTGGCGAATTCCTGGATTCTTCGTACGTCCGGTAGGCAGTCGATTTCCGCGAAAGAGAGACGCGCCAGCTTTGCGCTAAGGCAGGGAAGGGGTCTTCGAAGAAGTCTGGGTAGTGGAGGAGAGAAAGCTCGTCGCCCAGCTTATGAAGCTTGACCACATTGAAGTGTTCTTCAATGCGTATCCCGATCTGAGTCGCCGCGAGCGCTATCGCTTCTTGCGACTTGGCAGGAAGGGCCACTATCGCGGATATATGTAGATAGAGGTGCTCTCCGATCAGCTTCCCAATGCCGATCTGAGTAAATTCAACAGTCGCCGAGGCCGATTCGTTCATGCGAGGAAAATCATGAGCGTAGGGGGCATGTGAACGGCGTCCAGAGCTATGCGAATAGCGAGAAAGCCATTCTCCCGCTACAGGGCCGGATGGGCAATGAAGTGTGCATTTCGTTTGCGAGCCGAGACGAGGGATTCCTCAAACTCTCTGGAGCCGTTCCCAGGGAGCATCAATCGATTCGAAATGTCCCCAGCGTGCCACCTCGACGAGATTGGCATCGTGGAAGTGATTGCCGCTATGGACGAGCGTCAAATCCACGCACCGCGCAACCCGCTCCGCTGAAACACTTTCCCCCGCAGCCCCAGCAATCTCGAGCACGCGCGCCTCGCGATCCCCGGGAAACCACCCCAGCGTGACGCGCGCCTCGGACGCAAGCCCAAGTTCCACGACGAACTTCGCCAGCCGCCGCGCGTGCATCCCGCCGGCCCGGTCGGCCTTGAAGAAATCCTTCCCCGACCAGGCGCCACCGCCGATGGGCACCCGCGGCCCGTAGGCGTCCATGACGAGCTTTTTCCCCGAGAGCCCGTTGTCGCCTTCGGGGCCGCCGACCTCGAAGGCGCCGGCGCCGTTCACGGTCAGCTGCGCGGGCAGAACAGGGGAGAGCCCCGGCAACACCAGGGAGAGCCGCTGCAGTTCTTCCAACACAGCCAACCGCACCGCGCGGTGCAGCGCTACGTCGTCGGCAACGACCCGCTGCTGGAGCGAACAGCTGAAAGCGTCGAGCGACCAGGACGCGCCGTCTTCCCGCACCCCGCATTCCTTCACGACTACCAGCACCTTGCCGTCCGGGCCGAGGCACAAAGAGGGCGCCTCGAGGCGCAACGCATGCAGCCGCCGCGCCAGCCGGCCTGCCAGCCAATGCTCCACCGGCAGGTGGTTGGTCTGCGGAAGGTCGTTGGCGTAGCCCACGCAGATCGCCTGGTCGTCCGACAACTCGCGGAACTCGGCCTCGCCGTCCTCCAGCGGCCCCAGGCACAGGGCGGACTCGATCTCGAGGTCCTCCGCAGAGGGGTACCAGCCCTCGCCGTACCCGGCCGAGCGGTAGACGTCGCGCACGGTCGCTGCGACGTCGATGCTCATCGCATCTTCGCAGGCGATGCGCCCGGTCACGAACACCCGGTTACGGTGCACGGCGACTTCCACGCCCACCAGGGCGCGGCGCTCGCGCATGCACGCCTCCAGCACCAGCGCATCCGCGATCGCGTCGCAGAGCTTGTCCGGGTGGCCGGGAAAAACGAATTCGGCGGGATAAAGGCGGCTCATGGTCATGCTCCGATGAAAAGCGTTGCAGTGTGGTCGGCGACGGCGCCGAGGTCGGACGAGTTGGTGTTGGTGCCGAGGAAGGCCACGGCGAGCTTGGCGCCCTCGAGCGTGCGGTGGTGCTGGCCGCGCGGCGTGCCCACCCAGCCGTCGGTGACCAGCAGCGCGCGGCGCACGCGGCGCGCGGCCATGTGCCTGGCCACGCAGGCGATGTCGGTGCCGCCGGTGGTCTCGCACACACCCTGGCGAAGCTGGGCGAGGCTGACGTCGGCCACCGCGGTGGAAAAGAGGTGCACCGTCGGGTGCACGAATTCCTCGCAGTCGAGCACCGCGCCGTATAGCGGCCCCAAAACGCCCGCCATGCTGCCGGAGACGTCGAGGTACACGTGCACGCGCTCCCCCGAGCGCACCGTGCGGCGCCATGCGGCCTGCCCGGCGTGCAGCAGGGGCTCGTGGCCGAGCGCGCGCAGCACCATGGAACGGCGGCCCAGGCCCGGGATCGGGGTCGGCGCTTCAGTCAGGTCCACGCGCACGCGGCGCA
Organism: Betaproteobacteria bacterium; assembly: GCA_947482825.1. Lineage (GTDB taxonomy): Bacteria > Pseudomonadota > Gammaproteobacteria > Burkholderiales > SG8-39 > SZAS-79. The sequence continues at coordinate 664 of CANKMT010000168.1, read as the reverse complement.
CGGCGCCCGCGCCGCGCGAGCCGGCCACCTTGCGGATGAGGCCGCGCAGGATGCTGCGGTTCGACGGCGGGTGGCTCGCCTTGACGGTGGAGGCCTCCAGCACGTCGGCCAGGGACCGCCCCTTGATCGGGTCCGGCGGCTGCGGCCACTGCTCGACGATGCCGCGCACGATGTCGAACAGCACCGGCGAGCGGTGCTCGAGCTGGCCGTCCGGCGTGCCGTCCCCCTCGTGGCCTCCCAGCAAAGGGATGCCCTCGATCGCCTGCGCCTTCAGCAGCTTTGGCAGCGCGTCGAAGACCTCCTTGTAGCTCGCGCCGGTCGCGGAATAGAGCGCGACGTGGACTTCGTGCACCAGCCGGCAGGCCGGCGAGGGCAGGGCTGCGATGCCGGGCGCGATGACGATTGCGTCCGGCCAGCCCACCGGCGGGCGCAGCAGGCACTCGGGGAACGCATCCGCGGAATAGAACTCCGTGAAGAACGCCGTGTGGTCGGCGCCGGGGAACATCCGGCACACGATCCCGTTGATGACCGCGTCGAAGACGAAGTTCTGCACCGGGGTGATCCGCTTGAACAATGTCGTGTGGCCGAGCAGCACATGGTGCAGCTCGTGCATCACGAGCATGAGCAGCTTCTCGGGTGTGTTCGCGTGCAGCGCGACGAACTC
>CANKMT010000167.1 GCA_947482825.1 Betaproteobacteria bacterium | reverse complement strand
CTCCAGTTCCTCCAGCGGCATGTAGGGTTCATGCCAGCGATCGGCCGGAATCACGCCCTTGTACACCTGCGCCGCGTCGTTGATGATCGTGAGTATCGCGGCCAGATCCTCCCGCCTGCAGATGCGTATCATTGCCCCCTCCGAATCGCCGCATCGCCAGCCGTCTTTGGCCCGGTGGTGGGCCGGGTCACTTCAGTGCGCGCACCACCCAGGGCAGCGTTACCGTCTCGAATATCTTCTGATCGGATAGAGCAGCACCACGCCCCATGTGCCCGCCCTGCGGATTGATCCACACATCCTTGGGCGAGCCCGCCCGCATCAATAGAAACACATCCTCGACCGGAACCTGGGTGTCCCTCATGCCATTGATGACCAGCATCGGCGCCGAGGGCTTTTCCAGCCAGCCGGCCGTCTTGAGCGACATCTGCGGGCCGTAGGCGAGAAACTCATCCAGGGTCCCGGCGCCGTAGATCGCGGCGCGCGCCTCGAACAGCTCGAACAGATACTCGCGCGTTCCCACTGCCTTTTTTTGCCACTCGGGCTGGAAGTACTCATGGACCGGTCCGCCCTGCACCACTGCGCCGCGAATCCGCTCGCGCTCGGTGAAGGCAAGGCGGGCGGCAAAGTGGCCGCCCCAGGAAGGACCATAGATTGCGACGCGCTTCGCGTCGAGTTCGGGGCGCGCAGCGATGTAGTCGAGCACGCGCGAAAACTCGCGTTCGGCGCCCGGCACGACCCGGCGTATCGTCGACTGCCCGGTGCCGGGCATGTCGAAGGAAAAATACGCGATGCCCTGAGCGAGATAGGCGTCGTGGCGGAATGAAGCGTTTTCCTTGCGTCCGTCCAGCCCGCCGATGGTGACGACGACCGGCGCCGGACGAACGTTCTTGGGAAGCCGGAGGTAGCCGACGATCTCCTTGCCTTCGAACGGTATGCGCACGATCTCGATCGGCGGGTCCTGCAGCTTCGCGTAGGCGGCGAACGCTTCCAGCGTGCGGCCGTAGGCCCGCACTTTTCCGGGCGAGTTCTCGAGCGGAAAGCGCGCGAACAGGTAGTACTCGAAAGCGTACTTGTAATGCTCGGCCGCGCCGCTGCGATCGGAGGACTCGGTCGCCTTGCCCCGGGCGAGGCGACGATCGCCGATCGCGCTCCACGCCGCCGCCCATTCGTCGCGGTCCAGGCTACGCAGGTTCGCGAGCGCCTCGCGAACCTCGGCTGCATCGAGTTCCGACACCGGATATGCCTTGCGGTCTGCGCGCTGCTGGATTTCGGCCTTGAGTTCCGCGAGCGTGCGCGGCGCGGCGATCTGGGCGTGCGCGGCCGCCGCCGCAAGCGCGAACAGTGCAGCGGCGAGCGCGGTAAAGAGGCGTGGTTTGGTCATGATGGTGTTCTTCCTGTTGAATCGCTCGGAATATTAATCGATCTGGAACGGGGAAACCGATAGTCAAATCAAACCCGAGCTGAGCGTATGGAGGGAGATAGAATTTTCGAATTGGTCACGTTTTGGATTTTTTGAACAGCGCACACTTGCCGATTATGCTCAATCCGGTGGGTTTGGCGATGCCGATTCCGGGTTTGCTGGAGCTCGCGCAGCTGGCTGCCAGCAGCCCCGCGGTAATGATGAACCGCGCGAGGAACCGTGCCGCAGTTGACCCCACAATTGACGCTGTCATTGAGTCCATCAAAGTGCCTCCTCTTCCAGCCTGCGATAATACGCGCCCCTTCCACGGACTGAAGAAGACCTCACATGAGCCCTGAAAAAAGCGCGCCGCCTGTCAAAGTTCTGGATGGCGTACGCGTCGTCGAACTTGGCACCTTCATCACCGCCCCCTACGCGGCGATGCTGCTCGCCGAGTTGGGCGCCGACGTCGTCAAGGTGGAGCGGCCCGGCGGGGATCCGTTCCGCAACTTTTCAGGCACAGGCCCGAGCCCGGTATTCACTGCGTTCAACCGCAACAAGCGCAGCGTGACATTGGACCTGTCGCGTCCAGGAGCATCAGATGTCATAGAGGCTTTAGCGCGCAGTGCCGACGTGCTGCTGGTGAACATGAGGAGCGGCGCCCCGGAGAAGCTCGGCATCGGCTACGACGCGCTGCACGCGATCAACCCGCGGCTGGTCTACTGCAGCATCACCGGCTTCGGTCGCGACGGCCCTTATGCGGGGCGGCCCGCCTATGACATGGTCGGCCAGGCGATCTCGGGGTTCACCTCGCGGCTGCACGGCGAGGACGATCCGCGCATTCCGGGCCCGAACCATTCGGACGCGATCACCGGCATCTTTGCCTGCATCGGCATCCTCGGAGCGCTCGAGGAGCGGCACCGCACCGGTGCCGGCCGCAGGGTGGAGGTCAGCATGCTGGAGGCGACCATGGGGCTTTCGGTGGACGCGTTGAGCCATCTATTCGCACACGGCGAGGAGCAGGCTTACTACGGACGCGCCTCGTTGTCTCAGTCGTTCCTGCTCAAGTGCCGCGACGGCAAGCGGATCGCGCTGCAACTCTCGTCGCCGGACAGGTTCTGGATCGAGCTCGCGAAGGCCATCGAGCGCCCGGACATCCTGGAGCGCTATCCGGGCCGCGTCGCGCGTATTAACAGTTACGAGGCGCTGGGCCGGGAGCTCTCCACCATCTTCGGCGAGCGCGACCGGGACGAGTGGATCGCCCGCCTGGAGCAATATGACATTCCATTCGCGCCGGAGCGCTCCATCGGCGAACTCGAACAAGACCCTCAGGTGAAGCATCTCGACGTCTTCAACGAGACAAACTCTGCGCACTTCGGCGGCGTGGTGCGCGGAATGAACCGGGCGGTGCGCTATGACGGAGACAACCGCTCAGGTTTCCTGCCACCACCGGGCCTGGGCGAGCACACCGACGAAGTGCTCGAAGGTCTGGGCATCGGGCGCGAGCGCATTGCGGAACTGCGGCGGGGCGGGGCGATCTGAGGTCTCCAATCGACGGTACCCAAGGCAGCCAATCAACCGCGGCGCACCGCCTCGATAGTTGCGATTGAACCAAAGGCAGATGGTATTTTTTGCCGGCTTGTCGATATCGCTTCTCCAATCAGGCCGGCCTGTGCGCCCGCATATATTGCGCCTGATCGGATCCATGATTTGCTCCCCCTGCGTTTGTGGAAATGCTTGACATGTGAGGATCGAAGATCTGCTGCGGCTAACTCGCCAGCGCCGGAATCTTAACGTAGCCGCGAAACCGGGCCCGCGACCCTCGCGTGTGGTTCGCGGTAAGTTCGTAGTTGGGAAACCTCGAGAAAATAAGGTGCCAGGCTCAATTTATTTGAAAATTAAGGTGGGTTAATTTTCATAAATTCAAAACTTTTTAATAAATACCACTAACATCCACGGAATTAACCATTGATTTATTATCCGAATATGGTCTAGATAGAATTGAAAACTCAGGGCACTTCAAACCGGCCATTGCTGGCTGTAATTGGACAGCACTTCAGCGTTGCCTGTGTACTTCGCATCGGAGAGTTCCTTCAGGAAGTCGCTCACGAATGGACTGGGGAAGCCGAGAGCTTGACGCCGAGAGCGTGGAGCAGTTTGAGCATGGTGTCGTAGCGCGGCTTGGCGCCGGGCGTCAGCGCCTTGTAAAGGCTTTCGCGACCAAGACCGGTATCTTTTGCGAGCTGTGCCATGCCGCGGGCTCGAGCAACATCACGCACGGCGGTTAAAAAGACATCGGGATTGGGATCTTCCAATGCGGCGGTGATGTACTCCGCGACGGTCTCCTCATCATCTAGGTAGTCGGCAGCATCGAAGCGGGCAAATTTAGCCATGATTCACTCCTTATCCAAAGTCCGCGCCATCTCAATGGCACGTTTGATGTCGCGCTTCTGCGAAGACTTGTCACCGCCAAGGAGAAGCAAATAGACCACCTCCCCACGGGGCGTGAAATAGGCTCGATGGCCTGGCCCAACGTGGACGCGCATTTCCGAGACTCCTTCGCCAACCGGTTCACAATCGCCAAAATTGCCGTGCTCAGCCGACCGGATACGATAAATGATCCGGGCACGGCCCACTTTGTCTTTCAGGCCGGAGAGCCAAGCATCGAATTCCTCGGATCGCTCAAAGGTGTTCACTTGCCACATTGTATCCGATCAGATACATGGGAGCAATTCTCTTCGCAAGGCGAGCGGTCCCGTTATACGAGGCCAAACTGCTGCCGCGCGTCAACAGCGGCGCGCTGCCTCAATTGTGGCGATGTCGATCTTTGTCATCTCCATCACCGCGTCGACGGCCCCTCCTCGGCGTCGCGGTTGCACCAGAGGCAGATTGTATTTTTTGCTGGGTTGTTCATATCACCTCTCCTTAACGTTGAGCCCCCCATGCAACATGGTTATCAGGCCCGACGTTCCCTCAAATGAACGATACTCCCCTCCGGGTCGCAGACATTGCAAACCCGCATTCCAGGGCCGGGCCATGTTGGCGATGCTGTTCCAGAGGTGCTGCGGCTGGATGACGTAGTGCGTCTTGCGGCGCATCTGTTTCTCGAACGCTTCGATGTCGTCCGGATTGCTCGCATACCAGAGCGCCAGCGGCACTTTGCGGGCGTCTCCCTTGGCATCGGGATAATCCTTCCCCAGTTCCTTCTTCGCTGCCGTCTCGTAGTTGTCCG
>CANKMT010000166.1 GCA_947482825.1 Betaproteobacteria bacterium | reverse complement strand
GAGCAGGGCATTGTCACGTTGGCAGAGTTCACCCCCAACTCCGACCGCTTCGCTTCATGGCGCTGTAGCATTTCCAATGACTTAGCGGGCTCGGGCAGAGGCCGGAAATGGCTCACAAGCGCCAACGTGAAAATGCCCTTCTACAATCTCTCCAGGCCCCATGGCGCCTTCAATGGAAAGGCTCCTTACGAAACACTCCGCGAACGCCTATAAAAAACTCCAATGTCTCGTCAGTTCGTCCGCATTACAACTCGTTTACCGTACATTCTGACTTGGTAAAATCATCTCCTAGCTGGGGAGCGTCGGCTTATTCAGATCATCGCGATGCATACTGCGGATTCACAGGAAACGGCGCATGCGGACATTCTCACTAGTGTTAGGGTTAATCTAGGGAATGGCGGTTCAATTGCCTTGCGTGTACCGCGAATTGCAGCGGCAGCTAACGGGTCGATCACGAGACACCGCCAGCAGGCTCTCCGTGGTGCTTTGCTTTACCGCTCTTCTGGCGCTCGGCGTAGCGATCTATCGCGACTACGGTTTCGCTGCCGACGAAGACGCACAGCGGGAGACCGGCGCCGTAACGGTCAAGTATGTGATCGAACAGTTCGCTCCCTCGCTCGTGCGTCCTGCAATGAACAGGCTGTTTCGGTCGGGCGAGTATCACGAGCTGCCGGATCCGTTGAGCGAGTATGTAGACAAGGATTACGGTGTTGCCTTTGAGGCACCCGCGGTCGTCCTCGAAGGCCTGCTCGGCCTTACCGACACGCGAGACATCTTTCTTTTTCGCCATCTTCTTACGTTCCTTGTCTGCCTCGGCGGCGCCTACGCGGCGTATTGTCTGGCGCTGCGGCGATTCGCGGATCGGCGGATCGCATTGCTGGCGGTGGCATTCCTGCTGCTGACTCCCCGTCTGTTCGCCGATTCGTTCTACAATTCGAAGGACGCGGTGTTCATGGCGGCCTTCGCCATCGCCTTGAACACGGCGATCGCGTTCGTGTTGCGGCCGTGCGCCGGGAACGCCGCCCTGCATGCTTTGGCGACGGCGTTCGCCATCGATATCCGCATTGCCGCGATCGCGATTCCCGCGGCTACGCTCGTGATTTTGGCCGTCAGGACGGTAAAGGGCGAAGTGCTGGCACGTCGGTTCCTTTCGGCCCTGGCGATGTATCTGGCGGCGACGGTTGTGCTCGTCGTCGCCCTGTGGCCGTGGCTATGGTCCGATCCTCTCGGCCATTTCGCGCAGGCGCTGTTCGCCATGTCGAGATTCAGATTCGACTACGAAATCCTCTACATGGGCGCCTTCGTTCGCGCCATGGCGCTTCCCTGGCATTACATTCCCGTCTGGGTCTCGATCACCACGCCGCCGCTCTACCTGCTGCTGTTCGTCGCCGGGACGGCCGTGACCGGTTGGCAGGTCATCACCAGCGGACGAGGCCTATGGAAGAACGAGGCGGAGCTGCAGGATCTAGTGTTTCTCGGCATGGTCGTGATGCCAGTTGCGGCGGTCATCCTGCTCGGCTCGGTGTTGTATGATGGTTGGCGGCAACTCTATTTCATCTACCCGGCCTTTATGTTGGTCGCCCTCAGGGGATGGTACGCGCTGTGGAGCGGTGCGATCGCTACCCGAGTTCGGCGTCCGGCACTCATCGCCGTCACGGCAATCTCCTTCGCCGCGACAGCGGCCTGGATGTGGCGCGCGCATCCCTTGCAGAATGTCTATTTCAACGTTCTCGCCGGTACCAATCTGAAGGCTAGATACGAACTGGACTACTGGGGGCTGAGCACGCGGGGTGCATTGGAGTACGTGCTGGCGCACGACACGAACGGGTCAATCGAGGTGGCAGAGGCTAATTATTTGTCGCTTGCAGGGAATATCTGGCTTCTTAGGTCTCGCGATCGCCGGCGGTTGCGTGTGACGGAGGCGGAAAACATCCCGCATTACGTGCTCACGAACAATTATAGTTTTGTGCGCGACATCAGAAACGGGAAGCAAAGCGAGCACTACGATCTCTTCTATGAGGTCAAGGTGGACGGTGAAGTGATCTTGTCGGTCTTTAAACGCTCACGTCTCTGAACTGGCGGATCGGCGCGTAGTGATCGGGTTCGAGGTCACGGCCATGTCCGGTGACTTCCGGTCTTGGCACTTTTGATGTGATGGAACGGCCCCGCCGCTTCCGGCATCTGAGCCGCGTTTTGTCCCTCGACATAGCCGGTTTCGCTCAGTCCCTGGCGGAACGCGGCCACCACCGGGCGAAACGAGCCGGGCGACCCGCCGTTGAGGACGCCGATCACCGGCATCGCCTTCTGCTGCGCCCGCACACTACCCAGCAAAAGGGCAGCGCCCGCCATAGAGGCAAAGAGGACGCGTCGTCTCATCCCGAAACCCTATCACGCCAGTTGCCCGACTCAACCGAAGCACATTTCGTGGCGATGACCGCTCATGGCACGAATACGAAGTGCCGGCCAAAGCTAGCCGCGCCGGGTGACAGTTTACGCGAAGCGTCGCAACGTGCCGAGTGCGGTGTCGAGGCGAGCCCGCCGCGAACGATGAGCCCACCTCACTCGCGATTGACGGTCAGTCCTTGATCCTCCCACCCACCGCCATGCCGGTCGCCTGCAACGACACCGACACCGGCTGGCCACACTCGGCACACTTGAGTGCTCATTGCCTTTTTCCTGCAGCAGCTGGGCGCTGCCGTCGGCTTCCACGGGCACGAGCGGTTCGCCGCGCAGGAACCCGGCGCGTTCCCTCCGGGATCTGCTTCAAGTTCATACCCGCGGAAAAGTGATCCAGGCCTTCCGCGGTGAAAACCATGGCCCGGATGTCCTCATCGGCCAGAACAGCGGGTAGCTGCTGCTCCAGCTGATCGATGTACTCGAGACTCATCAGATTCCAGGGCGCAGCATTGATGCTGAAGGTCGCCACATGATGGGTGACGGAGAACAGAAACGGGTGGGTCACGACGCGGCCTCTGATTCGCAGGATCGACTGGCAGTTAGAGCGGCTGCTCGGGGTGGTCCTACTTAAGATCGGGGTTGCTGGCATGGTTCCACCAGGCCAGGTCTGAATGGGCGCGCAGGTCCATCTCGAAGGTCCAGGCCGAGCGGTGCTGGTGCGCGATGTGGAAGTAGGTGTTGGCCATCTCGGCGGGCAACAGCAGGCCGTCGTTGTCCAGGCCCTTCTTCTCGCGCAGCGCCTGGAAGCGCTCGGCGCCCAGCATCTTGCCCAAGGTGTCGGGGGCGTCCACTGCGCCGTCGATGACGATGTGCGCCACATGGATGCCCTTGCTCGCAAACTGTGCGTTCAATGACTGGCACAGCATGCGCCGCCCACCCATGGCCGCGGCATGCGAATGCTGGCCGGCATTGCCGCGCATCGCGGCGGTGGCGGACGTGACCAGCAGCACCCCCTTGCCGCGCTGCTCCATGTAGGGGAACATCACCTGAGCCAGGCGGAACAGGCCGAAAGTGGCCATGCGCCAGCCGATCTCGAATGCTTTTAGCGTGGTGCTGGCCAGGCCGCGGTCGCCGATCTGCGCGCCCAGGTTGAACAGCGCCACGCCGATCGGGCCGACCTCGGCCTCGATGTGGGTGACCAGTTTCTCGATGCTGTTTTCTTCCACCGCATTGAGCATGAAGCCGGTGGCCGAGCCGCCTTCGGCCTCGATCTCGCCCACCAGCTTGTCCAGCCCGGCCTTGTCGCTGCGGCGGGCCAGGCAGGCGTGGTAGCCCTCGCGGGCAAAGCGCTTGGCCACGTTGCCGCCGATGCCGGCACCGGCGCCGAGGATCAGGCAGACGGGCTTGTTCATGAGCGATTCCTTTCTTGGCTGAACTGACTTGCATTATAAACCAATTGGTCCATAATTCAAGCGTGGCCCGCCCGGTTGAGTTCGAAAGACCCAAAGTCGTCAACAGAGCTCTGGCGTTGTTCTGGCACCAGGGCTACCAGGCCACTTCGCTGGCCGATCTGCTGGCGACCATGGGCATAGGCCGCAGCAGCTTCTACGCGGCTTTCACCGACAAGCGCAGCCTCTTCATCGAGTGTCTCGATTTTTTTTCAGCGCGCACGCTGGAACTGCTGCAACGTGCCCGCGCCGAGACGCCGCCGGTCGATGCCCTTCAAAGCTTCTTCGAACGCAACTTCATCGACGCGGGTGGCGCCGCTGCCGACCGAGGGCATTGGGGCTGCATGCTGGTGAACACCGTGCTCGAGATGGCCGGTGTCGACGATGACCTTTCCTCGCGCGCCAGTCGTCACTTGAGTGACATGCAGCGTGTCTTTCAGGCCTGTCTGCAGGACGCTGGCGCGACGCCGGCACAAGCCGAAGAACCGGCCGCCATGCTGATGCTGTTGAACGAGGGCATCCGCGTGTCCAGCCGCCGCCGTTTGCCGGACGCCGAACACCTGCGGTCCATTGCCACCACCTTCCGCCTGATCAGAAGCGCCATCGCATGAGCACCGCCACGCCCATCCCCGCCAAGCAGTTCACCACCGTCAAGGGCCATCGTCTTGCGCATGTGGAGATGGGCCAGGGCGCCCCCATCGTGCTGCTGCACGGCAACCCTACATTGAGCTACCTGTGGCGCGACGTGATTCCACCTCTGGCCGCCCTGGGCCGCGTGATCGCTCCCGATCTGATCGGTCATGGCGATTCGGACAAGTTGCCAGTCAGCGACGG
>CANKMT010000165.1 GCA_947482825.1 Betaproteobacteria bacterium | reverse complement strand
GCCCCTATGGGCCTGACCAATACCTTCGACAAGTCCACGCTGCATCCGCCCTATCGCGTCGCCTTACGAACCGTTGTAGCAGATTCGCCGCGGAATGTCCGGCTTTGCAAACTACGGTCCTGTCACAACACGAGAATTTGCTCAGGGCGCGTTCACCCTGGTCATCGGGCTCAAAAGCCATCGGGCCATCTGGACTAGAAACCAGATCTTCTCTCAAAAACTGTAAGCGGCCTTGATTCCGACTTCAGTCGTGCTATTGCGCGGCTCGAAGAGCCCCGCAGCGGTGCGATCCGAGTCCTTGATGCGCCAAACCATCACGGACGGCCCCACGGACCACGTGGAAAACTGCACCATCGTACCCAAACGCAAGCCATAGCCGCTACGCTGCCTGTTTGTGACATCCTGAAGCACGGGATTGACGTCCGAGAGCCTGGACTCCTGACGCCCGCGAAGCAGATAACTGAACTCCACCGTACTGACCAGTTGCGACTGATTGGCCAGCGCCATTTTGTGGGTCAAGCCAACTGGGAGCGTGAAGTAGTTGCTTTGCCTGCGGTACCCGGAGACGAACAAGCTGGTTGCGCCGCGAGCATCGTTGTACAAATAGCGGTAGCCCAGACCCGCGTAGGGCGACAGCGTATACCCGTCAAAGTGAAAGTCCTTGCCGATCAGCCCTTTGGCTTCGTAATACCAGTCCGGGCGATTGTTCAGCGAGCCGCTGATCGGGCTGCTGTAATCCCCTTTTCCGGTAGCAAAATGCAGGTCGCCGCGCACGAACCAGCCTTTGTTGCGGTTCGGCCATTCGGCATCGAGGGCATACGTACCCGAGTAATCGAACCCGATCTTGTTCGCCTTGAATGAAGCGATGCCGGGCTCTGTGTACTTGTAGCTGGACAGGCCGATTCCGATCTCGTTTCCCGTCTTCGTCGGCATGTCCGCGCCTTGGGCGAGCAGCGGCAGACCCGCCATGCACCATACCGCGGCAACCTGGGCGACCTTGCGAAGGAAAATGGGTCGATCAAAGTTCATGTCGTTTCCAGATTCTGAATGTGATAAGTATGGCTGATGCGGGCGGCCGGAGTCAATCTTCGGCCCCTGGCCGGAACTCGCCGCGAACTGGTTCAGGCGGCGACGCATTTACGCTCGCTTTTTCCCCAGGACTGAAACATGAATGTGCTAGTCACCGGCGCCGCCGGGTTCATCGGCGCAGCTTTATGCACCGCGCTGCTCGAACGCGGCGACACTGTCGTTGGCATCGATAGCCTGAACGACTACTACGACGTGGGCCTGAAGCAGGCGCGCCTCGAGCGCACCAGCGCGCACTCGCGGTTCAGGTTCGCAAAGATCGACGTTGCATCGCGCGAACAGGTGGCCGCACTGTTTGCCGGTCAGCGCTTCGACGCGGTGGCGCATCTGGCGGCGCAGGCCGGCGTGCGCTATTCGATCGACCATCCCCATGCGTACGCCGACGCCAACCTGGTAGGGTTCCTGAATGTGCTGGAGGGCTGCCGCCACGCGAAGATCGGGCACCTTGTGTTTGCTTCGTCCAGCTCGGTCTACGGCGCGAGCGTGCGCACCCCTTTCGCCGAGAACGACAACGTCGACCACCCGGTGTCCCTCTACGCGGCAACCAAGAAAGCCAACGAGTTGATGGCGCACAGTTACGCCCACCTGTATCGCTTACCCTGCACGGGGCTGCGTTTTTTCACCGTCTACGGTCCCTGGGGTCGCCCCGACATGGCGTATTTCAAGTTCGCCCGCGGAATCCTCGCTGGCGAAGCGATCCCGGTGTTCAACCGCGGCGAGATGGTTCGCGACTTCACGTATATCGACGATATCGTAGAAGGCGTGGTCCGCACCATCGACCATCCGGCCGCGCCCGATCCGGATTGGAATCCACGCGCGCCTTCGCCCGCCAGCAGCAGCGCGCCTTACCGCATTTACAACATCGGCAATAACCGGCCCGTGCCGCTGCTGCGCTTTATCGAATTGCTCGAGCAGTCGCTGGGCAGGAAGGCCGTGCTCGACCTGCTGCCGATGCAGGCGGGGGATGTGCCCATCACGGCAGCGGATATTTCCGCGCTCGAGGCCGCCACAGGCTTTGCCCCGTCGACGCCCGTGGAGACCGGCATCGCTCGTTTCGTGGAGTGGTACCGGGACTACTACAAGGTCTGAGATAGGGTTCGTTTCGCATTTTTCCGCGAGGAGTGCCATGGGTTCGATACAGGACGGCAGCATCCAGACCACGCTTCAGTACCAGAGCGGCTTTGGCAACGAGTTCGCGACCGAGTCGGTCGCCGGTGCGCTGCCAGTGGGCCGGAATTCGCCGCAGCGCGTGCCGCATGGCCTGTATGCCGAGGTGATTTCGGGCACGGCCTTTACCGCACCACGCGCCGAGAACCAGCGCACGTGGCTGTACAAGATTCGCCCCTCTGCGATGCACGCGCCGTTCCGCCCGATCGACGGCGGCCTGCTGCGTTCCGGGCCGTTCACCGAGGTTGAAACACCGCCCAATCGTCTGCGCTGGGACCCGTTGCCGATCGGGGAAGCGCCGGCGGATTTCGTCGACAGCCTCACCACACTCGCCGGTTCGGGCGACCCGGCTTCGCAGATGGGCATCGCGATACACATCTACCGCGCCAACCGCTCGATGACCGATCGTTACTTCGTCAACGCCGATGGCGAGATGATGCTGGTGCCGCAGCAGGGCGCTCTGCACGTGTTTGCCGAGACCGGTCGCCTCGCGGTCGCGCCGGGTGAAATCTGCGTGATTCCACGCGGGATGAAATTCAAGATCGAGCTGGCCTCTGACACTGCCCGCGGCTACGTCTGCGAGAACTACGGCGCGCAGTTCCGCTTGCCGGAACTCGGGCCGATCGGATCGAACGGTCTCGCGAATGCGCGTGATTTCCTTGCGCCGGTCGCTGCGTGGGAGGACAAGCCGGGCAAGGTCGAAGTGGTGAGCAAGTTCATGGGCGGGATGTGGTCGGCAGAGTGGGCGCACTCGCCCCTCGACACGGTTGCCTGGCATGGCAATCTCACCGCGTACAAGTACGACCTCGCGCGCTTCATGACGATCAACACCGTGAGCTTCGACCACTGCGATCCGTCGATCTTCACGGTCATGACATCGCCCTCGGGCCAGGCGGGCGTGGCGAACGTCGATTTCGTCATCTTCCCGCCGCGCTGGATGGTGGCGGAGGACTCCTTTCGCCCGCCCTGGTTCCATCGTAATTTCATGAGCGAGCTGATGGGGCTGGTGCATGGTGTCTACGACGCGAAGGCCGAAGGCTTCCTGCCCGGCGGCGTGTCGCTGCACAACTGCATGACGGCGCACGGTCCGGACGTGACGACGTTCGAGAACGCATCCAAGGCGGAACTCAAGCCGCACAAGATCGACAAGTCGCTCGCTTTCATGTTCGAGTCGCGCCATGTATTCCGCCCGACCCGCTTTGCCATGGAAGCCGTCCAGCGGCAGGCGAATTACGACGCTGTGTGGGGTGGGTTCAACAAGCATTTCGACGGGACGTAAAACGGGACGTAAAACGGGCTATGCGACGATCGGTTTCGGTGAGGCGGCCGGGACGGTTCAAGTCGCGCCTATCTACTGAATCCAGGCCCAATTCTCGATGGGCGGTCGGGCGCAGCACACCCGAAATCCGGCACCTTTGTTGTTGTTCTACATGCAGGCTGAAACCTGCGAAAATTGCAGTCATGCGCCCTTCAGAAGCACTTGCCGTTCACCGGGAAAGAATTCTCGCTATTGCGGCCGGTCGCGGCGCGAGCAATCTGCGCGTGTTCGGCTCTGTTGCGAAAGGGGTAGACCGGGAAGGCAGCGACGTTGATTTGCTGATTGATATGCGTCCGGGAATTTCACTTTTCCAGTACGTCGGCCTGCAACTCGACCTACAAGAAGCGCTTGGCGTGAAAGTCGACCTGTGTACTGAGGAGGAACTCCATCCCAAGCTCAGGGCGCGGATTCTTGCGGAGGCCCGGCCTCTGTGACGCCGAGCTGAAGGCGCGCGAAACCTTGGTCCCGTGGCGCGATATCGCTGGAACCCGCGACAAGCTGATTCACGGCTATTTCAACGTCAAACTCGACATTGTGTGGAACGTTGTCGTACAGGATCTTCCTTCCTTGAAAGAGCACGTGAGGCGTATCCGAGAGCACCCCTGACAGGCAGGACCTGAGATAATTCGCGCCTCCGCAATTCTCCCCCCTCCATGAAACTCGCCACCCTCAAAGACGGCACGCGCGACGGCTGCCTGATCGTTGTTTCGCGCGACCTCGCGTACGCCCTCAAGGCCGACCATATCGCCCCGAACCTGCAGGCCGCGCTGGACGACTGGGACTATTGCGCGCCGCAGCTCGAGCAGCTTTATAACGAGGTCATCGCGGCGCAGTCGACGCGCATCTTCGAACTCGATCCGGCCCAGCTGATGGCGCCGTTGCCGCGCTCCCATCAGTTTGCCGACGGATCGAGCTTCCTGATTCATGCCGAGCTGATCCGCAAGTCGCGCGGCCAGGCGCTGCCGGACTGGTGGAAGAAGGACCCGCTGATGTATCAGGGCTGCTCGGATCCGCTGCTCGGTGGCTGCGACGACGTGATCGCGGTGAGCGAGGAACACGGCATCGACCTCGAAATGGAGATCGCCGTGATCACGGGCGATGTGCCCATGGGTATCGAGCGCGACAAGGCGGGCCAGCAT
>CANKMT010000164.1 GCA_947482825.1 Betaproteobacteria bacterium | reverse complement strand
CGCGGGTGGATCCGGAGAGAAATTTATGCGGAATCTCGGAATTAAGACGCAAGGCATTGATTTAATGTATTTCTAATAATGTTGTGCCAACGCAACAAAGGGGGGGTAAATCCTCGAAAAACTGCGCGTAAGGGTTGCGCCGGTGGGGAATTAGGGCCCAGAATAGCGGTAACTTCTCACAAAGTTCATGAGGGGTTAAGGCGGCAGGGCTGGGGAAAACAAGAAGTCGCCTGTCTGCCACCCGATTGCATTCATTAACAGGAGATTCAACGAATGAATAAGAAACTTTTGGCAGTAGCGGTAGCCGGAGCCTTGGCCGCCCCTGTCGCCGCGTTCGCACAGTCGAGCGTAACGGTCACCGGCACACTTAAGGCCAGTTTAGACCATCAAAAGATTTCGGGTGTTAACGCGACCCGGACTGGGAACACGAGCGAGACCCGCGTGACCGACCATTCGTCGCGGATTATCTTCAACGTGGTTGAGGATATGGGCGGCGGATTGCAGGCGGTTGGACAGTTCGACCTGCGTTTCGCCCTCGACGCGCAGAACCGTATTAATCCCATCGTTGCGGCCGGGAAAAATGGAACAAGCCCGACGCCGAACCCAGTTTCGGGTGGTAACAACCATATCGGATTGGTCAGCAAGGCCTGGGGCGCGGTCCGCGTTGGCCGCCAGGACGTGCACTACGGTCACTCAGGCGACAACATCGCGACCAAGGGCGCCCTTTGGGCCCATAACTCGGCGCTGTTCGATTCCGTGGCGAGACCGGGTACTACTAACGGCGCGATCGCGGGCACCACGCGTACCCCTAACCTGATCTGGTACAACTCGCCAGACTGGAGCGGCTTCAAATTGCTGGCCGGCTACTCGACCAATCCGATGGTCGCCTCCGGTACGGTTTCGGTCGAGAACGATATGGGAACGAATGGCCGCGCAGGCCGCGCGTATTTGTTCAACCCGTCGTTTGACACGAAACAGGCGCACGTCTCCTGGAGCCACTGGAATGCGAAGTCCGACTGGATGGGCGCCACCTCTTCAAACGCGGCCGTGACCGAGGCAGCGGCAAATGCAAATAATGACCAGAAGTCGAACAGCATCCGCGGCCACTACGACTTCCCGATGGGCCTGAGGATCGGCCTGGGCTATAACTCATCGAAGGTGTCCGAGGCGGTTACCGGGCTTGTCCGGGGCAACAGAACGGCCTGGGCGCTTCCGGTCAGCTACACCACTGGGCCTCACACCCTCAATGCCACTTACACCAAGGCGGGCGATTCGAAGGACTTGTCGGCGGGTACATCTGGTACAGCTGGTACCGCTGTCGCGGCTGCTTCGGGTTCCCAAACCGGTGCCAGGCTTTTGGCGCTGAATTACTCGTATGACCTGTCCAAGCGCACCTCGGCGAGCGTTACCTACGCCAAGCTCAACAACCGGGCCAGCGGTGTATATACCTTGTTCTATGTGGCCGATACCGTCATGGGCGGCGCTAGCACAACGGCATTGGCTGGCGAAGACCATCGCATGATGGGCGTTGTCTTGCGGCACACGTTCTAACAGAAGGTTTTCCGCCTGCGGGGCAACCCGCATGTGGCTGTAACAGCAACGGGCGCCTCGCGGCGCCCGTTTTTTTTCTAGTGCGCGTGCGCGCGTCTCCCGCAAGAGCACCTCGGCCGCCGTCTTGAGGGCATCGAACTGGGCCGCAAAAGCAAGACCGTTGGCGCGCTCGATCAGGCGGCCCATGTCCGAGCAAAATGAGTCAGGCGACGCCGCGCGGATTGCACTCGATCACCCACAGCTTGCCCGTGTCCGCGTCGCGCACGATGTCGGTGCCGAGCAGCGGCTGGTCCGGAAACTCGCCGTGCGCGCGCTCGGCGAGCGCGATCACGTCCGCGTCCCAGGCGAGCGCATAGCGCGAGTCCTGCTTGTTAAAAACCATCGTGATGCCGCCCTTCGCCTTGAAATCCCGGCGCGATTCCAGCGGCACGTAACGGTGGTCGGCCTCCCAGCGCCAGCACAGGAGGCGCCGGCCGAACAGCGTGACAACACGGTAATTGACACTGGCCGGTGTAGACGAAGCGCTGCGCGAGCAGGGGAGCCCTGCGCGCCGGATGGGTTATCCGGGTAGCTCCCGGGCGCCCGGTAGCGCACGCGGCCGGTGCGCTCGATATGGATTTGCGCGCCTTTGCGGCCGAGTTCCGGCTCCACCACCACGTAGGGCCTCCAATCGGCCGGATTCAGCACCGCGCCCGGCTCGATCCGCGTCCATCGAGGCACCGCGATTCCGTGTCAGGCCGGGCGCTGGTACTGATCGCCCTTGGAGAACTCGTACCCCTGGCAGACCGCGCCGCGCGGCGGCGCGAAGCGCTTGATCGGCATCGGGGAGACGCTCAGCGCCTGCGCGTCGTGGTCGAAGCCGGCAGCCGATCATGGGTGCTCGTTCGTGTCGACGATGCACACGCCGATCCCCCGCCCTTGCAGGCGCCGGGCAATGTCCTCGTAGTGGGCGCGGTCCTGCTTGCCGGGCTGGTGCACCAGGATCAGGGTGCTCACCGGGTCAGGCCTTGCGCAACCAGAGGCTCAACTCGCGGGCGCCCTCGATGAGCGGCAAGCGAGCCAGCACGCCCGACTCGAGGAGCTGCGGGCGCTTCGCAAACAGCCAGGCGCTGGCGAACTCCGGGCGGTATGCGCCCGACGCGTTCAGGCCGGCGACGGCGGGCTGCTCGCTGTAGTTGCGCCAGGCCCAGTCGGCCCGATAGTCGCCGGGGAGAAAAATGTCGTGGAAGTGGACCAGGATCCCGCCAGGCAACGACGGCCGGACCTGTTTCAGTAGCAGGTCCACGTCCGATCCGTTCCAGATCGGGCGCAAGCGCCTCGATCGCCTTGAGGTGCGCGATGAATGCGCGCCCGCAACGGGCGAAACAGGGTTCCAAGTCGGGCGTCAACGGCTTCGAAGTCCCTGGTAATCTCCGCGGTTCTCGTCGCGTGGGACGAAACAAAGGTTCGTGAATCCCGGGCAATTCTAATCGGATAGGACCGCCCCGGGACCGACGCCTGACGTTATCTGCTAGGATCTCACCGTATGTTCTGGAAAGTCTTGATCCCCGCCGTGGTGCTTGTGTTTGCGTCCGGCGCCGTTGCCCAGACGGACCCTAAGGTACCCAAGTCGGCGGCCAAGCCGCCCTCCGCCAAGGCGCCCGCGAAGGCGTCCCTGCAGCCGCACGCCGCCAGCCCGGAAGAAGCCGAGCGCGTCAAGACCATCGAGCAGATTTTCGAGTGCCTGGCATCGGGTCTGCCGCAGGACTGGTGGCAGGCCTGGGTGGAGTTCGCCGAGCGCGAGGGGGCCGGCTGGAACGATCGCATTATCGAGGGCCGGTTCTTCTACCTCATCGACGCCGAGCGCACCATGCCGCAGGAGCTGAAGACCTGCGGTGCCCGGGAGGTCGCGGAACTGACCTATTCCCTCAACCAGTTCCTGAATCCCGACCAGCGGCGCTGGAAGGCTGCGCGGCTGGAATTCAACCGCGGCGGCAGCTTCGAGCTGAACTACGACTACGGCAAGTAGCGCAAGCGAGCACTTCCCGCCGCGGACCAGCACGTTCGGATCTATCACCGCGTGCCGCGCGATCGTCGCTGGCTCCTGCCCCGGAATCCGGCTGGGCGGTCGAGCGCTATCCAGACCAACCGTACTCCTTCACAAGAGGTGCGCTGATTGACCTTGTGCCGCGAGAAGCGCGGTCGCATTCTTGTCGAAGGAAACGAAGGTTTCCCCGCCGAGCCAGTTTCCTTCATAGGCGATGACACCATCGGCGAAATCCCCGCCGGCCTCGAGCACCGACAGGCCAGCCTCAACGGCTGGCCTATTCACTTCTACATCTGCGGCGGCAAGTAGAGCGCGGATCGCGGCGGCCGCGTCGGATGGTTGTAAGCCGTAGACCCTGAGCAGCACCCACACGAATTCGCACAGGCACGGAAGCGTGACCGCGATCAACTCTGCGTCGGTCAAGACCTCGGCGGCAATGCTCGCTTGCGCGGGGTCGTCGCGCACGGCGGCACGAACAAGTACGTTGGTATCGACGGCGACCTTCATTCCTTCCCGGCCCAGCCTTGTGCGGTCGCTGCGTTGATTTCCTCAATGGTGGCGACCTTCTTTGTCCGGCCCGCGAGCAATCCGACGAAGCCGGCGATCGTTCCGGTTTGCCGGGCTGCTTTGAGCACGCCCCGGCCTTCGGGCAGCAAATCCAGCTCGATCTTCCCCCCCGGCTTGATGCCGAGGTGCTGCAGCACGTCTTTTCTGAATGTCACTTGACCCCGTGCAGTAACGGTCAATATGGTCATGGTGTCTTCACAGGTGCATGAATAAGGCGTTTATCATAATGCAAAATTACCTTACTGTAAATGAATGCGGTCCGCAATCGCAGTCGCTGTGGCCGTTGGCGACGCCCTCGAGCTGGAGTACAACTACGTCAAGCAGCGCGCGATTACCCGCGCCGCTCGCTGGCGAGCCGCGCAAGCAGCCGCTGCCACCATTGGCGCTTGCGCCTGACCACCACCAAGAGCTGCCTTCCACAGGGTTGACCGAGAGGATGTCGAAGCGCGCCTTAAGCTTCGGCAGCCACCACTCGAACGGCTGCTGAAGGAGGTGCGCGTTGCGGCCGTCCGGCAGCACCTTCTGCGCCGGCCCCGTATCCACCGAGAACACGCCGACCTGCGCGGTCACGCGCATGAGGTCATCCAGCACCGTGCCGAGCAGAGCGG
>CANKMT010000163.1 GCA_947482825.1 Betaproteobacteria bacterium | reverse complement strand
CGCGAAGGTCGCGCTGGAGCCGGTGCGCAAGGGCGCGGTCGTCTCACCGGGGATCCTCGTGGGCGCCGCGCGCAACTCGCGGCTGCTTTGCGAGGAAGTCTTCGGGCCGGTCGTCGTCGTGCAGCCGGCGGAAAACCTCGACGATGCGCTCGCCCAGGCCAACGACTCGCAGTTCGGCCTGCAAGGCGCCTGCTTCACTTCGAGCCTGGACGCCGCGATGAAAGTCGCCGAGCGTTTCGATTCCGGCTCGGTCTGGATCAACGAGGCCAGCCGCTTCCGGCTGGACATGTACCCGTTCGGCGGCGTGAAGCAGTCGGGCTACGGGCGGGAAGGCATCCGCTATGCCATGGAGGAGTATTCGCAATGGAAATTCGTCGGTTTGAGGGCTTCGGTGTGACGCGATGAGCAAGGAGATCGAGGTACCCCGGGAGTTGCGCAAGCTAATGGCCGAGATCGGGCCGAAGTGGGCGACCAACGTGCCCGGCCACGTGATGCAGATGGTGAAAGCGTTCAGTGAAGTCCTCGAGCGCTGCCCGAAAGAAGGCGTAACGATCCGGCGCGATGTGCCCTATGGCACGCACAAGCGGCAGGTGCTCGACATCTATTCCCCGGCGAATCCGAAGAACGCGCCCGTCGTCGTGTTCGTCCACGGCGGCGCGTTCACTGACGGCGAGAAGGACCGCTCACCCGAGGTCTACGGCAACGTGACGATGTGGTTTGCGCGTCATGGCATTGTCGGCATCAACGTGGAATACCGCGCGGCGCCCGAAGCGCAGTACCCGGCGGGCACGGAAGACGTCCGCGGAGGTTGCCAATGGCTCGAGAAGAATGCGGCGTCGCTTGGCGTGGATATCAAACAGCTCTTCGTCTTCGGCCATTCGGCCGGCGCTGCGCACTCGGCGGCCTATGCCTACGGCGCGCCGGGGTCGGAGGGCGGCCCCAAGGTGGCCGGATCGATCGTCGTGAGCGGGCGCGTGCGCGCGGACAACCTGCCGACCAACCCGAACGCACGCAAGGTCGAGGCCTACTACGGCACCGATAACACCGTGTACGAGGAACGCTCGGCGCTGCATCTCGCCGACAAGGACAGCGTGCCGACTTTCATCGCAATCGCCGAGTACGAGAACCCGATGCTGGACGTCTACTGCCTGGAACTCGCCCACAAGCTTGCCGCAGCCAAGGGCAAGTCACCGCGCTTCATGCAGCTTTGGGGGCACAACCACAGCTCGATCATCGCGCATATCAACACGGCGGAAGACGGGCTCGGGAAGGCGCTGGTGGAGTTCGTTCGGAACCCGGGAAAGTGAGACATTAAGTTTCGCAGAGTGAATATCCGTGAGGCTCTCAGGTCAATTAAGTTTCTTAATTAAGCAAGTGTGTCACTTGCCGTACCCAAGAATTACCGCATGAGCCGGATAATGTCATCACGGATTTCTATAACCAGTGGCCTGGAGCCATCCAGGATCGCCCATTCATGTTCAATCACAGATAGGGCCAACTGCATGCGATTCGCGGATCTTGGCTCTTCGCACCGAAGCTGAATGCGGTGGAGCGTAGTTTGATATTCCCGCCTTGTTATTCCGAGCCGCTTTGCGGCACCAGCACCACGAAAGTCTTTGTCGTGGGTTACCAGTACGTGTCCGCTGCGTGAGCACGCTACGGCAATAACTGTGTCGGTCGTATCTGTCAGCATCACGTCCCGCAAACGCGTAACTTCGTGGCCAGCCGCAACTAGAACATCGCCCACGGAATCAGGAACGTTGTTATCCGTAAAGAACCGAATTTTGATGCGCTCCACAGGCCTAGGCCGCGGCGCGTAGATCGTAGGCTAGAGCGGCCTTGACGTCCTCTTCGGTCAAATCTGGATATTCCTTGATGATTTGTTGGTGGCTATAGCCAGCAGCAGCAAATCTCTTGATGGCCAGTACAGGAATCCGGGTGCCGGCAACTACTGGTGCGTTGTGATTTATGAAGCGGGACCGCTCAATGTGGCCAACCTTTTCCTGACTGCGCTGGTTTAGCTTGGCAACGTTATTTTGCGTATCCACAAATATTTCCTGCAGGACAACTGGCACGATGTATTGGCCACTGAGCACTTCTTGAGGCAAGTCTGTTCCTGGCTCTTGCCAAACCACTTTCTTTTTCACGACCCAAAGTCTGGTGCCAATCCAGCAGTTTTCATCTGCAAGCTTCTGTCCAACTTCGCGGAGATGCTGTAGAGATACTCCGAATTGATTCCGAAGCAGGTTGAGAACGCGGAGGGAAACAGTGTCCAAGAACGAGTAGACGCGACTGAACGGAACACGCCGATTGCCTTCGGCGTAGCTGGGCCTAAAGAACCCGTTGCGATCCCAATAGCGCAATTGCGTCACGCTAATCCCGGTCAGCCGCGAAGTCTGCTCTTCGCTGAATGCCGCAACTACATTTTCGATTGCGCTCATTGTTCCCCCCGCTTCTTGCGGGACCTCGATTTTGGCCCAAGCTTTTCCTTGGTAGCCAATATGACATCGAATCGGCGGTTAAATTCCCGCGCGGTAACGCCCGCAACATCTAGTTTACGCGCCTCTTCTACAAAGCGCTTGGACTCCTCCGGGCCGACAGGCTTAAGCTTCGCCTTGGCACGTGGCTTCGCGGGAAGTGCAAAGTCAAATCCAAACTCCTTCGTTGGTACGCGCTTCTGCCCGGGGCGTTTGAGCATGCCGGCGCGCTTCGCGACCGTTCCGGTCCGGTTGCTTGCTCCGATGGGTGATCTCGCCTTCAGCATGAATTCGACCTTCACGGCCTCATAAGGGAATACGACCCCGCTGACTTTCGCGCGATCGAGCACGCCGACCTTCAGCAATGCGGTCACGTCCGCGTGAACGGCCTTCGCATCCCGGCCAACCCTTCTTGCCGCTTCACCTATCGAAACCGGACCTGCTCCACACAGTGCCTTGAGCAGTTCCCAGCGCTTAGCGGTAAATACCTCCCAAAGAAGCTCGGGGGTTGCAAAGCTGATGCGAGCTGAAGTCTCGGGTACGCCGGAATGCCATGTCTTGAGCACGCCGTGCATGGCATCGGATGGAGCGCGAACTTCGAGAGTTACAATTTTCAAGTTGCTATGCCGTTCGAGTCAGCGTAGACGGGATTTTTCAAGCCGCCAGCTTCTCTTTTGCGCCAAAGGCGCGTTGCAGTTCCTGCCGCGTGCCTCCAGAAGCAAAGAATGCGCGGAAAATCAGGTCCAGCGAAACCGAAGGATCGCCCGATTCCATCTTTGCCACGCGTGACTGACTCGACCCCATCCGTTGGGCAAGCCCATTCTGCGACAGGCGGCGCTTCTGACGGGAAGCCTTTACGGCATCGGCCAGGGAAAGTCTGAGTTCCACCAGCACGGCTTCTTCGTCGCTCAGTCGGAGAAACCCTTTGACGCTGCTGGTCTTCCAGCCTGCTGCTTGCAGTCTCTTCAGTCTTGTGGGACTCATGCGGCCGTTCCTTGAATGGTCACTTGGAAAGAGTATGTCCGATGTGACATATATTCAAGGGGCCAAGTCGATTCTGCCAGACAATAAACGAGATTAAGAAAACGGTCCTTGTGAGGCCGTCCGATGTCCGGACGGTTGGCCGGCATTCGCCTCGCTTGCGGGAATCAGGCGCCTGAGACGTAGCCGCCTCGCACCTTGCGCGCGCGGCCGAGGGTGACGAGGGTTTCGACCAGCAGCGGCAGGCGCTTCTTCCATTGGCCGCGGCCGGTGAAGCGCGCGGCGATGGCGTCCTCGTCGATTGGCTTGCGGCTGCGGGCGAGGACTTCGGCCACCCCGCGGAGTTGTTCGGGAAGGTCTTTCGGCCATTTCATCGGACCAGCGGCGGCGACTGCGGGTGCTTCCTCTTCTTCGGGCACCAGCGAGCCTTGCTTGGGTGCTGGCTTGGCTGCTTCGCCGGCCAGGGCTTTCTGGAATTCCGGCCGGAGCCAGCGGATCGTGCCTTCGGCTTCCTCGGCCGCGCGTTCAGCGTTGAGGGCGACGAGGCGTTCGAGTAGGGCATCGTCGAACGCGCGCTTCGCGTCGTCGCGCGTTGTGGGTGTTCCGTTGCTGCCGGGGGCTGCGTTGCCGTTGCTGACCTGCATCAGCGGGGCGATGTCGTTCCAGCCGTAGGCGTCGAGGACAGCGAGGTCGAGTTCGTCGTGGAGTTGCTTGAGTACGGAGACGAGGCCGTGTTCGTGGATGGTCTTGTCTTTGGCTGTCAGGGCATCGCCGGCCTTGAGCTTTTCCAGCACGTTGTACATGCCGGTGAGGGTTAGATCTGCGTGAAGCCCTTGTTGGTGCTTCCGATGAGCGTCAAGGTCCAGTTGCTCGGAAAGCTGGCGAATGCGAGATTCTTGAGCAATGCCGACAATCGGGAATGGAAAGGTCTCGAAGCAACGGGTCTTGTTGTACCGAGGACGATCCTCAAGCGTGCCGCCAGCGGCAAGCGCCCAGATCATGTGTACAGAAGAGGAAAGGCATCCCAAGACGACTGGACTGTCTATCGCGACCACAATGAGCACATGCTCAGGCCGAATTCCCTGATCGAGAAACGTAAAAACCCGATGTTTCGCGGTCTCGACCGTTACGATAAATTTTTCGAGCTGGTCGATACTGTGTCTCACCTGTTCGTTGCTGCGGCGGAACAACCACCAGTTGGTACGAACTTTCTGGTCGCGATTCTCCTGTCGTTCCGGATATACGCGATCTCTTAGTTGTACTGTGTTATTAACGTCTATCTGCCCGCACGTACGGTTTCCCGCAGCACGGACATTGTGGAAGATGCCGGGCGATGGCCCGACCCAGACGAAAGCGCACGGTGGTGATCGACCACGGGATGTG
>CANKMT010000162.1 GCA_947482825.1 Betaproteobacteria bacterium | reverse complement strand
GGCACCGCACACACCGCAGCTAGAGAAGGGCATGTGTACTGTGCGGATCTCGGCTGAGGCACTGGCATTGCGTCGAAATTTGATAACGACGATGGGTGTCCCGCAATGGCGTCCCGCAATGGCGGCGCCGTGTGCATCGGTTGGACCGCCCTTTCAGGGCTTTAAATTTTGTTGTGATCTGTTCCCAGGGCGTTGCCCTGGGCTGGCATGGGCTGCCCCTTTGGGGCGGAAGATTGCAGTTTCGGTGAAGCTGGGTTTTGGCGTTGGGTTTTGGCGTTGGGTTTTGGCGTTGGGTTTTGGCGTTGGGTTTTGGCGGCCCTGAAAGGGCGCGACACGATAGCCCGGGGCAACGCCCCGGGTTGAATGCCCCCATGATTTCCAGCCCTGAAGGGGCGGCACCCTTGGCGAGGGAAAATGGCCCAGAGTAGAGTATCAAAGGGGTCAAGTATCAAAGGGGTCAGACTCCATTGATTATTTATCCTGCGCGGCGACGATCTGGCGCACCCACGTGTTTCCTAAGCGTTGTGTCTACCGGTTCCTTATTAGCGGTGCGATCGAGAATGGCGCCGCCCAAACACAATATTGAGAAAGCGCCGCGCGCTGCGCTGTGGGTCCCGACTAGGCAACGGGCCGGGGCTACGAATTCGATGGGTGTCCCAGATCTCCTGCAGATCTCCATAACCTGCGTCATCATGCCGCGTTACATGAGATTGGTCCGACGGTGGCTGTTCAAATGAAGCCTAATGACGGCCGTCACGACGGCAGCAGGCTAGCTAGGAAGGAGCGATTACGACATGATTTTCGATGAGATTCTTTTGCTGTTCGCGCTCATTTATTTGACGCCAATCATTTGGGTACTGGTGTCAGGTCGCTCCCATGGTGGTGCAAAGTTTGGTTGGTTTCTCGTAATAATTTTCTTCTCGTGGCTAGGATTTGCTGCATTTCTCATCATCACGCAAGCCTCAAAGGACCGCCGCAGCTAATTCGGTTACGGCCAGCATATGAAATTTTCTCTCGTCGATGGATAACGCTAGGAGGTTCAGCCGAACCCTTCAGGCAAGTATCTATCGCTACTGTCTCGACGGCCCCTGATACAAAACCTCGGACAAGGGGGCAGATCAGCTAGGGATTTGTATCGCATGGCTCGCGCGGTAGTTTCTACTCCGAGCAATGCAATCCGCGAACTGGTTCATGCAACGCCGGCAACCAAAGTTACTGGGGGACCAAATTTTCTGCGTAGCCACCTGACTGATTCGGAGAGGCCCTCAGTGCGCGGTTTTTCCAAGACGACGGCTGACCTTCAGAATCACTTCGGACAGCGCCTTCAACTCCGCCAGCCGCGTCGTTGATCGCCGTGACACAAGAGCGATCGTGCGCTTGGGACTTGGTTTGACCATTGGTCGTGCAACCAGGCTGAGGCTCTCGATCAGTCCGCTTTTCACCGCCATTTCCGGTACCAACGCAACGCCTAGCCCAGAGTCAACCATTTGCACCAAGGTCAAAAGACTGGTTGCTTCCACGCCCTCTGTTGACCGGTGTGTCGACGCGCCGCATGCATGCAGCGAGTGATCGCGCAGGCAATGTCCCTCTTCGAGAAGCAGCAGGCGCTCGGTTAGTAAAGGCGTGACGTTCACTGCTTTTGCCTTTAACTGCGGATCGCCCTTGCGTCCGACAAACCACAGTTCGTCGTCAAACAGGGGTTCCACCCTTAGGTTTGCCGTGTCGACAGGCAACGCGATCAGGACCATGTCGAGCTGGCCGTCTTCGAGCCGGGCCAGCAGGTTTGCGGTCAGGTCCTCGCGCAGCGCGAGGCGCATGTCCGGATAACTCTCCCGAAGCACCCGCAGGGTAGGCGGAAGCAGAAACGGCGCAATGGTCGGGATGACGCCCAAGCGCAAGAGGCCCGTCATTGGCGCTTGCGAACCGGCCGCAACCTCCACCAAGTCCTGTGCCGCGGCCAGAATCGTGCGGGCGCGCTTTGCGACCTCCAGTCCGAGCGGGGTCATCAGCACTGTCTTCCTGTCCCGCTCGACCAAGCGCGCCCCGAGAGTGTCCTCCAGTTCGTTCAAGCCTGCGCTCAGCGTCGACTGGGTAACGAAGCACGCTTCGGCCGCACGCGTGAAATTGAGCTTTTCGGAAAGGGCGACGAGGTACTGCAGTTGCCGGAGGGAGGTCAGGGTGGCCATGGGTGTCCCGGATCGTTATCGATTATATCGATTATAAACACAATTATTATTCATTAGACCAACAGTTAGTGGGCCTCCAGAATCCGTTCCGTCATCAGTTGACACCCGATTCGCAGGACCCAACCAACCGTCAAGGAGAAACACAAATGAATATGGCTCTGATCAACCCCGAAACAAACGCTTCGCTCATCAACACCGAAATCCGGCCGTTCAAGGCCAAGGCCTATCACAACGGCAAGTTCATCGATGTGACCGAGGCGTCGCTCAAAGACAAGTGGGCGGTGGTGTTTTTCTATCCCGCCGACTTCACCTTTGTCTGCCCGACCGAGCTGGGCGACCTGGCCGACCGGTATGCCGAATTCAAGAAGCTTGGCGTCGAGATCTACAGCGTATCCACCGACACGCACTTCACGCACAAGGCTTGGCACGACACCTCCGATACGATCGGCAAGATTCCGTACCCGATGGTTGGCGATCCAACCGGGGCCA
Source organism: Betaproteobacteria bacterium (assembly GCA_947482825.1). Taxonomy (GTDB): domain Bacteria; phylum Pseudomonadota; class Gammaproteobacteria; order Burkholderiales; family SG8-39; genus SZAS-79. The sequence goes on along the minus strand of CANKMT010000162.1, from coordinate 2,203 downwards.
TCACCCGCAACTTCGGTGTGATGATCGAGTCCGAGGGCCTGGCAGAACGCGGCACGTTCGTGATCGACCCGCAGGGCAGGATCCAGATTATCGAGATCAATGCAGGCGGCATCGGCCGTGACGCGAGCGAGCTGCTGCGCAAGGTGAAGGCTGCGCAGTACGTCGCCAGCCACCCGGGTGAAGTCTGCCCGGCGAAGTGGAAGGAAGGCGAGGCCACGCTTGCGCCATCCCTGGACTTGGTCGGCAAGATCTAAGACCGGTCCCGTTCACTGCACCCCGGACAACTTCGGGGCTGCAGTGAAAAACCGAGCTGACACAGACGCCTTTTCACTGCAATTCATTCGAACAGCATCGAAGCTGAAGGAGAACACCATGCTCGACACCACAATCAAATCGCAACTGAGGACCTACCTTGAGCGCCTGCGGCAGCCGATTGAACTTGTCGCTTCTTTGGGGGAGGACGGCAGGTCGCTAGAGATGCGCGACCTCCTGCGAGAGATTGCCGAACTCTCGCCGCTGGTCAGCGTGCGCGAAGACGGCGCAGATGCGCGCAAACCTTCCTTTGCCGTGACCCGTCCCGGTGAGCCTGCACGCGTTCGCTTTGCCGGCATCCCCATGGGGCACGAGTTCACCTCCTTGGTACTGGCCTTACTTCAGGTCGGTGGCTACCCGCCCAAGGTCGACGCGGCGACGATCGAGCAGATACGTGCCATCCGCGGGAATTTCCGCTTCGAGACCTACATTTCGCTTTCCTGTCACAACTGCCCGGACGTGGTGCAGGCGCTGAATCTGATGGCGGTGCTCAATCCCGGTGTCGAAAGCGTGATGATCGACGGCGCGCTCTTTCAGGACGAGGTGGCCGATCGCAAGATCATGGCCGTGCCCGCCGTGTTCCTGAACGGGGACGCCTTCGGCCAGGGTCGCGTGACCCTCGAGGAGATTGTGGCGAAACTCGACACCGGCGCCGCCGCGCGCGATGCCGAGAAACTTAATGCCAAAGAGGCGTTTGACGTGCTGGTCGTGGGCGGTGGCCCCGCCGGTTCGGCGGCTGCGGTCTATGCGGCTCGCAAGGGCATCCGCACCGGCGTTCTTGCCGAGCGCTTCGGCGGCCAAGTGCTCGATACCCTCGCCATCGAGAACCTGATTTCGGTCAAGCACACCGACGGGCCCAAGCTCGTCGCGGCTCTAGAGCAGCACGTCAAGGAGTACGAAGTCGAAATCATGAATCTCCAGCGTGCCGAATCCCTCGTACCGGCCGGCCCTGACGGGCTGATTCAGGTACGCACCGCCAGCGGCGCAACGCTCGAGGCGAAGAGCGTGATTCTCGCAACTGGTGCCCGCTGGCGCGAAATGAACGTGCCAGGCGAAAAGGAATACAAGGCCAAGGGCGTGTGCTTCTGCCCACACTGCGACGGTCCGCTCTTCAAAGGCAAGCGCGTCGCCGTGATCGGCGGGGGTAACTCGGGTGTGGAAGCGGCCATCGACCTCGCCGGGATCGTGAGTCACGTGACCTTGCTCGAATTCGACAGCAAGCTGCGCGCCGATGCCGTGCTCCAGGCCAAGCTGCGTAGCCTGTCCAACGTGGCGGTCATCACCAACGCGCAAACGACCGAGGTGGCCGGCGACGGCGAAAAGGTGAACGGCCTCGTTTATAAGGATCGCATCGGCGGCCAGACCAAGCGGATCGATCTCGAAGGAATTTTCGTGCAGATCGGCCTGTTGCCGAACACCGACTGGCTGAAGGGTGCGGTCGTGTTGTCAAAGTATGGCGAGATCGAGGTGGATGCGCGCGGCCAGACCTCTGTACCGGGCGTCTTTGCCGCCGGTGACGCAACCACGGTGCCATTCAAGCAGATCATCGTCGCCATGGGGCAGGGCGCTACGGCGGCTCTGGGCGCCTTCGATCACCTGATCCGAAGTTCGGTCCCTGCCCGTGTTGTTGTTGTGGCGCATGCGTAGTGGCGAAATCGGGGACACCCACGTGTCTTCGTCGACGGCGCGCTCGAATTAGGGAAACCGGGGACACCCACGTCTCTTTAGGGAAACCGGGGACACCCACGTCTCTTTGTCGATGACGCGGATGAAGTCGCGCGACCCGCCAACCCCGGCACCGCACACACCGCAGCTAGAGAAGGGCATGTGTACTGTGCGGATCTCGGCTGAGGCACTGGCATTGCGTCGAAATTTGATAACGACGATGGGT
>CANKMT010000161.1 GCA_947482825.1 Betaproteobacteria bacterium | reverse complement strand
GCAGCCGGCGACCCCCGGCGTCCTGATCCCGACCCGGGCCGCGGCGTCCGACGCCGTTACGGCAACTCCAGCTCGCCTTCGGGGGGGCCGCGACGGCGGCCTCGACCCGGCCCGCAGCTCCCGCGAGGCCCGGTGCCCGAGGACCTGGCCGATCACCGTCGGGTCCTCGATGCTCGCCAGCACCCGGACCTTGCCCCCGCACTGCTCGCAGGTCTCAATCTCAATCCCGAGCCTATGGCGTCCATTTGTTCCGCCGCGAAATAGCCATAGGGTGATGAGAAGTCAAAGTAGAAATCGATGGGGGTAGGCATATAAATCTCCAGTTAACGGCACAGCGCGACAAGCCGCTCGATTGCCTCCAGCGTTTCATGCTCCAGCGTCACCACCAGTTGTGCCGTGGACATCTCGCGCGATAGCGGCGCAGCTTGTCCCGCCCACATTGCCAGAAAATCCGGATTGCCCGCTTTGCCAGACGCCGTGCGTAGCGGCCCGGACAACGAGCCCTGCGCCGGGAACTCAAGCTGTGGCGCGCTGCTCGCGTTCATCTCTCGTATAAAGCGGTTGACCAATGCGCGTGCCGGTTTACCGGTAAATTTTTCGGTGACGGTGGTAGTGTCTTCGCGTGCAGCGAGCAAGCTCTGTTTATGAATGGCTGATGCGCCGCTTTCCGTGCAGGGCAAAAACGCAGTGCCGAGTTGTGCGCCTTGCGCGCCGAGTGCCAGCACGGCGGCGATGCCTGCGCCATCCATGATGCCGCCTGCGGCTACCACAGGGATTTTTACTGCGCGCACGATCAGACGTGTTAGTGCAAAGGTGCCGGTCATCGCGTCATACGGATTGCGCTGAAACGTGCCGCGATGCCCGCCTGCCTCGCCGCCCTGCGCGATGATGAAATCCACGCCGAGCGCTTCCAGATGCAGCGCTTCGGCAACGCAGGTGGCGCTGCCGCCGGTTTTGATGCCGCGTGCGCGCAGACGGTTGAGTTTTTCAGCGGGCAGATCACTGAGATGAAACGTTACTACGGCGGGCTGAATGTGTTCGGCCATTGAAAGTTGCGCGCTTAGGTCAGGTGCATAGGGCGCGCGCACAGGTGCGGGCACGGGCAGGCCCAGCGCCTGGTAGTAACCGGCGATGGCATTGATAGCGCCGCTTTGCGCCTCCGGCGCTATCGCTGCGGGTTGCGCACTGACAAAAAACTTGAGATTGATTGGCGTATCGGTCAGTGCGCGCACGGCTTCCACATCGCGCTGCATGGCTTCGGGCTGTGTATAAGCAAAGCCAAATGAGCCGAGCGCGCCCGCCTTACTGGCAGCGGCTACGAGTGCGGGCGTGGTGGGGCCGCCGGCCATCGGCGCCTGAATGATCGGCAGGCGTGTGCCCAGCAGATCGCACAGTGGTGTGTGGAGTTTTGTCATCATTGAGTTTCCTCGAAGAGTTCGCGGCCGATCAGCCAGCGCCGGATTTCCGATGTGCCCGCGCCGATTTCGTACAGCTTGGCATCGCGTAGCAGACGCCCGGCCGGACTGTCGTTCATCCGAGATTTTCCATTAGCCCGACTTTCTAATGGATAGCCATTAGAGGAAGTGATTGATGTATAAGGCGTTCAGGGTGGTCTTGGCGTAGATTTTATGATCGCTATTTAGGGACGGGGAAATGATGGGATTTGACCTAGGTTTTTCTGACAAGGGAATAGGCATTTCAAAGACTCCCTAAGCTTAAGTCTGCCAGCCCGGGATCGGGGCCGCCACGGCCGCCGGGCTGGCCGGCTCAGCTTAGGGGGTCTTTGAAATGCCTATCCCCCGGTTTGAATATGAGGACGACCTGTAACGGTAAGGTTCCTGCGGGGTTACTCCCCAAGTCAGAACAACTAAAAGGATTCACGTGAGCCCCAGCCCGGTACGTAGAGCTTCGAAGAACGGCACGTCGGCGAACGGCCGAGCGCGCTACCAGCAGAACAAAGTCCGCGTAGCGCTCGTCGGCGTCGGCAACTGCGCCAGCGCCTTTGTTCAGGGAGTCGAGCACTACCGCAAGGCCGACCCGAACAAGGAAGTCCCTGGGCTGATGCACACCGACCTCGGCGGCTACCACATAAGCGACATCGAATTCACCTGCGCCTTCGACATCAACCGCACGAAGGTTGGCAAGGATCTAGGCAAGGCGATCTGGGCAGACCCGAATAACACGATGAAGTTCGCCAACGTTCCTGCCAAGATCGGCGCGCCGGTCTACCGCGGAATGACGCTCGACGGAATCGGCAAGTACGCCAAAGAGAAGATCAAGAAGGCTCCGGGCGAGACTGCCGACATCGCGACGATTCTGCGCGAGACGCGAACCGACGTTGTTGTCTCCTACCTTCCCGTCGGCTCCGAAGATGCGACCCGCTGGTACGTCGAGCAGGTGCTCGAAGCCGGCTGCGGTTTCGTCAACTGCATTCCCGTCTTCATCGCTAGCTCCGATTACTGGGGCCGCAAGTTTAAGAAGGCCGGGCTGCCAATCATCGGCGACGACATCAAGAGCCAAGTCGGCGCGACGATCATTCACCGCACGCTGGCGCGCCTCTTCCACGACCGCGGCGTCAAGATGCTGCGCACCTCACAGCTCAACGTCGGCGGCAACATGGACTTCTACAACATGCTCGAGCGCGAGCGTTTGGAGTCGAAGAAGGTCTCGAAGACGCAAGCCGTCACCTCGATCATAGGCCACGAACTACCGGCCGATGATGTTTACATCGGCCCATCCGACTACGTGCCGTGGCTAACCGACCGCAAGTGGGCACACATCCGCCTTGAAGGTCAGGCCTTCGGCGACGTACCGCTCAACGTTGAGATGAAGCTCGAGGTTTGGGACTCGCCGAACTCGGCCGGCATCGTGATCGACGCCGTGCGGCTCTGCAAGCTGGCAATGAACAATGGCATCAGCGGCCAGCTCGATGGGCCAAGCTCGTACCTGATGAAGTCGCCGAAGAACCAGCGCCCGGATGACCAAGCGCGGCTCGACACCGAGAGCTTCATCAAAAAGTACAAGCGCAAGGCGGCAACGAAGCCAAAGGCGAAAGCCAAGGCCAAGGCCAAGCCCAGGCGCGCCGCCGCCAAGCGCTGAGCAGGTGGGCCCGCGGCCTCGGCACCAGCGGCACCAGCGCCGCCAGGCGCGCCATGCAGTCCAGCGGCTCGAAGACCACGTGGGTGGTCCCGTCCCGGTAGGGCGTCTGCAGGGTGTAGCGCACCTGACCCTGAGCGGTGAGCGACAGGGTCGCGTTTCGCGTCCAACCATGACCCCACCCCAGGATTCGGATTCACACGCGTTATCAATGAGCCCCATCACGCCCACCTCGGATTCTCTAACTGCAATGCCTGCCGGGATCGCGCGGAAAACTCAACGGCGAGGTATTTTCCTCAACTTACTGTAAATGCGTAGTATTTTTAATCCGAACCTTTTCGGTGGAGGTTCGGGTGAAAAGAGACGAAAGCCGATCAGAGACCAATTTTGACGTTTCGGCAGTCTCCGAGGTTCGGATGACATAGCCAGAACGGCGCGGAAGCTGGGGATTTTTGCCCCTCACAGGGCCATCTTATTGTTTCGCAATAAGATGTTGGCGGTGGAAGGGAGCCTGAAGGCGAACTCTCGCTGAACCTGCGCACCCTGGCCCTGCCGGCGGAGATGGCGACATGGTCGCTGACGACGCTGCGCGAGAAGCTGGTCAAGATCGGCTAAGAGCAGATTGGCCGGAATGCGGTGTTCACAGCCAAACTTCGGGATAGCGCCGTCCGGCGCCGAGATTGTTCAGGACCAGGGCGACAGCCAACATTGCGAGGGCGCCGACTGCCACCGGCGCCAGGACGTAGATGAAGCCAAGCCTGTGGATCTCCGCAGATCCGATTACGGCAATCAAGGCGGTCGCCCCGCCCGGCGGATGCAATGTCCGCGTCAGATGCATCAGCGCTATAGCGCTCGCCACCGCCACCGCCCCCGCGAGCCACGGTTGGCCCCCCAGGATCAGCGCGCAGGTCACGCCGACGATCGCTGAAATGACGTGTCCGCCGATGACGTTGCGGGGTTGCGCAAGAGGGCTGCGCATGGCGCCGAAGAGCAATACGGCGGTCGCGCCGAACGAACCGATCATCATCGCTGACGCGCTATGTGGGAAAAGCAGTCGGTTGGCCCCGGCGACCGCAACGATTCCAATAAATGCGCCGATCCAGGACCGCATGATCTCCACCAGCGGCAGCCGGGGCGGTTCGAGGTTGCGCAGCGGCGAAGCGGCGGCGGTTTCAGAGGCACGCCGCAGGGCGTGCCGATACGCAACGTTATAGATTGTCCGAAAGTCACCGGTGGTGATATCCAGGTAATCAGGAAGACTTTGCATCGCCGCGATGATGTCGTCGTCACTGAGCTCAACTTCAAAAGCCAGGACGCTTGTTGATTTTGCATCCATTGCTCAAGGCCTCTCAAACGGTATTCCCCAGATGGACGGGCAATCCGTCCATGGTTGAGCGGTATTCAACCGGCAAACGCCCGTCGCGCACTTCATTGTTGCCGATCAGTAGGCCCCTGCCTACTCAATTTATGCGGTGAAGGGTGCCGAGGAGCCAACCCACTCCCCCGCAGCACCGGTTCCGTTCCAGGTACTCGGCACCCACCCATAGCCGCCACGGCCGTCGCCACGACGCCCTGTCGTCCGGACCGGGCGTGTCATTCACACGACAGGCGCCCGTAGCGGATCACCGCAAAGCCGGCCGCCACTTGCGCGCATGAGATATCGCGTCCGCCGGCGGGAATAGGTATTTCAAACTCCCCCTAAGCTTAAGTCTGCCAGCCCGGGATCCCGGCCGCCACGGCCGCCGGGCTGGCCGGCTGCCCGCCGCGCCGACGCACGCGCCGGCAAAGCTCCCCGCTGCCGCCGGATTTGTGCAGCGCACATCGCCACCCGCGCAGCCG
>CANKMT010000160.1 GCA_947482825.1 Betaproteobacteria bacterium | reverse complement strand
TCGTGCACGAAGACTCGCCAGTCGTGCAAGGGCGTTTCGGGGTGCGCCATGGTGTTCAGGTAGTACATTAGGCGTCCCTGGCGAGTTTGCTGGTATTCGCGCTGGGACGGCTTGATCACGATGGGACCGTTCATCTGCCGTTCGGCAAACTCCCTCCGGGTTTTCATGAACTGGTCGTAGAAAGATTCCTCGGTGGTCCCTCGTTCGCGCGTGCGCGTGCGTTCAAAATCAGCCATTGCCGCCTTCTCCTTTTGCCATGTTGTCAAGTTCGGCCTCAAGGGCCTCCAATGCATCATCCATCGAGGGCGGCACAGCGCTCCTGTAGGATACCCTTCTTACGGCCAGCCTTTTGGCATCGTCACACAGGAATCGCAGCCGCGCTCCCGAGAAGTTCTCGGTTTTCGCAGCAAGGACTTCCATGATCGCGTCGATCTCACTGCTGCGCGGCCTATTCGGGGACGCGAGATGAATTCCCAGAATTTCCCGGCGCGCGTCGAGGTCCGGCATTGGGACATGGATGTGTGCACCGAGTCGCCCGGGGCGCAGAATTGACGGATCGACTAGATCCAATCGGTTGGTGGCCCCCATCACAATCACTCGCGAAAGCTGCTCAACCCCGTCGAGTTCGGCGAGGAGCTGATTTACGACGCGCTCCGTGGTCATCGATCCACGGTGCTCACCACGGACGGGCGCTATCGAGTCGAGCTGATCGAAGAACACGACCGCAGGCGCAACCTGGCGTGCGATGCGGAACACCTGCCGGACGCCCTCTTCGGATTCCCCCAACCACTTCGTGAAGAGCTCCGGACCGTCCACAGCGATGAAGTTGACCCCACACTCGTTTGCAATTGCCTTGGCAAGCAGCGTTTTGCCAGTTCCAGAGGGTCCGTAAAGGACGACGCCGACATGGGACGTCAGCCCTGTTTCAGCCAGTACCTGCGGATTGCGCAACGGCTGCTCCACCATCTCCTTGAGGCGGAGCTTGACCTTGTGCAGTCCGCCGATGCTATTCCAGCTCACGTCGGGAACACTGATCAGCGTCTCGCGCATCGCTGAGGGACGCACACGAGCAAGCGCCGTCTCAAAATCCTCCCGCTCAACCCGGATGCTCTCAGGCTTGATCCTGAAGGCAGCGCGATAGTCTTTGAGATCGAGTGTGCTCCGACGCAACGCGCTCAGCCCGGCATCGCGGCACAGCTCCATGATGTCGGCGCCAACGAAGCCCGGAGTCCTGCGCGCTACCTCGTCAAGGAAGGCTGTACCGCTTTCCCCGAGCGGCATCTCGCGGCTGTGGATCTCGATCATCTCCCGCCGGCCCGCCGTGTCCGGCGGACCGACGAATATTTCCCGGTCAAATCGGCCCGGCCTCCGGAATGCAGGGTCCACGGAGTCCACGCGGTTTGTGGTCCCGATCACGATAACGGCATCCACGCGTTTCAGGCCGTCCATGAGAGAAAGAAGCTGGGTCACGGCGCGCGTATCCGAATGGGCGCCGGTCTCGCCGCGCTTCGGGGCGATCGCATCCAGCTCATCGATGAAGACGATGGAGGGCGCATGATGCCCGGCCTCATCGAAGATCCGCCGCAAATTTCCCTCGGTTTCCCCGGTGTACGTTCCGATGACGTCCGGCCCGTTGATGTGATAGAAGCGCGCTTCGACTTCGTTCGCGATGGCCCTTGCCAGGTGCGTCTTGCCCGACCCGGGCGGTCCATAAAGGATGATGCCGCGCGGCGGGTTGATGCCGAGCTGCCTGTAGATATGCGGAAACTTGAGCGGCAGCTGGACGAGTTCCCTGATCAGCTTGATCTGCGCGCCGAGCCCTCCGATATCCTCGAATGTGACGTCAAAGGCTCCTTCGGGCAGGTGGGTATCGTGATAATGGAATGATATCTCGGTGGATTCGTCCACGTAGCTTTCGCCATCGGCAAGCACATGAACTTCGTAAGTCGTTCCGGCCTGGGAGTTCGGAAACTGCGCGTAGAGCACCGCCCCCACGCTGAGCGGAGTGCGGCTTTCAATCAGAACTTGCCGCAGATGTGGAAGCAGATCGTGTGCCGTGGAAACGTCGATCGCCGGCAGCAATTCAACCCTCCGCGCCGGTTCCACGTGAACAGACTCCAGGGTAACGGACTCATTCAGATGCACCTTCAATGCCTGCCGGCCGAAGCGGTCGATATTGATCACGCCCGGCGCTTGATCTGCTTCCTGCGAATCCAGACGCACCAGCAGGCTTCGCCCGCGTTCAGTTGTCACCCGCACCAGATCATTCGTTCGCAGGCCGTGTTCGTGCATCAGCTGCCCGTCGAGCCGAACAAGCAGCCGGGCTCCGGCGGAAAAGTCGCTCACCATGTGATCTACGGTGGCGGTGAATCGTTTGCGTGGAGCGTGCACGATCACTACCTCTTGTAGTCCGGGGAGGGGTTGATAAGTTCGAACCCAGATCCGCGATCTACGCTGGTGCAATCCATGAGGTTGGGCTCGCAGGCCACAAACCTCGCCGGCTTGTCGGGATCGTCGTTGACGTGCTGGACGATTATGCCGTCCCTTCTAAGAGGCAAATTGAGAACGTCATCAGCTTCCCAGGGATGCTTGACGCCATCCACGAGCGTATGGCCGCGTCCCTCTATGATCAGAATAACCTGCCCCCCCTGAAACTTGAGCCTGCCCGAACGGCCGCCTGGCGGTATCTTCTGCTCATAAAAAAGCATGCTCGAGATCACGGTATCTCGGATGGCAGGGTGCAAATACCATTTCATGAATCCCATCTCGTTGCTTTCCTCCGGCAGTTCGTCGTATCGCACAACCTGGACCGCGTCCTTCCTCTCTTCCCTTTGGCGGTCCCGCATGGCTATCAACTCTTGCCAGAAATTCCTGCCGGAAAGCTTCAACGTTCTGTTACTGGCCATGAATCATCCTCCTTGATGCAGACGAAATCTCGCAATCGACGGATTGCATTTGGTTCCATAGAACACAAAGAAATACACTAGCTTCGCAAGCAGGCGATGACAAACAGCACCAGCACGACGCCGAGGACGATCAGGCTTTCGCCGCCCCACGCGTGAATGTGTCCTTGCATTGAGCCATGCCCGGAATGAGCGAGGGCCACCTGGGACGAGAAGAAAGGGGCGGCCGCAATGGCCGAGGTCAGAACGTGCGTTGCTTTCATAGTGTTCCTTTCAAAAAGGTCGTTGACTCAGATATCAGCATAGCCGGCTTCCCACGGATTTACGATGTGGAACCCTTCGCCTTGCCGCTTGGCCTTCGGGAGAATCGCGTCAATGTTTGTTGATCCGAGCCCGGCACGTGCCTCGTCGACGCTGCCAAACCGCACCAGCCATTCCAGAGTCTTCATGGTCGCGTTGACCATGGGGATCGAACCGGCGTTCGCACCGGCAAGCGCAGCGGCCGGCGTGGTCCAGCGCACATCAACTATCTCGATACCATCGGGCTCGGCCTCGGCGGCAGGAGCGCACATCAAAAAAAAGCGTGTATCGAAGCGCTTAGGCAGCGCCAAGGGAGTGATCCAACGGGCAAAATAGGTCAGCTCGCTGAGGGCCGGCCGCACACCGAGACTGGCAAGCACCGCGTCGAATCCCATGCGGCACGCAAGCAGGTCCTGACGCGCGCGGCGCAGCAGATCCATCCCGGGAGTGGCGTCCCTGGTGAGCAGCAGGCCAGTCTCCTCAAATGTCTCGCGGCATGCCGCCATCCGATATCCAGAGCCTGCCTCGTCGGTCATCGGACCATCGGCCGACTCCACTACGCCGCCGGGGAAGGCGAACATTCCTGGCACGGCACCGCAGGTACCGCGCGCTACAACCAGCACCTCCGGTCCGGCGGACGCGTCGCGCATGAGCACGACCGTTGACGCCGGACGGGTGCCCGAGGTGGTGAGCGCATCCATTACAGGCGCTCCCCTAGGAAGCGAAGAAGCGCAGGTACGAAGCGCGCCGACAAACTGTGGGGCTCGTCGATCGGATCGGAGGCCCAAAAGTGCCCTGCCTCTGGCAAGACAAAGCTGCGTGAGAAGAACCCCGCCTGCCCAAGCGCGCGTGAGAACAGCACTGACTGCGACGGATCAACTGTATCGTCCTGCAGGCCCCAGGCAAGCAGGAACGCGAGGCGACTGGCAGCATGTGTGACATGGCTCATGGGAGACGCGTCGAAGTACAGTCGCCGGTTCGCCATCGGAGACACGCCGAGGAATTTTTCCACCAGATTGTTGCGCGGGCGGGCCTCGAGTTCGTAGTCCCATTGCGCCTTCAGGTCGAAAATGCCAGATGCGGCGACCACCGCTTTCACTTTCTGGTCTGCATTAGATTCGTGCCAGTCGAGCAGCCCCGCGAGCGCCGCGAGGTGCGCCCCTGCGGAAATCCCGAAAAGGCCGAGGCGGCCACCGTCGATACCGAGCGCGCTGCACTCGGCACGAACGAAGGTGAGCGCGGAACGCACGTCCTCCAACGCCTCGGGGTATGCCTTCACGCCCTTTCGCACCAATCGGTACCTGACTGCGAAAACACCGAAGCCCGCTTCGGCAAGCCGGTATCCCCAGTGCCGGAACGACGTCTTGTCGCCTGCCTGCCAGCCGCCGCCGTGCAGCGCAATGACGAGCGGCACCGGCGCCCCAGCGGCTGCCGGCAGGTACAGGTCGCCCATGAGCGGCCCAACGTCTCCTGCTGCATATTCGAGGTCAGTTCGGATGCTGACTTCTCGGCTGTTCGCCATCGGTTGCGTTGCAGCAATCAAGTTAGTCGACTCGCTTCCAAGGCATGATCACCCGCTCGATCAGGTACTTCTGCTGCTCCATGAGACTCTTGGTGTCGAGTACGAGATCGCGAGGAAAGGAGTAGGTAGAGATCATCGCAATGGTTGCGGTCGGCACCTTGGTGTACTTCGACCAGATGGCGAGGTTAGACGCAGTAAAGAACTGCGCATCTGACTGCAACTCGTTCACCGCAAGCCGCAGCGCTCGTAG
>CANKMT010000159.1 GCA_947482825.1 Betaproteobacteria bacterium | reverse complement strand
TCGCCCACCGAGATCCGTGTCCTGCACAAGGTGCTGGAGTCCTCGGCCACGCAACCCACGATTCGGCTGGCCTTGCGGCTGATCCTGCTTACCCTCGTGCGCAAGAGCGAACTCGTCGAGGCCACGTGGGACGAGGTGGATTTCGAGAACGCCCTTTGGATTATCCCGAAGCGCCGGATGAAGGGCGCCAAGCCGCACAACGTCTACCTGTCCCAGCAAGCGCTGGATATCATGGTTGCGCTGCGTACCTGCGCCAGTGGCTCGAAGTTCGTGATGCCGTCACGCTATGACGCCGACCACTGCATGTCCAAGGCGACCCTGAACCGGGTCACCCAGGTCTGCGCAGAGCGGGCCAAGCAGTTGGGAATGCCGCTGGATCCATTCACCGTGCATGATCTGCGCCGCACGGGTTCAACCATTCTCAACGAACTGGGCTTCAACAGCGATTGGATCGAGAAGGCTCTTGCCCATGAGGATGGGCGGTCGTCACGCGGGGTCTACAACAAGGCAGAGTATGGCGAGCAGCGCCGCCACATGCTGCAGGAGTGGGCGGACATGATCGACGCCTGGGTATCGGGGAAATCGCATACCCCGACGCTGTTTCCGTCGAACTTGAAAATGGTGACTACGGCTGCGCCGATTTGAAAAGCGAGGCTGAGTGGCGGCGATGCTTTGGGCTCCAGATCCCTAGTCGCCGCATCATTGGAAACTGGTGCGCATGGACAACGCGACACACCACGCTATAGATTGCCACCGACAGGCCTGCTCCTCCTCTGCCGCACATCGGGTTTCGCCATCTTTGTCATTGACCCAGTAACGCCGTCTTTCCGCCGCGCCTCGATCCACGCCTCGACCTCGGCCAGGTCCCAGACCACGCACCGTTCTGTGAGCCAGAACCGGTGAGGAAATTCGCCCCGGCGCTCCATCTCGTAGATCGTCGTATCCGCCAGAGGTACGAGCTGGCGTAGCTCGGCACGGCGGATGTTTCGCCGCAGCGGTGTACGGTTTGCGGGAACCGTCCGCGCGAGTTCGAGAAAGGCGCGCTCGTCGAAGTCACGACCGCTGTCGCCAGATGCGGCAGCGTCGCGTGCGGTGAGTGGCTTCCTGATGTCGGCCCCGCGCTCCGGTCGCACCTGAGCGTTTTTCACGCCGATCGACGAGGGCGGCGCCGGTCGAACACCGGCGCCCATCGACTCCACCCGGGTCGTGTACTGCATTCCTCGCTTCATACGCACCTCCATCCTCGCTCGTTAAGCTGATCAGGCTCGCCGGCCCTGCGCCTCACGCGGCGGCTGGGCCGATCTGCTGGTTTGACTGCCCTGTTGCGCGCTACCGGAGTTGCGGCAGGCGCCCTGCGGCGCTCGGCGAAGGCACTCAGGCACCTGTCGCTATGGTTCGCCGTCTATCGCCATCTATCGGGAACGCCATGTTCTCGGGATACGGATTCGCCCGGAAAAGTGTCGGGAGATCTGCTGCTTGCTGTCCCTTAGTAATTGATTCTCAGGACCAATTGCTCTTGATAACCCCCTGATGGGTGCTCGTTCATCCCTTTGTCACGTGACAAAGGGAGAAACGAAATGGCGCTCAAACACGGGGAAGAACTCCAGCGATGGGAGATTGCAGTAGCGAAGAAACTGGTCGGTGAATTCCGCAGGCGATCGCGAAGCCTGGCACGCGAGGAATTCGACGACCTTTTGCAGGAATGCCTGGCGCACTGGCTCGAAGTCCGCCGCAAGCTGGACCCGGATCCGGACGGACCGCCAATTGCATACATGGCACGCGTCATCCGAAACAAGCTGACCGATCTCCTCCGCGAGCGATCAGCCGCGAAGAGGGCGCGCGATTTCGATACGGTGTCTCTCGACGCTGCAGTGAGCGAATCGGACGATGCGCCCACCTTCGCGGATCTGCTTGATGCAGCGGCAATTCGTGAGCCAGGCGGGGCGCACTCCGTCGATCGCAACGATGCGCGCATCGACATAGCCAAAGCCTTGCTAAAACTGACGCCGCGCCAGCGGCGCCTCTGTATGTTGCTGAGCGAGGAGGGCCTGTCGATCAAAGAGGTCGCGGAGCGGCTCCGAATCCCGCGCGGCACTCTCTACGAGGAGATAAAGCGCATACGCAAGAGTTTCGCGGATCAGGGGCTTGATGACTATCTCGAAAGGTAGGCCGACACTTTTTGAAAGGATTCCGTATAGCTGATCTGGGACCTAAATCGGCCGGGATTCGATGATCAAGTTCACGGTAATTAGCACCAAAGGCGGCGTCGGCAAGACCACCCTCACGGCCAACCTGGGGGCGTTGCTTGCCGACATGGGGTTGCGTGTCCTGCTGATCGACGCGGATGTGCAGCCTTCGCTGTCCAAGTACTTTCCGCTCGCGACATCGAAGCCGTCCGCCGGGCTGACCGAGGTCATCGTTCGCGGCGAGGTTACGGTGCCTTGCATCACCGCAACGATTTATCAAAACCTCGACATCGTTGTCTCCGACGATCCCGAGGGCAATTTGCCGCACTGGCTGCTGAATCGCATCGACCGTGGCTTTCGATTGCGCTTCGCGCTTCAGTCGCCGGCCGTGGCCGGTGCCTACGACTGCGTGCTGATCGATACGCAAGGCGCTATAGGACCCTTGCAGGACGCCGCGGTACTGGCTGCCGACATTCTCGTCTCGCCGATCACCCCGGAGATCCTCTCGGCGCGAGAGTTCAAGGACGGGACGATGGAGTTGCTCGACCGGCTCGAACCCGGCAGCGCGCTCGGCGCGACCTTGGGGCCGATGAAGGCGGTGATCTACCGGCAGGACCGGACCGCCGATGCGCGCGTCATTGCCAGCGGGATTCGAGACGATTTCATCAAGCTCAAGGGCCGGGTGTCCGTACTTGACACAGTGGTCCCGCATGCCAAGGCCTACAAGGAGGCGGCGACACTGCGCATACCCGTGCACCGCCACGAACGCAAACGCGAGGGTGTCGCTCCGAGCGCCTGCACGGTGATGCATCAGCTTGCCTGGGAACTGATACCCAGTCTGCAGGGCGTCTACGCGGAATCGATTCGCATGCAGGAGAGAATCGCGTGAGCGCGGATGCGTTGAAGAGCGGTATCGCCAGCAGCGTCCCTGCCACACCGGCTTCCGGTTCGTCCGGACGCCACGTGTCAATCGAGGAACGCCGTCGTCTCGTCGCCGAATCCTTGAGGGTCGGCAATCCCGGAAATAATTCCAGAGAGCTTCCGACACAGGCCGATCCGCGGCATGACTGCCAGATCGAGCTTGCGGTCGATGACATCCGCCCATACGAGAACAATCCGCGTCGCGCCGGAAACGCCAGATTCGCGGAAATCAAGGAATCGATTCGTTCGAGCGGCATCCGCAATCCGCTCACGGTCACGCGCAGACCCGGCGACGAGCACTTCATCGTCGAGGCCGGTGGTAACACGCGCCTGCTCGCGATCCAACAGCTCTGGGCCGAAACGCGCGACGCGCGTTTCCAGAGGCTCATCGTGCTGTTTCGACCGTGGCACTCCGAAAGCCACGTGCTTACCTCGCACCTCATCGAGAACGAGCTGCGCGGTGACATGACGTTCTGGGACAAGGCGAGCGGGGTCGTCGCCTTGAAAGGGCGACTCGAAGACGAGAGGGGTGAGGCGCTCTCGCTGAGACAGCTCGAAGACGAGATGAAGGGCCTGGGCCTGTCCGTCAACACAGCCACGCTTGCCCACTGTCTGTTCGCCATTGAGCGGCTGCGAACCCTGGGACAGGCTGTTGACGATCTGTCTGGTCTGGACGTCAAGACCATGCAGCCACGGCTCAATGCCATGAAGCGTTATGCGCAGATGCGCGCGGCGCTTGCCGAAGCAGATCTTTACGCGAGGGTCTTCGAGCCGGCTTTTCAGAACGCGGCAAACCAGTATCGCCAGTCACGTGCCTTCAACGCTTCAGAGGTCTGTGGAGCGTGCGAGGAGGCCTTGGCCCGGGAACTCGGCGAACCTGTCACGCATGTCCGCCTCGCGCTCGAATCGCCGTCACGGTCGTCGCAGACATCGCCGGATACCTCGCCTGCACCGGTCGGTGCGGACAGCCCCGTTGAGTCGGCGGAGATAGCGCCGACCACTGTTCGTGATCCGCCTCGGTCCGATCGGTCTGTTAGCACAGCTAACACGGCGAACACTTTTTCGGACCCTCCAGCAGGCCCGCTTCCATCGCATAACGAGAACACCCTGGTGCGCTCGCGCATCATCGAGCACGTGCAGTCATTCGCCGTTCTTACCGGCGTCGGCGACTGTTTGCGCCTTCACGCTGCCGCGCCATTGGGCTTCTACATGGACACGTTGCCGGTACCGAAGGATGAGGGGTCTCTGCCGCCCAGCCGGCAACAAGCCTGGTGGCTGCTCGCGTTGGTCGCCGGACAACTCGCCCACTCGGTATCGGTGCCCGTGCCGGGAGGCTCAACCGAAGCCGACCCACCGAACCCCTGCGCGTTCGATGCTGAATTCTTCGGATGGCTCGTTGACGCAAACGACGAGAAGGCCAGCGCCTTCTGGAATGTCCTGGCTCTCGTCAGGGATTCTCGGTCTTCGACTGCTGCGTGTCACCCGATGAGTGTCCCCGATCCGGCGCGGGGGAATGCCTGATGTTGCCGCTACTCGACGCGCAGGTTCGTCTTTTGCTCCTCAACCACGTTGCCGTGCGACTCGCTGAAGCCACGCCGACCGACCTTCATGCCTCTGGCATCGAGAACGAACAGCTCGCGCGCTTGCGGCAACTCTCCGCGCTCGATCTGAACCGCCTCGCCGCGATGCGCGATCTGACCATCGGTGTCGCCTTCGACGCCGTCGGACTCAATGCGGGGCTGCGCGCCGTTGCGCTGGTCAACGAAGCCAAGGCGTTGGAGGCCTATTTCATCCGCAATGGGGCTTCATGGAAGATGATGAGCGCGCTGTTCAAGATCCGCCGCAAGGTGACGCTCAAACGTCGCCGCGACTGCGGCGCCTGGAGACCTTCGGGCCGCCTCCCTCTTCCTGAATACCCCGTGCGCGAGCGCATTTTCCGCGCATGGCTGGCCATCGAGGACCCGAATCCCCGCGTCCGCTACTACCGGCTGCATCAAGCCTTCCCGCAGCTCTCCATCGCCGTTCTTGAAGCGGTCGCGCACGAGTTC
>CANKMT010000158.1 GCA_947482825.1 Betaproteobacteria bacterium | reverse complement strand
GTGTTTGCGGAATGGGGCTACCTCGGCAAAGGAAAGTTCCAGCGCCGCGACTTTCGCCTCGATATGCTCACCCAGTCATCGGCCTTCAGCGCGGAAGACTCGCTTTTCGCCCAGCTCGACAAACACGAACTCTTCACCCCGACGAAAACATACCTTCCGTTTACGGTGACCGATCTCGCCACGCCGTCGCTTATCAAGAGCGTAAAGGAAGCCTCATGACCACCACGGTCGCGGCTTCCATCCCCGTGCTTCGCTGGGCGGCCCAACGCGCGCTCCTGCAAGACGAAGACCTAACCGCGCGCTTTCCCAAGTGGCCCTTGTGGCTCAAGCGTGAAGCTCAGCCCACGCTCAAGCAACTGGAAGATTTTGCGCGCCTCACGCATACGGCTTTCGGATACTTCTTCCTGCCCGAGCCACCCGCGTTGGCGCTGCCGGTGCCGGATTTCCGCACCCTGCGCGACGAAACGCCCGCGGAACCCAGCAGCGACCTTCTGGACACCCTCTACCTCTGCCAGCAGCGGCAGGACTGGTATCGCGACCACGCACGCATGCACGGCTTTCCGTCCCTGAACTTCGTCGGCAGCGCCGGGGTACAGACTGCGCCGGAGACGGTGGCTCAACGCCTGCGCGAGACCTTGGGCATTTCCGCCGCCGCGCGACGCCAGTTGCCCAACTGGACAGAGGCCTTGCGCCAGTTGATCGACAAGGCCGAAGATGCAGGCGTGATGGTGATGGCAAGTTCCGTGGTGGGCAGCAACAGCCACCGCAAGCTGGACGTGGGTGAGTTTCGCGGTTTTGCACTCGCGGACGACCTGGCGCCGCTGGTCTTCCTCAATGGCGCCGACAGCAAGGCCGCGCAGATGTTCACGTTGGCGCACGAGCTGGCCCATATATGGGTGGGCGCTACCGGAGTGTCGGACGCGCACGCAGGCCAGGTGCCCGGACAGAAAATCGAGCGCTGGTGCAACCAAGTCGCCGCGGAACTCCTAATGCCCATGGAGGAATTGCGAGCCGCGTACCAGCGCAACGCTCCGATTCCGAACGAAATCCAGCGGCTGGCGCGTGAGTTCAAGGTCAGCACGCTGGTGGCATTGCGCCGCTTGTACGACTCGGGCTTTATCACAGAGACTGCATTGTGGCAATACTACCGCGAGGAACAGGAACGGTTGCGTACACTGAAGGATCGCAGCAGCAGGCGCGGAAACTTCTACCGCAGCCTGGGAGCGCGCACCAGCAAGCGCTTTGTCCGCGCAGTCGTGTCCAGCACGCTTGAGGGCCTGACCTCCTTTCCGGAGGCCTTCCGCATGCTGGGAGTGCGCAAGACTGCCACCTTCTACGAAGCGGCGCGCGAACTGGGCGTAACGGCATGAGCTATCTGCTCGACGCCAATGTGTTCATGGCGGCAAAAAACCTGCACTACGGCCTGGACTTCTGCCCGGCCTTCTGGGACTGGCTCGTACACACGGGTAATACGGGCACCGTGTTCAGCATCGACAAGGTGGCCGATGAAATCGAGGCCGGTCAGGACGAATTGTCGGACTGGGCCAGGAATCGCGGCCATGCGCTCTTCCGGCGCACGCCACCCGCGCTTGCAGCGCAGTTCACCCAGGTCAGCACATGGACCACCGGACAGCAATACAAACCGGCCGCCATCAACACGTTCTTGCAGGCCGCGGACTTCTATTTAATTGCCCATGCTCTGGCCGGCAATCATGTGGTCGTCACCCACGAGGTCCCGTCTAACTCGCCAGGACGCATTAAGATTCCGAATGCCTGCGTGGGCATGGGCGTGCGGTTCATGACGCCTTACCAGATGCTGCGCACCGAACAGGCGCGCTTCGTGTTGGGGGCGCACCCATGAGCGAGCAGGTCAGTTTTTCGCTTCGCGGGCGCAATCCGGACGTCCTGACGTGCATCGCCAACCTCTCGAACGACGAAGTGTTCACGCCGCCGGAGTTTGCGAACCGAATGCTGGACACGTTGGCCGAGGCGTGGGCAGACGCGAACGGCGCGAACATCTGGGCGAACAAGACCGTCAGGTTCCTCGACCCGTGTACGAAGTCGGGTGTCTTCCTGCGCGAGATTACCAGTCGCCTTACCAAGGGCTTGGCCGACGAAATGCCGGACCTCGATGTGCGCGTCAATCACATCCTGACCAAGCAGGTGTTCGGCATCGGCATCACGCATCTCACAAGCCTGCTGGCGCGGCGGAGCGTGTATTGCTCGAAACACGCGAAGGGCAAGCACTCCATCGCAAAGGGCTTCACCAGCGACTCTGGCAATATCTGGTTCGAGCGGATCGAGCACACGTGGACGAATGGCAAGTGCGCGTACTGCGGCGCGAACCAGAAAACGTTCGACCGCGGTGAGGCGCTCGAAACCCACGCCTATGCGTTCATTCACACGGACAACATCAAGACTCGGATCGCCGAGTTGTTTGGAGGCGATATGCAGTTCGACGTGATCATTGGGAACCCGCCGTATCAGTTGGCAAGCGATGGTGGCACCCGTGACATCCCTATCTACCAGTACTTCGTAGAGCAGGCGAAGAAGCTGGACCCACGCTACTTGATCATGGTCATCCCGTCTCGGTGGATGGCGACCGGGCTTGGTCTCAAGGACTTTCGAGAGACGATGCTCACCGACCGTCACATTCGGCAACTAGTCGACTACGAACGAATGGATCAGGTCTTTCCCGGCGTCGATTTCGAGGGCGGTGCCTGCTACTTCCTCTGGGATCGGGATCACGAGGGTCCGTGTGCTATCACTACGGTGAGCGGAGACGAGATTGTTGGCCCTGTTGAGCGGCAGCTCGGCGAGTTCGACGTTTTGGTGCGCGACAGTCGATCGCTTTCCATTCTGAGGAAAGTCTTGGCTCGCAAGGAAGTGTCCATTACGGGAACTCTGTCTGCGGACAAAGAGTTCGGCTGGACTTCAAATTTCACGGGCTTTCACGATAAGCAGAGGCGGGGCGATGTCGTACTCCACTACAACCGCTCCGGGAAGCGTCTGGTGGGTTGGATTGGCCGCGAGGACGTGACGAAGAGCGCGCATCTCATCGACACATGGAAAGTCATGGTTCCTGCTGCATACGGGGAGCGCGGAGCACGGCCCGCAAAGATTCTTGGACCGACGTTCATCGCGTCTAGCCCGTCCGTGTGTACGCAGACCTATTTGTTCTTTTGCGTTGGCAATCAGATTGAAGCTGAGAGTCTCACCTCTTATCTACAAACGCGACTCGTCAGATTCCTCGTGTCTTTGCGCAAGATCACTCAGCATGCTACCCGCGCCACATACACCTGGGTGCCCGTACAAACATGGAACCAGACATGGACTGACGAGAAGCTCTACGGGAAGTACGGCATCACAAAGGACGAAATCGCGTTCATCAACAGCATGATTCGACCGATGGGCGAGGGTAATGAGTAGATCCATCGAGGAAATCCTCGCACCCAAGCCGGAAGCCCGGCCGCGCATCCATGCCTACTCCATCGCCGACGAGGCGAACCCATGTCTCCTAAAGGTCGGCCAGACCATCCGCAACGCGAAGCAGCGGGTGGCCGAGCAGGTGAAGAGGGGAGACGAATGGTGAAGAAGCCGAAGCGGAAAAATGCCGTGGAAAATCCGGATGCGCTTTTTGGGCGAATTGTCTCCATCCTTGAACAGGCGCGGGGCAATGTTGTCCGTGCGGTGAATACCAACATGGTGCTGGCCTACTGGCTAATCGGGCGGGAGATTGTGCAGGAATTGCAGGGCGGCGAGGAGCGGGCGGAATATGGGAAGAGGCTTGTTGAAGACCTTTCAGCGCGGCTGACGCAGCGGTATGGGAAGGGGTTTTCGCCGACGACGCTTCAGTATTTCCGCAAGTTCTATCTTGCCTACGCGGAACGATGTGCGGACATTCCACGCCCGCTGGGCGTGGAATCGTCCCGCGCCCTCGAATATCCGAAAAAACCACGCCCAATGGGCGCGGAATCTGTGGAAGGGCGGATCCGGTACCCAACGGGTACTGAATCTTCGGGGTCTGAAATTCTCCACCCAACGGGAAGGGAATTAGGAAATAGCAGGAAAATGCCCCCACTGGAGACAGAATTGGCCCGGTTCGGGAAAGGCTACTCGGCGGCGGCAAGCCGCACGCGCAAGAGCGAAGGCAAGCCTTCGCACTCCAAATGGACACGATCTGTATGGAGTGCGGTGGCTTGCCGCCGCTCTGCTTGTGGACGCTTGCGTCCACCTTGTCCAGATGACCCAACCTTGCTCACGGTTCAGGATAGGGTACACCAACCATGACTAAACGAATCGAGGAAATCCTCGCGCCCAAGCCGGAAGCCCGGCCGCGCACCCATGCCTACTTCATCGCCGGCAAGGCGCATGAAGACCTCCCCAAGCCCAATGAGAAAAAACCGTGAAGTCGCTCGATAGGTTTTATACGGACGACCCCCGCTGGCACGAAACGATCGGCGGCATCCATGCCCTGCTCGAGCGCGTCAAGATCAGCGAGGAACAGTCCGGCGACGTGTTGCAACTGCGCAAGCGGAGCCGGATTCTGTCGATTCACGCATCGACCGCCATCGAAGGCAACCGGCTCACCCTGGGTCAGGTCACCGATGTCGTCAACGGCAAACCCGTCTGGGGGCCGCCCAAGGACATCACGGAAGTGCGGAACGCCTGGCATGCCTACAACGAAATGACCGGCTATGGCCCTTGGTCGGTGGGCGACTTGCTGAAGGCGCACGCGCACCTGACCGACACGCTCATCGGCGAATCGGGCCAGTTCCGCTCGGTGGGCGTTGCCGTCGTGCGCGGCGATGGCACGGTGATGCACCGGGGTTCCCCGGCGGCGGAGGTTCCCGCCCTAGTCGAGCAGCTCCTGCATTGGGGGGAGACGACCGAGGCGCACCCGCTCATCAAGAGTTCCGCCGTCCACTACATGCTGGAATACATCCATCCCTTCCGCGACGGCAACGGCCGAATTGGGCGGTTATGGCAGACGCTGGTTCTTTCCCGTTGGAATCCGCTGTTCGCGTGGATGCCGGTGGAAACCCTGGTCCACCACAACCAGGCCCTGTACTACAAGGCGTTGCAAGATTCGCATGCCGGTGCGGTGGATTGCCGTCCGTTCATTGGCTTCATGCTCGATGCCATCGGGAATTCGCTGTACAAATATATCGACG
>CANKMT010000157.1 GCA_947482825.1 Betaproteobacteria bacterium | reverse complement strand
CCGAGAAGGTGGGCTCGGGCAGGGGCTCATGCAGGCCGAAGAACGTGCGTCGCAGCCACCAGCGCGCGCAGGCACCGCTGCGTTCATGCAGGTTCGGGAAGTCCAGAGCGTCAGACACCACGAAGTAGCCGTCAAAGCGCATGAATGGGCTGGCGTTCACGGCCAGTGTCATGACCCAGGTCGTGGTCGCCAGGATGAACAGGACGTGCTTGGTGGCGCCCTCCGGCGTGATCGTCCACAACAAGGTGGCAAAACACGCCAGCGCAAGTTCGACCGCCATTCCTGCCGAGGCTATGACCAGTTGCTTCTGCCTGTCGGCCAGTTTCCAGGTCTCGCCCACGTCCGTGTAGAGGAACGGCCACAGCACGAGAAATGCAACGCCCATGGCCGGGACCCGCACCCCGTAGCGCTTGGCCGCGTACGCGTGGCCGAGTTCGTGGAGCACCTTGGAGAAAGTCGCCGCGATCGCGAAATACATCCCTCCCTGCAGGTTGAAGAAGTAGGCGAAGGTCCGGCGCAACTCATCCCATTCGCGTGTGATCAGGTACAGGTCCGCACACAGGACCACCAGAAGTATGGTCAGGAAACTCCGGGTGAAGAACAACTCGGCAAACGGCAGGGTGCGCTGCAGGAACTTGTCCGGCCGCACCAGCGGGACGCGAAAGAACAGATAGCTGTGGAACAATTGCTCGTACCAGGGCTTCACCCCGCTCATCCAGCGATTGCGCAGGCGGCCGCGCCCCTCTTTTTCGGTCGGCACAAGCAACTGGCCTGACTCGAGGAACTGGATGAACTGCGTCACCTCGTCCTCAGTGGGACGCAAGGGCGTCTCGGCCTCGACCTGGGCGATCAGCGTGTCTATGGTCCCGTGCTCGGCCCAGCGCGAGAGCAGTTCAAATTCGAGCCAGCCGATCTCGAAAAATCGGTTGCGTACAGGATCCAGGATGCGCCAACTAGGCGAACCGTCGCGATGCCGGGCGCTGGAATACAGCTTGATGTCCTGCCTGAGCTTGGGAACCCCGGGCTTCTCGGGTGGACGTGCGCCGGCCGGCATCCCCTGGAGTGCAGCGGCTTGCGGTTGCGCGACAGCCATTCAACAAATCCCCCGAACACGGTCCGCCCAAGCGGCTCCGCACCCAGCAGGAATTATCCCCCAATCCACCGATTCCTCGTCCGAATTGAACAAAATTCACATTCGATCAAGCGCTTGCCCGCCACTCGAGGCTTCTGGATTCAGCCCCGGAAAAAGCTGCCCAGCGCATCCAGGGTCGCGTCGGGGGCCTCGGCCATCAGCGAATGGCCCGAGGGCCGGATCGACACCCGCACCGCACCGGAAAGTGCGAGGGTAAGGCTCTCCGCCGCCTTGGGCGGGGTCATCATGTCCCTCGAGCCCGACACGACCATCGCAGGACACGCTACTTTTGCGGCGCTCAGCAGCCCCGACGTGTAGTCCTTGCATGCGTTGAGGTCGTTGTAGAGCACGCCGGGAGCCAGTCGCGAAAGGCGTGCCAGCGTATCTCCATACATCCACATCCCCGGGTTCGGATTGCTCGCAAACGGGACCTGTGGCGCGTGACCCCAGATGGTTTCCATGTCGTACGCGCTCTGGTCGTTATTGCGCGCAGCATCCAGGAATGCGTCCGAAACGTTCATGGGAAATGCCGTTCCCAGCAGCGCAATGCGCTCTACGCGAGCCGGGTGCCGCGCCGCGCACTCGAGCGCGACCAGCGACCCCATGCTGTGCCCCACGACGCCCGCCTTTTCGATCTTCGCCGCATCAAGGAGCCTCATCACCCAGTCGGCCGCCGCCTCGACGCTTGGGATCGGCGGGCCCGCCGATCGGCCATGCCCGGGCAGGTCGCAAGCGAGGACGTTCCACCCGTGGTACCCGAAATAGCGGCTCTGGAGCCCCCACCAGCTGTGGTCCAGCCCGGCCCCATGAACGAACACGATCGCGGGCTTTGCCGGATCGAGGTCATGTGCCGCCGTGTAGGCGTAGGCATTCTTCGCGTCGACTGTGAAATCCATGGCCCCGGCCTATTTCATCGTGCGTTGCGCATCTTTGAGCGCACGCGCCAAATCGTCAATCAGGTCGTCCGCATCTTCCAGCCCGATCGAAAGCCGCACTGTGCCAGCGGCGATCCCCGCGCGCCGCAGCGCTTCGTCGTCCATGCGGTAATGCGTCGTGGACGCGGGATGGATGACGAGCGACTTCGCATCGCCGACGTTGGCGAGGTGAGAAAAGATCCGCAGGCTTTCGATGAACTTCTTGCCAGCTTCGCGGCCGCCTTTCAGGTTGAACGAAAACACGGCCCCGCAGCCTTTGGGCAGCAATCTCAGGGCAAGTGCATGGTCCGGATGGCTGGGCAGCTCAGGGTACCCCACCGACTCGACCATTGCGTTCGAGGCGAGGAAGGCGACGATCTTACGAGTGTTCTCCACGTGGCGCGGCATCCGCAGATGCAGCGTTTCGATGCCCTGCAGGATCTGGAACGCATTCATTGGCGCCATGCAAGCGCCGAAATCACGCAGGCCTTCGCGGCGTGCACGCAACAGGAAAGCCCGCGTGCCGGACTCTTCCTCGAAGTCCATGTTGTGGAATCCAGCATAGGGCGCAGTCAGCTGCGCAAACTTGCCCGAGGCCTCCCAGTCGAACCGCCCGGAATCGACCAGCACGCCTCCAATGGCGACGCCATGGCCGCCTAGAAACTTGGTCGCCGAGTGGTAAAGCAGGTCAGCACCCAGGGAGAATGGCTGCATCAGGTAGGGCGTCGTGAACGTCGAGTCCACGAGCAGCGGCACCCCATGCCCGTGTGCGATCTTCGATACCGCCGGGATGTCGAGCACATCGAGGCCCGGGTTGCCCAGGGTCTCACCGAAGAGCAATCGGGTGTTCGGTTGCAGGGCCTTTTCCCAGGCGCCCAGGTCTCTCGGGTCGACGAACGTCGTCTCGATGCCGAACCTTTTCAGCGTGTAGCCCAGCAGGTTGTGTGAGCCGCCATACAGGGAGTTCGACGCGACCACGTGATGGCCTGCATCGAGGATCGTGGATACGGCAAGGTGCAGCGCCGCCTGCCCGCTCGCCACCGCGATGGCGCCGACGCCGCCTTCAAGCGCCGCGACGCGCTCCTCGAGCACAGCTACCGTCGGGTTCGAGATCCGCGAGTAGACATGCCCCGCTCGTTCCATGTTGAACAGCGAGGCTGCGTGATCCGAATCGCGGAATACGTAGGACGTAGTCTGGTAAATCGGCACCGCGCGGCTGCCGGTTGCGGGGTCGGGCGACTGCCCCGCATGCAGCGATAGGGTGTCAAAACCGGGAAATTTCGGGCCTGCCATCGGATCCCCCAAACAAAAACGCCCCCGGACGGGGGCGTCAAAAAGCCTTGATGTCTAGTGCAGGTTCTTCCTGTTCGGCGTGCGGGTGTACGTTTCAAACGCACGCTCCGGTTTTCTCGGCTGGTTCGCCTTGTCTTTCCAGTCGCGGTCGAACAGGTCGTTGACTACCGCAAGCACTTCATCGACCTTCGGCTTGTCGAACTGACGCGCCAGCATGGCCGTGACGTCCTCGAGCATGCAGCGCCGCTGCGCCTCATGGATCGCCTGGGCGGTCGGGCCGACGAACAGCAATTGTCCTTCCTGCTCGCCGCTGTCCTGGTAGATGGTGACATCCACCTCCACGGCCTCCTCGGCATACGGACCGAGCGTGTCGAGGGCGGTTTCGAGCACTTTCTGGAAGCTGCGACCGATCTCGCCGGTCCAGCAGAGGTAGAGCATCCGGTTCGGCTCGTCGTACTCGATGCCCGGCTCCTCGGGCTCGAGGCTCTTGACGTCATCCATGCTGTCGGCGTCAAGGTAGTCGAGCCAAGGCGAAAGGGCTACTTCGAGCTGCTTTCGGGCGACGCCTTCGAGTATGGGAATGTCTGCGTGTACGTGGACTTCCATCCGCATGGCAGGGATCCTCGTATGGAGGGAAGAGGACGCAAATTCTAACATGCACCCCCTGCCGGCCAGCGCCGGGGTCAACTTCCTCGAATCCGCGGCCGTTAATGGAAAAGGAGCCGACGCGGCCCTTGAATTCTGGAAATCCGGCACAAAGATTGCTCTGACCCAAACACTTTGATCCACCAAACCCCCACAAGGCAGCGCCGCCATGAGCGAAATGAACGTCCTCTATGACAGTCCGCAGTTCTACATGGCGGAATTTTCAGGCAGCGAGGGCATCGAGCTTGTCGACAAATCCACCGGCCGGGGCGGGTACCTCGAAGGCGATGTGGCGCATAAATTGCGCGCCTCATTGGAGCACTTGTTCTCTGACGATCCCTCCGTCGAATCGGTCGATGAATTCCTCGGGCACTACGAAGCGCTCCTCACCAACCCGATAGTGCTCCACTAGGCAGACGGGTCGCGCGGGTTTCCGCGCCACAAAGGCCGGGAAGGAGGGCTTTTTCGGTTAGCATTGCCCCGCCTTGAACGCGCCCATGCACACCAATCGCATCCACCCGGATTACACCGGCGGCGGACTGCTGAACCTGATCGCGAGCTGCGCCGCCTCGCGGGGTGGCCGTCCGCTGCATCCGTCCCTCGATGCCTTGCCCCCCGAAGAACTTGCCGGCGCAAAGAACGTCGTTCTTATCATCATCGACGGCCTTGGGTACAACTACCTCGCCAGCCGCGCTGCCGGCAGCACCCTTGCATCCCACCTCGCGGGCCGGATGACTTCGGTCTTCCCGTCCACCACCGCGAGCGCCATCACCACCACCTTTACCGGGCTGTCGCCTGCCGAGCACGGGCTTACCGGATGGTTCACCTGGTTTCCCGAGGCCGATACGATTGCCGCAGCCCTGCCGTTCAAGCCGCGCGCGGCGGGCGACACGCTGGAGCAGCGCGGCATAGCGCCGACGAGCCTTTACCGCGGCGCACCGCTTTTCGATACGCTGTCTACTGAATCGTACGTTGTGTCTTACCGCCCGATCGTCGACTCGCACTACAACCGCAATTTCTGCGGCCGCTCCACGCGCCTTGCGTACGACAATCTCGACGGGTTCGTCTCCCAGACTGAAGCCGCCGTAAAATCCGGCGACCAGCGGAAATTCATCTACGCCTACTATCCGGAATTCGACACAAGTTCACACCGATTCGGCGTAGGGAGCGGGCAAACCGCTGCGGTCTTTGCACAGATCGACGCGGCATTCTCGAGGCTGCTCAATCGACTCTCGGGCACGGACACCGCAATCGTCCTCACGGCGGACCATGGATTCATCGACTGCCCGGCAGAAAACGCGCTTGACCTGGCGGACTGCCCTGGACTCGCCGCGTTGCTCGCGCGCCCGCTGACCGGCGAGCGGCGCGTGGCGTTCT
>CANKMT010000156.1 GCA_947482825.1 Betaproteobacteria bacterium | reverse complement strand
CTGCTGCACCGTCACGTCGCGGCCCACCTTCGGGCTCCACTTCTCGATGTCGCGCCAGTTGAGCACGATATCGGCCTGGTCCGAATGCATGACCAGCACCGGCTGGGCCACAGACAGGCCGCCATGCACCTTCGAATGCGCGGCCATCGCCGCGCCGACCCAGCCGAAATAGAGGGGAAATCCGTCGAGCGGCTTGAGTTTCAGGTCGAACTCCCATTCCCCGCCGTGGTCCTTGTGGATGCTCTTTGCGTAATCGCGCGGCAGGCCTTTAGGGTCGGTGAGGTAGGGAAACAGGATCCCGGTGGCCGCCGCAACGCCGAGCTTGAAGCGGTCGGCGCGCGCAACCTTGAAATCGAAGAACGGGCTGTTCAGCCAAAGCGCCGAAATGCCGCTCTTCGCTTCGCCGGCATCGGCATACAAGGCCGAGATGAGTCCACTGGTCGAATGTCCGGCCAGCAACAGCGGCCCGTCGATCTCCTTGCGGATGATTTCGATTGCGCGCGTGATGTCCGGGAAATACTCGTCGATCCGCTTGAAAAAGCACGGGTGCTGACCCGGCAGCATCGAGCGGCCGTGCTTCCTGAGATCGATCGCGTAGAAGCTCCAGCCCTCCGCCTCGAAACGCTCGGCCATGTGCACCTGGAAGAAGTAGTCGATGAAGCCGTGCACGTAGAGCACCGCTCGTTTCTTCGGGTTTGTGCCTGCTTTGCGAACGAGGGTGGCCACGACCGGGCCATCGTAGTCGGGGGGGAATTCGAGCGTCGCGGCTTCGTAGCCGGGCAGGAGGCTGTCGGTCGACCAAACGATCTCATCCTTGCTCATTGAGGGGCCCCAAGAAAATTGAAGGTCCGGTTACCGCTTGAGAATACACATCTTCCGGACAACAATCGTCATCGACGACAAACTCACGAGTCGCGCTTAAACGTCTGGATCTGCTTACTGTTTCCCCTCGCCGTTCTTTTTCTTCTCCATCGCTATTCACTACCCCGAAGCGTTTCATTCAGAGAGCGGAAGCAATGTCGGTCTTTTTGAAATCTTCCCCTTTGAACAGGAGAGGTTCGCCAGTCGTTTTGGCCAGCGCGTAAGAAAAGCAGTCGCCGAAGTTAAGGCCGGCCGGATGCCTTCCCTTCCCGAAATCCGAATAGGCTTGCCGTGCGGCATGCGCCTGTTCTTCGGTGACAGGCGCGATGACAATTCCGGTTTTTCGAAAGAGCGCGTCGAACTGGCGAGTACCGGCGTCTTTTGTTTGAGCTTCAACTACGATCGCCACTTCAACGAAAGTGGCGGCAGACATGCTGCATGAATCCGACTCTGCGATTGCCTTTGCATATGTTTTGGCATCGCTTTCATCAAAGAGGATCGCTAGCAGCGCCGAGCTATCCACGATCACCGCGGGATGCCGCGATCGTCATAGAGAAGGGTACCGTGATCGACCGCAGGGCCTTTCAGGGTGCTGGCGCAGCGGCGTCCAATCGCGAGCATTTCCGCCGCGGCGGCTTCGGGCTTGCGATGCCGCCTGATGCGTTGCAGCCGTTCCCGCAGAGCTTCCGTGACGGCGTGGGTCATTGTCTCGCCAGTTTCTTTGGCGAGCTCCTGTGCCAGGTGGTGAGCTTCGGGGTCTTTGATATTCAGGGTCATATAATCCTCCTCGGTAGAACAATATCTACCAAGTCTACATGACGCTCGTTGCGTGCAGGGACAGGGAGGTTTTGGAGAAAGTGCCTGGTTTACATAACGCTCAATTCAGCCACTACGTTCGACGCCGCCAATAACCAGGACGCCGGCTATGGTGCGCGATCGCAAGAATTCGAATCTGGTCGCCGACGACAGAGTAAATGAGCGCGTAGCGAAAGCGCTTCATGACGAGCCGGCGTTTGCCGTGTCGCCAAAGCCTGCCGCGGCCAGGATGTTGCAGCAACAGGCCGGCCGAACGCTCGAATTCCGCCAGCAAGGCCAGCGACAGGGCAGTGCCCGCCTTATCCCGGTAAAACTCGGCGGCCTCCCGAGGATCTTCCTGTGCCTCGGGGTGCAGCCAGTAGATCAACTGAACTCGGCCTTGAGCCTGGCCAAAGCTTCAGGACCGGGAATCAGCGAGACTGCGCCGCTTTCGACTTGCGCATTGCGCCGCTCGACCTCGGCCGCCCACGCATCTTCCACGTCGGGGTCGATGTCCAGGCTGGCAATCAATCGGTCAACCAAACGGGCTCTCTCGCTTGCGGACAACTGCAAGGCCCCGGCTTCCAGCGCTTCTAGAGTGGATGACATGCCAACCTCCAGGTACGGACTGCGAACGGAATGTAGGTTGCCACAATGCGGCTATCGGAGGCAACGTGCACAGCCTACGAATTGCCCGATCGGACATGGCGTTCCAGCGCCCACGCCACATGCTCGCGCACCAGGGCCGAAGGATGGTCAGCGCGCGCCCGCAGGGCCGACACGATGTGCGGTTGGGTCGCCGCGTTGCCCAGGCCCACCGCGAGGTTGCGCAGCCAGCGCTCATAGCCGATGCGGCGAATCGCCGAGCCGGCCATGCGCGTGTCGAACTTCGCCTCGCTCCAGCCGAACAGGTCGACCAGGCTCGCGGTATCCAGACCGTTGCGAACCGCGAAATCCGGCTCCACGGTCACCTGCGCGAAGCTGTTCCACGGGCACGCCATCTGGCAGTCGTCACAGCCGTACACGCGATTGCCGATCAGGGGCCGAAGCTCTTCCGGGATTGCGCCTTTCAGCTCGATCGTAAGGTAGGAGATGCAGCGGCGCGCGTCGAGGCTGTACGGGCCGCGGATCGCCTGCGTCGGGCAGACCTCGATGCATTTCGTACAGGTGCCGCAGTGATTTCCAGTCGGCGCATCCACCGGAAGCGGCAAGTCCGTGTAGATCTCCCCGAGGAAGAAATACGACCCCGCCTCGCGCGACAGGAGCAGCGTGTGCTTGCCGCGCCATCCGAGCCCGGCCTTGGCGGCGAGCTCGACTTCCATGACCGGCGCGGAGTCGGTAAACACCCGATGGCCGAACTCGCCGACCTCGGCAGCAATACGGTCCGCAAGTTGCTGCAGCCGACTGCGCATGACCTTGTGATAGTCGCGCCCGCGCGCGTATTTGGAGATGTACGCATGCCTGCCGTCGGATAGTTTCCCCCATTCCTCGCCCGCGTGCGCGGCGTAGTTCATGCGGCATGCGATTACGCGCAGCGTGTCCGGCACGAGCTCGGCCGGCCGCGAGCGGCGCGTGCCATGGCGTGCCATATAATCCATCTCGCCGTGCCATCCCCGCTCGATCCAGGCGGCCAGGCGCGCCTCCGCGCCCGAAAGGTCGGTATCCGCAATCCCCACGTCCTGGAATCCGAGCTCGCGACCCCAGGCCTTGATCGACAGCGCCAGGCTCGCGTAGTCATAACCCTCTTTCAGCATTGGCCGATGTTAGCAACATGACCCCGAAACCGACCCGTCTTCCGCTGGCCACCGAGGAAGCGACCCTAGCGCTTGGTTCCGCACTGGCCAAGGGCGCGATGCCCGGATGTGTCCTGTTCCTTTCCGGCGACCTCGGGGCGGGCAAGACCACGTTGGCGCGGGGCCTCGCCCGGGCGCTGGGCTGGGCCGGCCGCGTGAAGAGCCCGTCCTACGCACTGGTTGAACTTTATGCACTTTCTCGGTTAAACTTGTATCACTTTGATTTTTATCGGTTCAAGGACCGCGAGGAATGGGTGAGCTCGGGTTTTCGGGAGCACTTCAACCCGGAGTCTTTGTGTATCGTCGAGTGGCCGGAAATGGCCGAGGGCCTGCTGCCCCTGCCCGACCTTCACATCTCGCTGGAAGTTTCCGAACCCGGCCGGCGCGCCGCATTCGTTGCGCATTCACAGGCCGGTCGCGAATGGCGGCAATCGGCGCTGGCCTCGTTGCTCTCGCCAAGGCTTTCGCACTAGCAGCCATCTTCACGGTCTCGCCGGCGCACGCAGCCGACCAGATCGTTTCCACGCGCATCTGGCCGGCAAAGGACTACACGCGCGTCACCCTCGAATCGCGCAACCCGATCCGGTATTCGCTCTTCACCGTGAACAACCCGGAGCGGCTGGTGCTCGACCTCGAAGGCGTCGAGATGAGCGCGGCGCTCGCCGACCTGAACAACAAGGTCACGCCCGGCGATCCTTACATCGACAAGTTGCGCGCGGGCCTGAACCGGCCCGGCATCACTCGTGTCGTGCTCGACCTCAAAGCGCCGGTCAAGGCGCAGGCGTTCCTTCTGAAACCGGTCGCCGACTACGGGCACCGGCTGGTACTCGACATCTATCCCGCAGTGGCGCCGGACCCGTTGCTCGCGCTGCTGCAGGACGAAGCGGCAAAGAAGCCGGCTTCGCCGCCGCCGGCGCCGGCCGCGCCGGCGCAGCCACCGCCCACGGAATCCCTCGTGCTCAAGCCTTCGCTGCCGCCCCCTCCACTGCGGGACTCGGTCGCGCGCCTGGCAACCATCGTCATCGACCCCGGCCACGGCGGCGAGGATCCGGGTGCGCGCGGCCGGGGCGGCACCAATGAAAAAGACGTGACCCTGATCGTCGCCAAGCGCCTCAAGGCCATGATCGATCAGGAACCGGGCTTGCGCGCGGTCCTGACCCGCGACGCCGACTACTACCTTTCGCTTGCCGCGCGCGTGGAAAAGGCCCGCAAGGTAAAGGCAGACCTCTTCGTTTCGATTCATGCCGACGCCTTTGTCAAGCCGCATGCGCGCGGTTCCTCGGTGTTCGCGTTGTCGGAACGCCGCGCGACCTCCGAGGCGGCCCGCTGGCTGGCCAAGAAGGAGAACGAGGCCGACCTCATCGGCGGTGTGAACCTCGACGTAAAGGACCGCTACCTTGCCCAAACGCTGCTCGACTTGTCACAGACCGCGACGATCAGCGACAGCCTGAAGTTCGGCCGGCACGTGCTCAACGAACTCGGCGCGATCAATACGCTGCACAAGCCGCAGGTGGAACAGGCGAGCTTCGCTGTGCTGAAATCACCCGACGTGCCTTCGATCCTCGTGGAGACGGCCTTCATCAGCAACCCGGACGAGGAAAAGCGGCTGAACGACGATGCCTACCAGGAAAAGCTTGCGCGGGCGATCCTCAACGGCATCAAGCGCTACTTCGCGAAAAACCCCCCACGCCCGCAGGGACCGCTTGCGCTGAATTAAATGGGGCCATGAATTAAATGGGGCCAGGCTCAATTTTCCGAGCGGACCTGGAATCGCTTGTATTCCCAAGATAATTGAGCCTGGCCCCATTTAACCTAAAAACCGCAGTTGGCAGCGAGTCGCGGACGAAAATTGTGTGAATCTCAACCACTTACCTGTCTTGGCTTGTTCACCCAAAGAGTACTGCTCTGCAGTTGAACATATTTACTGTAAACCCTTACCAGATAAAGCTTTTCGCGTG
>CANKMT010000155.1 GCA_947482825.1 Betaproteobacteria bacterium | reverse complement strand
CTTGCCGACAAGGCCAAGCTGACCGCCGTTCTGACGTATCACGTGGTTTCGGGCGCGGTGATGTCCAAGGACGTCAAGGCCGGGATGGTGAAGACGGTCGAAGGCTCTTCGCTGACCGTGAGCACGATGGGGGGCGTCAAAGTCGACGGAGCCAACGTCACTTCGGTCGACATCATTGCTGACAACGGGGTGATCCACGTCATCGACAGCGTGGTGCTGCCCAACTAGGCAATACCCGGCAAGCGCGAACCGGTCGCGGAAGGCGGATCGGCCGCAACCGCGACAACGCCCGCTACTGCGGGCGTTGTCATCAAATGAAACCTGTCAGGTTTTACGATTACACAAAGGAAAACGGCAATGACTGGCTCTATAGAGAAAATTTTTCAGGATGTGGATATCAGCCTGAACGTTCTTCGTGTGCTTGCAAGCAATAGTTATGACTCGATCCTGATCACCGATGCCACCAAGGACGCAAAGATCATCTATGCGAACAAAGCGTTCAAGACGCTGACTGGCTACGATCCGTCCGAGGTCATCGGGAAGACACCGAAGATTTTGCAGGGCGCCGCCACCGACAAGACCGTGATTGCCCGTCTGCTTGACGCGCTAAAGCGGGACGGCCGGTTCGAAGGCAAGGCGATCAACTACAAGAAGAACGGGAAGCCCTTCATCATGCACTGGCGGGTTCTGCCAGTGAAGGTCGGCAAACGTACCAAGGTTTGGGTGGCAATTCAGCGCGAAGGGTTTGCGATCTAGTCGCAATTCCACATTCGCACTGGGCGCACCACAAAGTGAACACAACGAAGAGGCAGATCAGCGGCCTGCTGATCGTCGTCGGCAACTCGCTGACGGGGATCGGTTGCATTGGCTTGGTGCTCGCGCTGAGCGGACTGATCGAAGCGGAGTTCTTTGCGCTCGGAATCTCCTCGGGCATCCGCGTCATTGGATCGGTGGCAATCACCGGGTGCCTGTCGAGCGCCGTGGGTTACGGCGTCGTGGAATATTTTGAGAAGTAAAACATCGGAAGAGGCTATATGTTCAAAAGATCGGATTATTTTATTCTGCTGGCAGTGACGATTTCGTTCGTCATCTCCGCGTACCTTTGGTTTGCGGTGCAGGACCGCGAGCAGGCGATCTTCACTGCGATCTGGATCCCCTCCATCTTCAGCTTCGGAATCTACGTCAAGCTGGCTGCTTTGCTGGGGAGGCCAAAATGATGCCCACTGATCTCTTGTACTTGGGCATTGTCGTGTTCGTACTGGTGTTGATCGGCTTCATTCTAACAATGATGGAATTCCGCAATATGAAATGAAGGCCAGCCACAGTGCATAGAACGCTCAATCCGGGTTTGCTCGGCTTTCGCGCCATGAACGTGATTCATCTGAAGAAAATGTTTCTCTCGAAATGGACAGCGCAGGAACCCTTGAAAAAAGAGAAGCATTTCCTGGTCACCAAGGTCATGCTCCCGCAAACACCGGATGGCAGGATCGAATGGATCGAAATCGAGGCGGTCTACACGCAAGCAACCGCTCAACTTCGCTGGCGTGAATTGCGCGACCAGGCGAAGTGGCGCCGGGGATGGGCATAGCCATGCAGTCCTTTCCCAAGGGATTTCGTGCCCTCGTCATCGGCTCATCCGGCGCGATTGGCGCCGCTCTGGCGGCCCGGTTGCGAGCAGACCCACAATGCTCTGAAGCGGTCGGGTTACACCGGCAGTCGCTGCCGCGCATCGATTTTGAAAATGAAGAAACCATTGCCGCTGCTGCAGAGGCGCTTTCCCGCGAGGCCCCGTTCGATTTGATCATCATCGCCACCGGGTTGCTGCACTCGTCTCGTTTCATGCCGGAGAGGAGATTTTCCGATCTCAACTATGCGCAGATGTTCGAGACCTTTCGGATAAATGCGTTCGGGCCGGCATTGATATTCAGCCATTTCTCGAAATTGGTCGGCAACGATCGGGCCGTGATTGCGGTACTCTCCGCGAAGGTGGGAAGCATCGCGGACAACCGACTGGGGGGCTGGTACAGCTATCGTGCTTCCAAGGCGGCGCTAAACATGTTTTTGAAAACCGCTTCGATCGAGATGAAGAGAACGAAACCGAATGCGGTCCTGGTCGCCTTGCATCCTGGCACCGTAACCTCCTGCTTGTCACAGCCTTTCCGCGGCGCTGAAGCCGGACGTGCGCCAAACGACGCAGCAGCAGATATGCTTGATGTCATCGATAACCTGACGCCGGCGAGCACTGGGCAGTTTTACTCTTATAGCGGAGAGAAGCTCCCTTGGTGACTTCTTCAATCGGCGACAACCGACGGAGCCAGCGTTGGTGGGGCTGATCGATTTCTCCCGTCCGGAGGTCGTCCAGACGTTTCGGGTCATTAACGATGACGTGATGGGCGGCGTATCGACCTCGAGGCGCCGCTCGACGGACGACGCAATGGTGTTCGAAGGGGAGGTGTCGCTCGAGAGGAACGGTGGCTTCGCATCTTTGAGCGGCCCGATCAGATTCCCTGTGGAGTCCGCGGCGCTGCTGTTGCGGGTGCGCGGCGACGGGCAGCGCTACAAGCTGACGCTCAAACTCGACGACAGCACCGGCACGCCCCAATACCAAGCCGCCTTTGTTGCGCCGCCAGAATGGCAGACGCTCCGATTCGAACCGGCCGATTTCGTGGCCAGTTTCCGCGGACGTGCGGTGTCTGCTCCGAGCGTGCGGTTGGAAGACGTGCGGTACGTAGGTCTGCTTATTTCGGACCGACAGTCAGGGGCCTTCAAGGTCGAATTGGGCGGCATCCTGGCCGAGTAGTTGATCGCTTTCACGACGGCGCTTATCCGCCGGTCTACAGGCAGTTTATGTACCGATACAGGTACATTCACAGACGGGAAGACTACTTCTTCTTGGTCATCATCTGGGCATCCTCGACAACCTTGAACCAGTTGCCGCTCCAGAGGATCGAGATGTACAGGAACTTCTCCAGTTTGGCCTCGGTGACGGCCTGCCACTGGTAGGAGTTGAGGCGGATCAGCTGCCCCGTCATGCCCATGTCGCCGATGATGGTGAACATGGCCTCCTGGATGCCCGTCTTCTGCGGCGGTTTGTCCCAGGAAACGGGATCGATCTTTTCGATCGACTTCTCGGCGGCGCCAGGATGGACGTCGAACGTCCCCTGGCAGCCGTCCATGCTCTTGATCATGCAGGCGAGGCGGTGTCCCCGTGGTGGCATTTTTTGGCTCCTCAGGCGGCCATCAGTTCGCGCAGCACGTAGGGAAGGATCCCGCCGTGCTTGTAGTAGTCGACCTCGATGGTGGTGTCGATGCGGCTCTTCACCTTCACCTTCTGCTCGGAGCCGTCGGCACGCCTGATGACCAGCGTCAGTTCCTGCTGCGGGCGGATATCGTCCAGTCCCTCGATGGAAATGGTCTCGTCCCCCTTGATGCCCAGGGTCGCGGCGCTGTCCGTGCCCATGAACTGCAGCGGCAGCACGCCCATGCCCACCAGGTTGGAGCGGTGGATGCGCTCGAAGCTGCGCGTGATCACGGCCTTGACGCCGAGCAGGAATGTGCCCTTGGCCGCCCAGTCGCGCGACGACCCCGTGCCGTACTCCTCGCCGCCGAAGATCACCGTGGGCATGCCGTCGGCGACGTACTTCATGGCTGCGTCGTAGATCGGCATTTCTTCGCCCTTGTAGCGGGTGAGGCCGCCTTCCTTGCCGCCCATCATCTGGTTCTTGATGCGCACGTTGGCAAACGTCCCTCGCATCATCACCTCGTGGTTGCCGCGGCGGGCGCCGTAGCTGTTGAAGTCGCCCACCGCGACGTCGTGCTCCTGCAGGTAGAAGCCCGCCGGGGAGGTCGGCTTGATGCTGCCGGCCGGCGAGATGTGGTCGGTGGTCACCGAGTCGCCGAACACGCCGAGGATCTTCGCGCCGGTGATGGCCTCGACCTTGCCCGGCTGCATCGAGAAGTTGGCGAAGAAGGGCGGCTCGGCGATGTAGGAGGACTTGGGCCAGTTGTACACCTGGCCCGAGGCCGACGGCACCTTCTGCCAGAGCACGTTGTCCTTGCCGAGGTCCTTGTACAGGCGGCGGAAGGTCGGCGCGTCCATCGCGAGCTTCATCAGGGCGGCGACTTCGTCGTGGGTCGGCCAGATATGGCCGATGTACACGTCCTGGCCATCCTTGGATTTTCCGATCGGCTCGGTGCGGAAGTCCTTCAGCATCGTGCCGGCGATCGCGTAGGCCACCACCAGCGGGGGCGAGGCGAGGAAGTTGGCGCGGATGTTGGCGTGGATGCGCGCCTCGAAGTTGCGGTTGCCCGAGAGCACGGCCGCGCAGACCAGGTCGTTCTTGACGATGGTCTCCTCGATCGGCTGTGCCAGCGGGCCGGCGTTGCCGATGCAGGTGGTGCAGCCGTAGCCGGCCGTGTAGAAGCCCAGCTTCTCGAGGTAGGGCAATAGGCCCGCCCTGGTCAGGTACTCGGTCACCACGCGCGATCCTGGGGCGAGCGAGGTCTTGATGTGCGGCTTGACCGTCAGGCCCAGTTCCACCGCCTTTTTGGCCAGCAGGCCCGCGGCCAGCAGCACGCCGGGGTTGGAGGTGTTGGTGCAGGAGGTGATGGCGGCGATCAGCACGTCGCCCGAGCCGACTTCGGTGCCGTCATAGGCCTTGATCCGCTTGCCGAGGTCCGCGGGCGCCTTGGCGAAGCCGTTTTCCGCCACCGGCTTGGAGAACAGGCTGGTGAAGGTGCTCTTCACGTTCTCGAGGCCGATGCGGTCCTGCGGGCGCTTGGGGCCGGCCAAGGATGGCATCACCGTGGACAAGTCCAGTTCCACGGTCTGCGAGTAATCGATGCTGCCGGCCTTGGGCACGCCGTACAGGCCCTGCGCCTTGAAGTAGGCCTTGAACGCCTCGATCTCGGCCTCGGTGCGCCCGGTGCCCTTGAAGTAGTCGATGGTCTTGTCGTCGACCGGGAAGAAGCCCATGGTGGCGCCGTATTCCGGGGCCATGTTGGCGATCGTCGCGCGGTCGGGCAGGGCGAGCGACGCGGTGCCTTCGCCGAAGAACTCGACGAACTTGCCCACCACCTTGGCCTTGCGCAGCATCTCGGTGATGGTGAGGACCAGGTCGGTGGCGGTGACCGACTGGTGGAGTTTGCCCTTCAGGTGAACGCCGACCACGTCCGGGGTCAGGAAGTACACGGGCTGGCCCAGCATGCCGGCCTCCGCCTCGATGCCGCCCACGCCCCAGCCGACCACGCCGATGCCGTTGATCATGGTGGTGTGGCTGTCGGTGCCCACCAGCGTGTCCGGGTAATACACGCCGTTCTTGCTGTGCACGCCGCGTGCGAGGTACTCCAGGTTCACCTGGTGCACGATGCCGATGCCCGGGGGCACGACCTTGAACGTGTCGAAGGCCTGCATGCCCCACTTCATGAACTGGTAGCGCTCCTGG
>CANKMT010000154.1 GCA_947482825.1 Betaproteobacteria bacterium | reverse complement strand
CGATGGGCATCCGCGCCTATCCGATGTGCAGCCCGAACCGGGTGACCCAGGACTTCACGATGAAGAACTCGCAGGTCTTCCGCGGCCTGCCGACCTGGCACCCGATCCTGCTGATGTCGGATAAGGAAAAGCTGCGGCTTTACGCCGACCCGGAAACCCGTGCCAAGCTTCATGAGGAAGCGGTCGTCAACAAGCCCGACAGCGCGGTCGGAATCTCGAAGACCTGGTGGAACTACATCTGGGTCAACCAGCTGATGCTGGAAAAGAACAATTGGATGCAGTTCAAGAACATCGGCGAAATCGCCCAGAAACAGGGCAAGCGCGTGATCGACGCGTTCCTCGACCTGGTCGTCGAGGAGAAACTCGAGACTCGCTTCCTGCAGGCCGAGAACAACATCGACGACGAGGCGCTGAAAAAGATTCTGACTCACCCGAACGCGGTGATCGGGCTCGGTGACGGCGGTGCGCACGTGCAGTTCCATGGTGGCTATGGCTATCTCACCAAGCTGCTCGGCGAATGGGTGCGCGAGAAACAGGTCATGACCCTGGAGCAGGCGGTGCGCCGGCTGACCTTTGACTCGGCCTCGGCCTTCGGCCTGTACGACCGCGGACTGCTGCGGCCGGGCATGGCCGCCGACATCACGATGTTCGATCCGGCCACGGTGAAATGTGGACGCGAGACCGTCGTGCACGACTTCCCAGCAGGCGGCTGGCGCATCAAGGAATCGGCGGAAGGTATCTTTGGCACCGTCGTCAACGGCCAGGTGCTGTACGAAGAGGGCAAGTACACCGGCGCCCTGCCGGGCAAGGTGCTGCGCAACTCCCATTACGAGCAGAACCGCCGCAGCAACGCCTAAACTTTGTTTCATGCGTCCGGCAGAGCGCACTCACTTGGAGGTGTAAGTCCTCCACCCACTTGGCATGGAGACGAGTTAGCCAAGCGGCGAGGGTGTCGGAAGGCCGCGTTGCCATAGGAGGAGGGCGCCTTTTCGGGGGTTCCTGGCGGCCGCACGCTATCCCTCCAATTGGTCAGTTAGATTCCCTGTTTTGGAATTGAACCGGCGTTCCATCGGATCAACCATACGTTCGATCAGAGGCTGGCGCAGCCATTGCCGAGGGCTGTTTCAGATTTCGGTGGCGGCTTGAATTACGAATTCGCCACCTACAGGTACTGATCCGCCGCCGGCCGCAATTTTTAGCATTGCGGTCATCCCGAATTCATTTCACTGAAGATCCGCAATTCCGTTTTCGCGCGAAGGCTGCTCACGACTGGCTGGGCTCGAACGCAGGGCCCAGCGGTTCGAGCCTCACACCCGCACGCAGCCTGGTATACGGGTACTCGCGCGCATCAACCAGATGCGCCCCCGGGGCGACTGCCACCAGCACCTGTGAGGCAATCGGTTCGAAGTCGGCGCGAAAATGGCAGGTGCTCTTCACGACAAGAATCTTCTGCTCGGTGGGCTCGAAGCCGAGATGACGGAAAATCTCTAGATCGTAAGCCTGCATGCGCTTGCTGGCGACGACGATGCTGACGCCGCCGATCGTGAGCAGAGCCGTTGGACCGAGGGCTGCTTCCCGTCCACCGACGCAGGGGCCCTTGCAGAGGAAGCGTCCATTGGACAGTTTCGCGACACGGAACGTGCCGTGGAACGGCTTCACGCCCGGTAGTGGTGTGCAGCCACCCAGATCGATCGTGATCTCGGCCACTTCTCCGGCTGCGTGCGCTGCTGCCGCGGCCTTGGCGTCGGTCAGCACGCACAACCCGGCCTTCTGTGCGTTGTTCCGCACCAGGGCTTCGAGCATGCCGGTGGTGTCGCCGGTGCCGCCGCACCCCGGATTGTCTTGTGTATCGGCGATGACGACCGGCTTTGATGAGCGAGCTGAGATCTCGATGGCCTGACGCACGGCGGCATCGGGGTCGAGCAGGGGCGCGGCAAACTGCGGCTCCAGATCGAGCACGTAGTTGTTCAGATAGTCCGCGGCCTGTTCGACTTCTTCCGCCGAGTAACCATGGGCGACCACGCCCGGGCCGCAGTCGGCAAGATCCGAAGGCGGAAAGCCAGCGCCATAACAAAGGTTCAGCACATCTCCGCCTTCGCCTTCGGCCGATTTGCGCACAATGCTGGCGGACGGTTCGACCATCGTGCACTGGAAATTCAGAGGCAGCAGAAAAGGCAGCTTACGGTAGACCCGCACGGTAGGCCGGCCGCGCTGGAGCACCGTTTCAAGAATTCGCGCGGCGCGCCGTCCGGTCTCATCACGGTCGATGTGCGGATAGGTGTAATACACCGCCACGCCATCGGTAAGTTCGGCTATCGCCGGAGTGAGATTGACGTGGTAGTCGAGACTGATCACCACGGGAATCCTGTCGCCGACAACGGCTCGAACGCGGCGCAGCAGCTCGCCCTCGCCATCCTCGAATTCCTCGGTCACCATCGCGCCGTGCAGATCGAGATACACCGCATCGACCGGGAGCGCTTCGGACAATCTGCCGATCATCTCGGCTGCAATGCGTTCAAACGCGCCGCTGGTGACATAGCCCCCGGCGCCGCCGCTGGTCCACAGCAGCGGGACCATTTCATGCCTGCCGCCCATCACTGCGAGAAAGCCCGACATCGCAAACTGTTTGTCGGGCAGATTGCGCAACACGTCATCGCCGCGGCACAGTGGCGGACGATCGCCGACCGAGGCGAAGTACGAGTAATCGGTCTTGACCGGAACGAAGCAATTGGTTTCGTGCTGAAAGCCGCCGATGGCGATGCGAGCCATGTGTGTGTCGCTCCTTTGTTAATCGAGTTTGATGCCTGCCGTCTTGACAATGCGCTCGATGAGCGCAGCTTCCTTCCT
This sequence comes from Betaproteobacteria bacterium, assembly GCA_947482825.1. Taxonomy (GTDB): domain Bacteria; phylum Pseudomonadota; class Gammaproteobacteria; order Burkholderiales; family SG8-39; genus SZAS-79. The sequence continues at coordinate 2,611 of CANKMT010000154.1, read as the reverse complement.
TGCCGTTTCCAACATCTGTTCGGGACGATTGACGACCACCGGCGAACCGACCAGTTTCTGGAACTGTGCATTGAACTCCGGCACCGCCATCGCTTTGGTGATCGCGTCCGACATGGCGTTCTGGATCTCGCGCGGTGTCCCGGCCGCCATCACGATTGCGTAGAATGGCTCGAAGGCGTATCCCGGCAGCGTTTCACCGATGGTCGGGATCTCGGGCATCTGGCCGGAACGTCTCGCACCGCTCACGCCGAGCGCCCGCACCTTGCCGCTGAGAATATGTGGCTGAGCCGCGCCGAGCACGGCGATGCCGAGTTCGACACGTCCGGCAAATAGATCGATGTACATCGGCCCCGCACCCTTGTACGGCACGTGATTGATGTTGATTTTGGCAGCAGCCTTGAAATATTCGCCGTTAAGATGCGGTGTCGCGGCGATGCCCGACGACCCGTAGCTCAACTCACCGGGACGCTTTCTGGCCAGCGCGATCAATTCGCCTATGTTCTTTGCTGGCAGCGCAGGATGCGACATGATCACGAGCATGAACTGCGTGACTTGCGACACCCACGCGATATCACGAAATGGGTCGAGGGTGGTATCGCTCCTGAGCGATTTGATCGCTGCCAGGCCGGAGGCTGCGAGCAGCATCGTGTAGCCGTCCGGAGGCTGCTTGGAGAGGTATTCCCATGCCACGAGGCCACCCGCACCGGGCCGATAGTCGACCACCACCGACTGGCCGAGCACCTTGCTGAGCGCAGGCTGCATCAGGCGCGCGATCAGGTCATCCGTACCGCCGGGCGGCGCGCGCACGATGTAGCGCACCGGCTTTACCGGATAGCCTTGTGCGAACGATGTGCAGGGCACGAGGCTCGCCAGTAGCATCGTAACTGCGAGTCGTCCCGGCAGTCGGGCAGCTTGCGTTCGCGAATTGCCACACGAATTCTGTCTCATGGTGTTCCAGTCTGCTTTGCGCGGCGGGGGTGGTTTAAGCGGTCTTGTAGCGTCAGCCAGGCAAACACCGCGGGCATGAAGTAAGGCGTGCCCGTGTAGAAGGGCACGGCCGGCGGTGGCCGGAAGTCAAGGGCGGAGCGGCCAGCGTCCTCGCCCAGCACCTGCAGTGCCGCCTTCTGGCCAGCCCAGCGCGCCCAGACCACGCCGGAGCCACAGTAGCCCGCCGCATAGTGCACGCCCGAGCGTGTAAAAATGCGTGGAATCATGTCCCGGTTCATGGCGACGTGACCGAACCAGCTATGCGTGATCTCGACGTCATCGAGTACCGGGAAGATGTCGATCAGCGCACGGCGGAGGCTTTCGGTCGGCCAATCCGGATCGCCCGCGATGGTGCCGTCGCGGCCGCCGAACAGGATGCGCCGCCCATCCGGCGAGGGCCGGTAGTAGTAGTGCAGCTTGCGCGTCTCGGAGAGCATGTAGCGCTCCGGCATCAACTCATTCATGAGATCGTCCGACAGCGGTGCGGTCGCAATGATGCGGCTGCGCACCGGCACCATGCGACGCCGCAACCAAGGATCGACCTTGTCGGTGTAGCCGTTGGTGCCGAGTATGACGTGGCGTGCCTTGACCGTGCCACGCGCGGTTTCGACCACATAGCCGTTACCGTCGTCGGGGCGCACCCTGGTCACGCCCGTTTCGCCATGAATTTTGGCGCCGGCAGCCAGTGTGCGCGCGAGCATGCCGGCATGAAGCTTCGCCGGGTGCACCCCGCCGATATCCATGCGGACCATGCCACCCTGGTAGAAGTCGGTACCGAGGTGGGTGCGCTGCTCTGCCTTCGGTACCGCAAACGCCTCGATGCCGAGCGATTTTCTGAGTAAGTCGGACTCGCGTGCGAGCGTTTCGTAATCCGCGGGCTTCGATGCGCCGGAGAAGCGGCCAGTGATCCTGAGATCGCACTCGATGCCCTCGGCTGCGATGAACTGTGCGAGATCCTCCCGCGCGAGCTTGGCCTCGGCCAGGATGCAATCGGCGCGCTCAAGTCCAAACTTTTTTACGAGCTGCGCGTGGCCTGGACGCAGATTGGCGCTCGCAATGCCGCCGTTGCGGGTTGACGCACCCTCGCCGGGCCTCATGCGGTCGAAGATCTGCACGATGCGGCCGGCCCGCGTAAGCGTCAGCCCGGCCGAGAGGCCGGTATAACCAGCGCCGACGATAACAACATCCGAGCGAGAGGCGACCGACTGCTGTGGCAGCGTCTGCGGCGGCGCTGCCTGCCACCAGTAGGGTTCGTTGCGGATCATGCAGTGCCGGCTCCCGTTTCGTGGATCACGCTGTCCTGCGCGCAGTAGGAACGTCCAGCGCCGCCCGGAAGCCGCGCCCGATTTGCATCAATCACAATGTATCGCCGCCGTGTGGCTGGGTCAATCGAACAGGTCAGTGTCGCAGCCCACACAGTCCGCAATTCGGCCATCGCAAATTATCATTAGCCCGAATGTTGCATAAACAATCCGCTCTCAAGCGTTTGACATCATGTGGAATTGAAATCGCTGCATTTGAGAACGAAAAGCGTAGTCTACCCTACCCATTAAGTCGGAGGGTGGCGGCAGGTTGGACGGTGATTGGGAGGGATGGGTGGCCTATTCTCGACTGACCGGACGTG
>CANKMT010000153.1 GCA_947482825.1 Betaproteobacteria bacterium | reverse complement strand
TGCGACAAGCACGATAGAAAACCACCTCCCGTGCTGTCCCAGGCACCGCTGTCAGTTAACACTTCCACAGAATTTCGCCGCACAACAATGCGCACTTGATGGGTCCGCTTCTATGAGCAGAAGTGGGTCAGTTTCCGTGAGCGTCGAGGACTCCAGCGAATCGCGCTCGCGCATATCGAAGCGGAGAAGGAACTCGAGTCCAAGGCCGCAGCCGGCGCAATGCCGCTGCTTTCTTCCTTTGCCATCGAAGCCCACCGGGCCATGTATGGGCAACTTTCGGAGGCGGATCGAACGACCGCGGAAAATGTCATCGTCGAACCGGGTGCGATGCGCGGCACCGATGTCGAAGTCGGCCGGCATGTGCCCCCCACCTGGCAGACGATTCCCCGATTCCTGGCGAGGCTCGATGCCGTGTATGGACGCGTGCCCGGTTCCGACGACCTTCTTATCAAGTCCGCATGCGCGCACCAGCGCTTGGCCTGGGTCCATCCGTTCGTGGACGGAAACGGCCGCGCGGCGCGATTGCAGACCCACTGTGCTTTGTGGCCGATCAGCTTAGGCCTGTGGTCCGCGAACCGCGGGCTCGCCCGGCGGCGCGACGAGTACTACGCCCGGCTGGCCGAGGCCGACGAATCGCGCCGCGGCGACCTCGACGGTCGCGGCAATCTCAGCGAAGAAGGGCTGCGGCGCTGGGTGGCGTTCTTTCTGGAACTGTGCCGGGACCAGGTGACGTTCATGGCCGGGTTGTTCGAACTGCAAGGCATGAAGCGGCGCATCGAGGCGCTGATCGTGTTTCGTTCGTCGCAGGACAAGGGCTACCGTTCCGAAGCCGTCTTGCCCTTGTTCCACCTGTTTGCCGCCGGGCCGCTGACACGTTCTGAGTTCCAGCAGATGACCGGGCTGGGCGAGCGCGTCGCGCGGAAATTGCTGTCGCATTTGTTGAAGAGTGGATTGGTGATAACCGATACGCCTCTTGGGGCGGTGCGGTTTGCGTTGCCGCTGGATGGGTTGCAATTCTTGTTGCCGGATTTGTATCCGGAGGCGGCGGGGCGGGGCGACTCCTAGGCTGTACGCGTCGATTTCGCTCGCGCCCGCACCGAGCGCCGCATCACCCGTGACCTCTTCTCGGTCGAGGCAAGTAATCCCGCAAGCGCCTCATTCACTGCTTTGGCAGTAGGAAACGCCTTGGCAATCGCCGGCTCCAACAAGACAACATTGGATCGCGCGATTATTTCCTTGTAGTACTTCCCTCTTACCAGTTCCGTGAAATCCGACCGCTTGTACTCCGGTCGCAGTTCGTCTTTTGCCTTCTTCACACGCTCAGGCGCGAACCATCCGCAATCTGCTGCTGGGCAGCCCGGTAAAGAAACTCCGGCGCAAGGTCGGCACCATTCGGCCAGGTGACCGTATCAAGCTCCGGATGCACCGAAACCTGTGCAAAGAGCGTCTCGTCTTTCAGCGGCTCGAAAACAGGCCCCAAAGCTCGGCGCAGAGATCGACGATTCATCGGCCCGGCACCAATGCGAAAGGCGTCGCCATTGCCAGCACTTTAGCCGCCTTGTTGAGGCGCGTATCGAAGCACGCGAACGTGACCTGCGCGTTGCTTTCCTGAGCAAGCGCATGTGCGGACGCAAGCTGCACACTGTCATAGCCGCGCAATGCAAAGGTGTCCGCATATTCGGCCGCGCGCTCGACGACCTCCTGCGTGAGTTCTACGATCATGAACTTCGGCCAGTCGGAAGCCAACGCGCGCTTTGCCTCCGCCACCGGAGCGGCGTCGTCCGGTACTTCGCGTACGCGGCGGGCGAGCGCCGCATGCGCTTCAGCCCAGGACACGCGGCCGGTGGCCAACGCTTCAGAAGCTGCTGCGAGTTTTTTGAGTGCCGTCGAACCGGTTTCCACAAGGTAGAGTTTGATGAGCGCAGAGGTGTCGCAATAGAGGATCATCCGCGATCTTCGAGCACCATTTCAGAAACGCTGCTGCCACGCTTGGCAAGGCGGATCGCCGCTCCTTTGGGTTTGCCACCCTGCCAACTGACTGCTCCCGTGGAAATAAGGCGAGCGATCCCCTCGCCCGCTTCGGGCGGAACTCCCGTCACCCGCGCGACGACTTTCCGATGGGACGTTATCTCAACCGACCCACGGGTACCGGCGAGTGCCAAGTAGTGCGAAAGGCGCGCCTTGAACTCGCGAATGGGGACGCGCTGCGAGCCTCGTGGTACGCGTTCTGATGCCATTTGAGACCTCATTTATAGGTGGTTGAGGTAATTGTAGTCACAATTCAGGTTTGTGTCGACCCGCAATGGCACAAGCATTGCTTTACTTCCCCCATGGAAACCCCCTCCACTTGACAACGACGAAGGCCAATCGGCTGCTGCACCCCGAAGTCCGCCTCTCCAGGACCCAAAAGCGCCACAAAACCCCCTGGCTGGCCGCCCTTGGCCACGCGGCGGACAAGTTTGCCGAAATCATCAAGGAACACGGCCCGGACGCGGTGGCCTTCTACATCTCCGGCCAGCTCCTCACCGAGGACTACTATGTCTTCAATAAGCTGGCCAAGGGATTGATCGGCACCAACAACGTCGACACGAACTCGAGGCTCTGCATGTCCTCCGCCGTGGCCGGCTACAAGGCGTCCCTCGGCGCCGATGCACCCCCGGCGTGTTTTGATGACATCGACCACGCCGAAACGCTCTTCATCGCCGGCTCGAACACGGCCTTCGCCCACCCGATCGTGTTCCGCAGGATCGAGGACGCGAAAGCGAAAGACCCGAGAAGGACGGTGACAGCGGAAGCCGCGGATCTGCACCTGGCGATCAAGCCCGGCACCGACATCGCGCTCTTCAACGCGATGCTGAACGTCATGGTCCACGACCGGCTGCTCGACAAGCAATGCATCGACGACCACACCCAAGGCTTCGACGCACTCAAGAAGCTCGCCCTCGACTACGCGCCCTCCAAAGCCGTAAAGACCTGCGGCATCAAAACCGACGACATCGTCAAGGCCGCCCACCTCTTCGCGCAGTCGAAGGCCACGCTGTCGATGTACTGCCAGGGCCTCAACCAGAGCGCCGAGGGCACGCACAAGAATTCGGCGCTGATCAACCTGCACCTCGCCACGGGACAGACCGGCAAGAAAGGCGCGGGGCCGTTCTCGCTCACCGGCCAGCCGAACGCGATGGGCGGGCGCGAAGTCGGCGGCATGGCGAACCTGCTCTCGGCCCACCGCGACCTCGCGAACCCCGAGCACCGCAAGGAAGTCGCGAAGTTCTGGGGCGTCGACGACGTGCCGGCCAAGCCGGGCAAGACCGCGGTCGAGCTGTTCGACGCGATCGACAAAGGCGAAATCAAGGCGTTTTGGATCGCCTGCACCAACCCCGCCCAGTCGATGCCGGACGCCGACAAGGTGCGCCGCGCGCTGGAAAAATGCGAGTTCGTCGTCGTGCAGGAAGCCTTCGCCAACGCCGACACCGCGAGTCCACGCGCGGGCGTGGCCAGTGGCACGGCATGAGCCGCACCGGACGCATGGCGCAGCTGTTCAACCATGTGGCCGGGCTGCCGATCCGCGAAGCCTTCCTCGCAGGCAGCTCACTCGATCAGGTGCAGACCATGCTCAAGTGCGGAACGTCCTCGGGGTCGTGCGTGCCGGAACTCATGCGTCTGGCGGCGCAGTGGCCCAAGGCTGCTTCTGTGGCCTGATTGCTGCCATTTTCAGATCGAAGCCCGCGCCGTTACTGTCTCTGCAGCCGAAATGCTGCCATCGATATATTTGACATATGGTGTCAGAGTCCAATTTTTTTGGCGGACGCAGCGATGCGCAGTCCCGCGCCGAAATTCGACTCTGACACCATTCATCCGCACCAGGGTATCGAGGATCGAACGCAGCAACGACTGTGCATAACCGCGCTTGACCCGAGGGTGGCCAATCGAAGCTTGGAGCAGCGCTCCGCTGTCCAGGCACACAAGGCCCACCATCGGGCACAGCGGGAATCCCGGGCCGGGCTTCTGACTGCGTGGCTGCGGTTACTCGGCCTGATTGGCCGGCGTGTCGGACATCACCAGCCTCGTACTATCCACCAACCGAGCGACGTTGCGAATCGGCGCTGCCGTCCGCAATCATGACGCGCAGCATGGTGGCCCCTAACGCTCAGTCGTCAGGACGGCAAATGCGCAAGAAGCGCGTGCCCAAGGCTTGGGGGAGGACTATCGTCTTGGCGCCGGCCCGGCGGTCGAATCGCGAACCACCAGTTCTAGAGGAAGCACCACACTCCGGATCGGTGCGGTCTGGCCGATCCGCTCGATCAGGTACCGGGCCGCTTGGACGCCGACCTCGGCAATCGGAAACCGGATTGTCGTCAGGGCAGGAGAGATCACGGTTGCAAAGGCCATGTCGTCAAACCCGGTGACCGAGAGTTCCTGCGGGACCCGGACACCAAGCGCCTGCGCGGACTGAATGGCGCCGATCGCCAGCACATCGTTGCCGCAGATGACGGCGCTGACCCTGGCGCGACCCATCAACACCTTGAGCGCCTCACCGCCGGCCTCCAGGGAATAGCGGGCCTCGATTACGTTTGAAGCAGGCAGCGACACGCCGGCTTTCGCCAGCGCGGTGCGAACCCCCATCAGGCGGTCAGCGGCGCGGTCGTTGCCCGCCACCACGCCCGAGATCACGCCGATGTGGCGATGCCCGAGAGATAGGAGGTGGCGGGCGATCATGCGGCCCGCGGCGCGGTTGTCGAATCCCACGCTCGCGCTGCGCCGCTTCCGGTCGATCGCCCACGTAAAGACGTACGGCGTGCCGAGCGTTGCAAGCAGCTTGAGCGTCGCGGGATGATGCTGCATGCCGACCATGACGAGGCCGTCGACCCCGCGCTCGGCGAAGGCCTGCGTGATGCGCGCTTCGGCCGCCAGGTCGAATTCGTGGCACGCGAGGAGCAGCGTGTAGCCCGCCTGCTCGAGCGTTCTCTGCAGACTATGCGTACTCGCGGAGTAAATCGCGTTGTCCAATGTCGGGATCACAGCGCCAATGGTGTGGCTGCGGCGCGTCGAGAGTGCGCGGGCCAGCCCGTCGGACACGTAGTTCAGGCGTGCCACGGCCTGCTGGATGCGCTTTCTCGTCTCGGGCCGGACGACGGCAGGCTGCATCAGCGCCCTCGACACCGTGGCCGTGGACACCCCGGCGAGCCGCGCGACGTCTTTCAGCGTCGCATTCGACTTGGTCCGGGTCCGTGGCATCTAAGGACTCGCGCCAAAATAAGATGACTATTTATTCTTGCGTTTTGGCAGGAGCGTGTAGTTCCAGTCACCGTGAAAACTGGCGCGCTTCATATTCACTGCGGCTAACTCTTCGTCGGTGACCTTGATGCCCGTAGGGTACTTTCCAGAATCCAATTCGGCCTGTATTTTCAAGCCTGCGTGAGTCGTCGTGTTGGCGATCAAATTGACTATGACCTCGTGACTCACCAACGGCCGACCGCGCC
>CANKMT010000152.1 GCA_947482825.1 Betaproteobacteria bacterium | reverse complement strand
GGGCAGCCGAAACCCAGTCTGGCCATCTGGCTACTGCTTAGCTGATTGATAGCTGAGGTTTTCCATACGTCATCCTTCTGACTAGTCAGAACAGTCAGCAGCAATACTCGAAGGCCATCATTCAGTACTCGCACTGCGTCGGCAAGACCAAACGAAACTATGTTCCTTTATTGTGCCGCGTACTTCATCACCATTGCCGGATAGCGGTCCCCGCGAATCGCGCCGGGCGCGAAGGCGCGGTCAAGCCCGGCGAGCTCATCTGCGCTGAAGCTGACGTCGGGTATGGCGAGATTCTCGGGCAGCCGCGAACGCCGGCTCATGCCGATGAGCGGGAGGATGTCCTCGCCCCGGTGGAGCAGCCACGCAACCGCCAGTTGAGCAGCAGTGCAACCTTTGGCAGCCGCCATTTCTTTCAGGAACGAGGTCATCGCGAGATTGTGTTGGAGATTCTCGCCCTGCAAGCGCGGCGAAACCATGTGGCCCACGGGCTCGGTGGTCACCGCGCCGGAAAGGAGCCCGTCGGCGAGCACGCGATAAGCCACGATGGCGATACCCAATTCGCGCGCTGCCGGCAGGATTTCCGGCTCGATGAACCGGCAAGCGAGGGAATATTCAATTTCCAGTGCGCTCACGGGATGAACGCGGTGCGCGCGGCGAAGATTGTCGGCGCCCACCTCCGAGACGCCAAGGTAGCGCACCTTTCCCTCCTTGATGAGGTCGGCAACCGCGCCGATGGTCTCCTCAAAAGGGACGTCGGGATCGGGGCGGCTTGGCTGGTAGATGTCGATAACGTCCACCCCCAGGCGCTGCAGCGAGTAGGAGGCGAAGTTCTTCACCGACTTCGGCCGTCCATCCACACCGAGAAACGCTCTCGAGGGCGACAGCATCATGCCGAATTTGACGCTGAGGAAGGCCTCGTCCCGCCTTCCCTTGATCGCGCGGCCTATGACGGATTCGTTGTGGCCCATGCCGTAGAAATCGGCCGTGTCCAAGAAATTGATCCCGGCATCCAGCGCCGCTTTGATGGTCGCGATGCTTTCCTCGTCGTTTCTGGGGTTTTGCAATGACATTCCGTTGCAGCCCAGGCCCAATGCGGAGACCTTCGGACCGTGTCGGCCGAGTTGTTTCACTTTCATGGATACTTTCTGTAGGGCAGGCATAAACCTATGCCTGCGGATTTGGAAGCGTGCCTGGTTCGTCCGCGTCGATCAGCGACAGCGCTTCATGGCCGTCACTCGGCCTTCAGGCCGGTGAGCTTCACAATCTCGCGCAGCTTGTCGTTCTCGCGCCGCACGAAAGCCGCGAAGGCCTCCATGCTGACGTCCGGTGTAGGCGTGTTGAGGCCCACCTCGATGGAGTTCCGGACCACCGGGTCCTCGAGCGCCTTCACCGTCGCGGCGTGAATCGCCCTCAGTACCGGCACCGGCGTTTTCACGGGCGCCGCGAGGCCGGTCCAGAATTCCATGACGAGCAGCTCGTTCTTGTACAGTTCATTGAGGGTGCGCACCTCCGGCAGCTCGCGCATTCGCCCTGCGTTCATGGTCGCGAGCACGCGCATCTTGCCGGCCTTCACCAGCGGCATGATGACGGTCAGCGGCGACACCGTGAAGTCGACCTCGCCGCGAATCACCGCGGTGTACAGGTCGGGGCCTTTGAACGGAATGTGCAGCGCCTGCGTCTGCGTGGCCTTCAAAAACAACTCCCCGCCAAGGTGGTGAATGAGGCCCACGCCCGCAGAGCCGTAGTTCATCTTGCCCGGGGTGGCCTTGAGCCGGTCGACGAGATCCTCGACGTTTCTGGCCGACGAGCCGCCGCCGACCAGCAGCGCAATCGGCCCGGCGGAGTAGATCTGTGCCGCGGGCGCGAGTTCGTTGACCGGGTCGATCGCGAGGCCCGGCTGCACCGCTTTCGAGATCAGGTAGGCCGAGCCGTGCACCAGCAGTGTGTGCCCGTCAGGCGCAGCGCTCGTCACCCCCTGCACCGCAAGGACGCCGGCGGCACCGGGGCGGTTGTCGACGATCACCGGCTGCCCCCAGATGTCCGCGAGCTTGGTGCCGAGCACGCGGATATAGGTATCGGTGCCGGCAGTGAGCACGGTCAGCAGTCGCACTGGCTTCACCGGGTAGGACTGGGCCTGCGAAGCGCCCGGTGCCAGCGTAAGCCCTGCGGCCATCAACACACTTGCAATCCGCTTTTTCATTTCGCCGTCTCCGCCACGCGGTACAGATTGCGTGCCCCTACCTTCACCAACGCCTTGTCCGCGTCAAAGTGGACGTTCGCGGGATCGCCGCCCTCCTGCACGGCCTTGATCGCCTGGTTCAACATGCGCCGCTGCATCACCATGCCGCGGTCGCTGGAAACCAGATGTTCCTCCGATTGCAGCGAGATCTCGCCCTGACCCATCTGGGCTTCGAAGTCGTTGGGATAGTCGCGGCGCTCTCGCTCGTTCATCTCGCCCCAGGTCACGCGGGTGTTGTTGTTCGGGCGTGAGTGGTACATGCGCTGGCCGTTCGGCCAGCGGGCGACGAGGACCTGGAAGAAGTGGGTGTCGTCTACCGGGACGATCCAGGAGATGCCCAGGGACGGGCTCTCCCGGAGCGGCCTGATTGGCGGTACGCTGATTATGTTTGGCACCATCCACTGAACCAGTCGCTCAAAGTCACGCCCGTCGGGGAGCGTGCGCACCGAGGAGTGGTAGATGCCGCCCTCGGTCGGAATGAACTCCATCCGCGGTATGAGGGCCATCTCGGCATCGAACTGCGCGCCCGAAAAGGTCGAGTGAAGCACGAACACGTGCAACGGGTCCATGAAGTTGTCGGACAGATGCAGCCAGCTGTACGGAACGACGGACAGGGAGTGATCATCGGTGGTGCCCCAGCTGCCGAAGCTGGTGTCGTAATACTCGCCAGGTTTTATAGCGTCGAGAATGTCGTAGCTCGGCAGCAGCGGCTTCTTATCCAGCGGCCCCATGTAGGTGAACACCAGGCCGTAGCGCTCCTCGACCGGGTACCAGGGCTGGCGGATGTTCTCGCGGGTGCGCGCGTGCGGCTCCAGCGGCTGCTCGAGGCAGTGCCCTTCGGTGTCGTACTTCCAGCCGTGATAGCAGCAGCGAATGCCGTCGCGCTCGATCTTGCCGAAATGCAGCGACGTGCCGCGATGCATGCAGCGTGAATACAGCAAGCCCGGCTTGCCCGAGCCGTCGCGAAACAGCACCAGGTCTTCGCCGAGGATACGCAGCTTCTGCGGGCGCACGCTTGTGAGCTCGCTCGACGCGGCCACCGGATGCCAGTAGCGCCGGAACATCTCACCGCAGGGTGTGCCCGGGCCGACTTCAGTCAGCAGCTTGTTCGAGTGCTGGGGGGCACGGCCATATGCGCTGCCCTGGGTGTCGGTACTTTTTTCATTCATAGGAGCCTCCGTCTGCGCTGACTGCGGTCTGTGTTGGGGCTTGGCCCCGCGAGTCTCCTACTGTACGTCGAACACGTGATCGCGGGAAGATGCTATCTTTCGGTTTCCGATAGCCAGTGGTTATCAGCTAAAAAGCCATGAAATTCCACAATCTGCGTGATTTCATCGCCGTGGCGAGGATGGGCGGAGTGCGTCCCGCGGCGAGGGACTTGGGATTGTCCCAGCCGTCGCTGACCAAAAGCATCCGACAGCTCGAGCGGGAGCTCGGCATGCCTTTGTTCGATCGCACTGCCAAAGGCGCGGTGCTCAATGCATTCGGGCATTCGTTTCTGGTGCGCGCACCGCAGGCCGCCAATGAGTTGAAGCGCGGCGAGGACGAACTCCATCAGATGGCGGGCAGCTCCGGGGGCAGCGTCGCAGCGGCGGTATCGGGTTTGCCTTGCCTGCAGTTGCTGCCGGGCGCACTGCGCGTTTTCAGGCGGCGTTACCCGCAGGCGAGGGTGCGCATTGTGGAGGGCGTGTATGCGGTGATGCTGTCTGAACTACGCACCAACGCACTCGATTTCGCGCTCGCTCCCCAGCCGACCCGGCCGCTCGGGGGCGAATTCGTGGTGGAGTCCCTCTTCCAGGACCGCTGCGTCGTCGTGGGGCGAAAGGGTCACCCTTTAAGAGGCGCCAAGTCCCTGGCAGAGCTGCTCGATGCCGAGTGGGTGGTCACGGGCGAGGCCGGGCCGCAGTCGATTGAGTTCGATGCGGCGTTCGAAAATAACGGATTACGCGTCCCGCAGGCGAACCTCCAGTGCGAATCACTGATCGCGCTGCTCTCGATCATTGCCAACAGCGATCTGCTGGTGTTCCTGCCCCAGAAGTGGCTGGGCAACCGCGTGACCGACGGGCTGCTCGCGGAGATTCCCGTGCGCGAGCACATCGATACTCCCGCAATTTGCCTGATCCGCCGCGAGGGTCTTCCGTTGACGCCAGCCGCGGAGGCGCTGGTCAACGCCCTGACGCTGGAAGCGCAGCACCGCAAAAACCAGCGGGCTGGCAAAAACGCCAGGTAACGCCGTTGCGGAACACTCAGGGAAGCCCTTTTCAACGTGATCGTCACGCCTACCCCCTTGAAAATAATTTATGCCACCGTCGCGCCGCATATTTGCGTTACCTTGGCGACAGGCTGAATCGTCGCGCAGTAGTCGGACCATGCTTGCATCAAAAAGGCGCGCTTTTCAATCCAATCCCCCCGCCGATAGGAAGCCTCGATTTTGTCAGGCAGGCTATGGGCTAGGGCAGTCGCCTTATGCTAGAAAAGTCATTTTTGGTTTCCGGCGGGAAAACAACCTTAAGGTTTCCACTAAACCCATTGCCGTGGCTCGATCAGAAATTTCAGATTTCAAAGAGTACTTGTCCATGTGCGGAATTTGAGTGACCTGAATTCAAGAAGGCGTGATGGACTGGTTATCTTGCCAAGCCCGGTTCAGCCGTCTTGAACTGCGCTACCGCGGCTGAAAAAGTGCTCCCGTTGCCGCTCCCACTCCATGGGAAACGGCTCCATCAGGTCTTTCATCGTCAGATGCGCTGGGTATTTCCCGTCCAGGATGGCCTCTACAAGCACCGGTGATAGGTAAGCCAAGCGCAGGACGCGGCTCACAAACGATGGGTTGATGTTCTCCGATTTGGCGATGTCCGCGATCGAGGCGTGGGTGCCGTCGAACAGTTTGCGATGCCAGCGGTGGCCGCGCGCGATGAGTTTGACCATGGCGTTGTCGATGAGCGCCTCACGGCGCTCGACGGCGCGCTCGCCGTTGGGCAGCACGATCACGGCCTTGCCGGCACGCCGGCGAAACGTCATGGGGATCTCGGTGGTGAGGCCGGTGCGGGCGGCGGCGCTTATGCGGCCTCCAGCGCTTGTTCGGGCGCGAGTGTGTCGCGCAGCAGTTTGTTCAGACCCTGTTCGTGCCACTGGATGGTGATGCTGTCGCGGCGCACCGTGATGCGCTCAACCAGGGTGTGCAGGATCTTGGCCTGCTCGGCCGGAAACAGTTCGTCCCAGACCGCGTCGATCGACTGCAGCGTGCCAACGGCATGCGCCTCGTCGACCT
>CANKMT010000151.1 GCA_947482825.1 Betaproteobacteria bacterium | reverse complement strand
GCGCATTGCGCGACCAGATTACCCGATGCGGTGGCTCGTGCGGTGAGCCAGAGCAGCCTTGCTCCCGGTCGGGCGGGGGCGAGGTGCCCCGAATCGGGGCTTTCTGAGCGACTACCTTTCGGCCAAGTGCCGTCGCGGGAATTTACGCGAGCTCAATTGTGCGGCGTGGTGGAAACCACCGGAATTCGCCGAATTCCGACGTCTTCCAATGAAGGCTTCCGGCGGCGGGCTGAACCGGTCAGTGCAACACCTTCTAATCTTGTCAGATAGGGGGTGTGCATGGCGGGAGTTGCACGAATCTGGTTCACGGCGAAGCAAAAGGCCGAGTTGTGGGAGCGCTGGAGGGCCGACACCGCAGGACTTCAATGGCCTCGTCAACGAACCGTCTTTGCTTGGATCCAGTCCCCATGTTTTCCTCCCGGGCGAAAGCCTGCGTCAGTCGACTACGATCCGCTTGAGCAGAAGAGCGTTGATCGCCCCGTCGTTTCCGATCTGCGAAACGCAATGCGAAACGTTTGTGGAAAATGACGATTCGTTCACTCTAAACAAACCCTGCTGCATCATCGGCGTATGGTTGCTGAAACTGGGGTCGTTCAAGCTCTTCTCTTCTTTGGCAAAACTGCGGGTAACCACTTGTACAGATGGCGCTTATTGCAAATCCCGGTCTCCGCTTGATGGCTGGACTCGTCCAGTCTTGTCCAGCCTTGTCAGTCGGTTTGGTGTAGGTGGCGGTATAGGTCTACGCTGCAATCGCAATGAAGAAACCGCCGCCCATGCTCACACCCCGCATTATCGCCGACCTGCGCGCCGGAGAGGAGTGCGGCGACCCCGATCATCCTGGGCTGCGGGTACGCCGCACGAATGCGGCTCGGGTTTTCTTCTACCGCTACCGGGCGCGCGATGGCGCGCTGCGTGAGATCAAGCTCGGCGAGTTCGGTCCCATGACGCTGGCGGAAGCGCGCAAGGCACTGGGACGCTTGAAGCTCGAACGCGAGCGCGGCGCCGACCCGCAAATGGAGAAACAGCAGGCGCGCGCGGAAGCGCGGCGCCAGCGCGAAGGCGAGAAGCTTGCGCGCTATACCGTCGAGAAGCTGGTCGAAGACTACACCTCCGAGAAGTTGAGCAAACAGAAGCGGGGCGACGAGGGCGCGCGGCTGCTGTGTCGCGAACTGGTCTCCAAACTCGGCGAGCGCCCCGCAGCGGCGGTGACGCGGCGCGAGCTGCAGGACGAAGTGATCCGTCCCATGCTGAATCGCGCCCCACGGTGTGGCACCTACCTGCTTGGTCGCATTCGATGCGCGTATACCCACGCGGCAGAACAGGGGCGTCTTCCCGATGACTTCGTGATTCCGACGCTGGGCATCAAAGGTGCGCCGCAGGTCCGCAGAAAACGAGTTTTCAGCGATGCCGAACTCGCGACGTTCGTGCGGTGGCTGCCGCGCAGTCCCTACAGCCAGACGGTGCGCGATGCGCTGGTCTTGGTGCTGCTCACTGGCTGCCGCTCGGGTGAAGTGGTCGCGGCAATGTGGCGAGACATCGACCTGGAGCGCGCGGTATGGACGATCCGCGAAACAAAAAACGGCGAGCTGCACGACGTCATGCTATCCCGTCAAGCGATCGATCTACTGAAGGCTCGCCGGGCGCTGAACGAGGTCTTTGTTTTTCCGTCACCGATGGACGGACACCACGTCGCTCAGAAAGCGCTCGGCCTGGCGCAATACGAGGCACGCAAAGAGAAGGAGGGCAAGCCGCGCGCCGATCCGATTGAGATCCCCTGGACGGTTCACGACCTGCGTCGCACGGTGGCAACGGGACTGGCCAAGCTCGGCTGCCCGCGCGTCGTGCAGGACCGCATCCTCAATCACGTCGATGGTTCGGTAAGCGCCATCTATGATCGGCATCGCTACGACGGCGAGGCACGGGTATGGCTGCAGAAGTGAGCGGATTATCTTGAAGCTTTGACTGTCTCCAATGTGGTCCCACTGCGCGCTGCCTGACCGGCTATGCCTCTTTATTCATCATCGAGCACCGGGCACTTGGCATTGACGAGCGGATCGATCCAGTCTGCTTTGTGCCGTGCCCATGCTATCCACTGCCCGAGTTCGCTGTCCCGTCCAATGCGGCCGTGCTCGTGTGTCGCCTTCGTTTCGACAGCAGCAACGTAGGCGCGAATATCTTCCGACCTCCTCCAGTCACGCGCCTCCTCTTCGAGAGCTTTTAGCCGTTCGATTTCCTTTCGCTTCTGCTCTTCGCGTTCGCGTCGCCGGCGTTCCTGGTTCTCCCAAAGCCGATGCTGCCGTTCGAGATGTTCTTCATGTCGCTTTCGGCGTACGGCTTCCTCCTCAAGCTTGACTACGAATTCGTTGAGGCGCTGCTCGATGCGCTGACGTTTGCCATCGGCCACGGTCTTGTGAAAATCGCTGTGATAAGTGCCGATGATTCCGAGCTTAAACATGCCCATAGGCTCGTATGAGTAGCGGTTCGGAAGATAGGCATGACCGTATTTCTTTATCTCCTGGCGTTCCTTCTCGGTGGGCTCGCGCTCGGTGCGCGAGATGCTCTCTACGAGACGGATTGCGAGGACTTGGCCTTGAAGTGTCAGGCAGGTGCGACGCTTTCCGTCGGGTTCGACGCGCAAATGCATGCCTCGCGCATCCAGCGCCTTGACCAGCGCATCCATGATCCGGAGTGCGCGTGGAAGGCCCGCCTCACTAACCGAAATATCCAGCGCTCGGCGGTCGGTCGTTGGCAGGTTGCGAAGATCCCGATGCTTCGGTCGCCGGAAAGCACGCTCGGTGGCTGCTAGCAGTGGGTGAGGAGTGTCGAGCGTCTCGGAAACGACAATTCGATTCTCGGGTCGCGCCTCGAATTCTCGTCGCGCGACCAGATGCTCCGGATCTGGTTCGATGGGTTCATCGCTGACGTAGCGTTGCCTGACGATCTCGGCTGGGCCGGAATATTTTGGAAGGGGTGGGGTTGGGGACTTCCTTCCCGCCGCGACCTTGGCCCAGTGGCCCAGGGACGGTAGCGGTACTGCGAGTTGCTTGCAGATTTTTCGAAGTGCTACGTCCGACACGCCGTAGCGTTTCGCGACTGTGGTGACGGCTTCTGCCCAGACTTCCTCGTAGAGTTTGGATCGCTCATAGTGGATGGTGATGGATGGCATGGTCAGGAAAGGGACCCTGCATCAAGCAGGGTCTCGTACTGATACCACACACAAGGCACGCAGAACGAGCCGTGAGGGGTCGGATGAAATGTCTTGCAATCGCCGGGGTAAAGAATTGCCCGCGAAAGGTGCTGCCAGCTTGCCGGTATTGCGAAAACGCTTGTGCTCTTCAGTTCATCAGAGAGGCGGTGCATCATCTCGTAAGGCTCTAGGGAAACAACGATCACGGATTGGTGCGAACGAGGAATTTTGGACGTCAAGAACGCGTACGTGTGCAGATCGTCCATCGCCCCGAATGAGTAGCCGATGATCGAAAAGTGTTTCGATATCGACAAGAGTCGTGCGGCGGCGAGATACTCCGCGCGCGTCAGTATTTCTGCCGGCTCTGGCCCAGGCAAAACCAATCCAGGGATGGTCGGTGGTGACAACTCGGGAAAGTCGAGAATGGCTTCGGTATATGAGCTCCATCCGATTTTCGCAAACGCTTCAGGCGATAAGCTCCGGCCGTGAGGTTCGAAAACTCGATGACCTCTGCAAGAGCGCATCGCCAAGCGATCGACATTCATGTTGAAAATCGTCGATGGCTTTGCCGCCAAAGCGAAAACATCGTAATTCGCCGAGGTGACTCTCGATTGGGTAGTCAGCAGCTCTGGTAATTTTCCAATGACGTAATTGGGAGGGAGCCTCTGAATGAGTTCCCATTTGAGAGGGTCTTTCCAGTATTCGGGATCGCGGATGACTCGGCTGGAAATTACGTCCCGCAATATTGGTTCGGTCTGGAAAACGCCGTGCTCAAGGAATGATCCCAGTAGCCGTTTGCTCAACTGTTCGGTAGTGGGAACATGCGGAACAGAAGCCCCGGCACCAAGAACGTAGAACGATTCCGGGGAAAAAAAGCACCGAGATAACGCTGACAGTGCTGCTAGAGTGTTCGGTCCAGAGTGCTGCATGACCGGCCTACATCAAGCACTTTTTCCAAGCAACCGTTCCAGCTCGTGGGCTTGCTCCTTGAACTTCTTCGGGTTGGCCTTCGCCAGGCGTCCGAGATTTTCGAGTTTCCATCGGATGCCGGGGAGTTGCTCAAGATGTTCGATGTCAAGCAAATCCCAATTGGGCTCATTGTGAGCGAGCGATAACAGGAACTCCCGCTCGGCGGCGTCGAGGCCCTCATTCAGTTCAGCGATCATGCGCTCGTGTGCGGATACGAGGGCCTTCAACTCCACCGGCTCCGTCGTCATGCCCTTGAACGTGCCTTCGTATTCACCGGAGATGTCCCGAAGGTTCGGGAAAAGCACTTCATGTATCGGCCGGTTGTGAGATGCGAGATAGACCACAAAGCTGCGCCTGATTTCCGGCGTGATTCCGCCGTGGAGAAAAAGCTCCATCACGTCGAACAGGTCACGCGGGTGTTGCCGATCCAGCGCGGCGACGAGCTTTCCGCCGTAGAGGTCCGCGAGCGATACGACGGGCAGTTCCAGGTCGGCGAGCAGCGTCTCTTTCGCCTTCGGAGTGAGCGATGTCGAGCGAATCGGGTGCACCGTCCCGCGAAGCACGAAATTCACTTCCACCTTCACTTCGAGCTTGTCGCGACGCACGAAGAGTTTTGTTTCGCCGGCGTCGGCCACGGTCGCCGCGTGGGTTTGGAAGCCGCGCTTCTTGAGGCGATCCACACTATTCCGGATCGCGTCGTTGATCCTGGCAAGCGCCTCGTCCCGGCCGAGGCGGTGATCGACAAACACCAGATCAAGGTCCACGGACAGGCGGGGCATGTCTCGCACGAAGAGATTGATCGCGGTGCCGCCCTTCAGGGCAAACACGTTATCGGCGAATACGAGCGGCGCGATCTGGATCATCAGCCGCGCGGTATCGAGATAGACCTGATTCATGGTTTGAGCACCAGTAACCCATCCTTGGACTTCGATATCCACGGCCGGGCGCTGCCTTTGGGCAGTGCGTCTTCATCGAGCTTGCCGACCCACGGCAGGGCGAGCTCGCGTCCGAGGCGCAGGCAGAGCCGGACCGTCTTGACGCTCGTGCATCGCTTCAGAAGATCCATCAGTACCTCGGCGCGCAGGCTGTAGGTGCCTTCGGCGATTTCCCTCGCCTCCTGCAGTGGTTGCCGGACGCCGACCTCATCCAGCAATTCGAGCAGCGCCCGCTCCGGTGTCGAGACCAGCGGCGCGTTGGCGCGGTTTTCGAAAGGACCCACACCGGGCATCTGCTCTGGCTCCTCGGTGAACAGCCGCTTGCGGTGATACTCGCCCGGAAAATGCTGATCGAACCAATCAGGCAGGCGCGCCGTCGCCCAGCCGTATAGATGCAATGCGGCCTGCTGCGAGACGTATTGGCGCACGCCGTACCATTCCAGCGCCGTCTTGCCGCCGACATGAAGTCCGGCGATTTGCTGCTGGAGCACGACGAGGCTCGGGT
>CANKMT010000150.1 GCA_947482825.1 Betaproteobacteria bacterium | reverse complement strand
GTGCCGAGATACGCCTCGATGACTTCCGGCAGCACACGGATCTCGGCCGGCCCGCCTTCGGCGATCCGGCGACCGAAATTGAGCACGAGGATGTCGTGGCTCACCGACATGACCACCCGCATGTTGTGCTCGACCAGCAGCACGGTGACGCCTTCGGCATTGATCGCGCGGATCACCTGCGCCACGCGAGCCGCCTCCGCAGCAGGCAGTCCCGCCGTGGGCTCGTCGAGCAGCAGCACGGCCGGCTCGGAAGCAAGCGCCCGTGCAATCTCCATGATCTTCAGGTCGCCGAACGACAGCGACGCAGCCCGCGCGTCGGCCTTGGCGCCGAGCCCTACGCGATCGAGCAGCGCACGGGCGCGCACCCGTGCGGCTTCCTCCTCGCGCCGTCCGGAGGGCAGGCGCAGGAAAGCGCTCGCCAGTCCCGAGCGCAGGCGCGAGTGCATGCCGACCACCACGTTCTCGATCACCGTCATGCCGGAGAACACCTGAAGGTTCTGAAACGTGCGCGCCAGCCCTCTGCGAACGCGCTTGTGCGGCGGCAGCGCCGTGATGTCCTCGCCGCCGAGGATCACGGCACCCGAAGTCGGCGCCTGCACGCCCGAAATGACGTTGAAAAGCGTCGTCTTTCCCGCGCCGTTGGGACCGATTACGGCCTTGATCGCGCCCTTGGCCACGGAGAACGAAAGGTCCGACACCGCCGCCAGGCCGCCGAAGGTCACCGATAAGTCGCGAATCTCGATCATCGCGCGCCCCCTTCGGCCCTGCCGCGCCCGAACCGCGCAAGCACCCAGTCGAGCGCGCCGCCGAGGCCGCGCGGGAAAAAGAGCAGGACGAGCACGAGGCTGACGCCGAACACCAGCATCTCGAGGTCGCCGACCGAGCGCAGCAGCTCCGGCAGCGCGGTATAGATGAGCGCCCCGAAGAATGCGCCCCACCAGTGGCCGGTGCCGCCCAGCGCGACCATCACCACGAGCATCACGCTCACCCCGAAATCGAACGACTCCGGCGAAACGAAGGCGTTGTGGTGCGCGTAGAGGCAGCCGGCGAGCGCGGCGAACATCGCGCTCACCACGAACACGAGCAGCTTGTGCCAGTGCACGTCGATGCCCATGCATTCGGCACCGATCTCCGCGGTCGAAAGCGCCCGCAGCGCGCGGCCGGCGCGCGAGTCGAGCAGGTTGAGCAGCAGCACGAGGCAGCCGAACGTGACTACGAGGGTGAAATAGAAGAACACGCGGTCCGAATCGAGCTTCCAGCCGAACAGCACGTAGGGCGGGATGTTGACCAGGCCGTTGGGGCCGCCGGTCCAGTCGCGCAACTCGACGAACAGGACCGAAGCGATCGCATTGAAGCCGAGCGTAGCCATGGCGAGGTAATGCCCCTTCAGCCGCAGCGTCGGCCAGCCCACGACAAGTGCCACAAGCCCGGTCACCGCAAGCGACACTGGCAGGCCGATCCACGGCGAAATGCCGTACTTGGCGCCGAGCACACCGCTCACATAGGCGCCGATGCCGTAAAAGGCGCCATGCGCGAGCGAAATCTGCCCGGCGTAGCCCATCAGGAGGTTGAGGCTGGCCACCAGCAGGAGGTTGGTCAGCCAAAGCGTCGCAAGGTTGAGGATGTAGGCGTTCGGCGCGACCCACGGCACCACAAGGAGCAGCACGCCGAGCACCGCGAGGCCGCGATAGGTTGCCGGTCCGATGGCCGAATGCACGCCTAGACCTTCTGCACCTGAGCGCGGCCGAGCAGGCCCGCGGGGCGGAAGAAGAGCACGAGCAGGAGCACCACGAAAGCGACGGCGTCCTTGTAGGCCGATGAAATGAATGCTGCGGAAAACGCCTCGAGCAGGCCCAGCAGCAAGCCCCCCACCAGCGCGCCCGGCAGGCTGCCAAGGCCCCCGAGCATCGCCGCCGAGAAGCCCTTGAAGCCGAGCACTGTGCCCGCCGAGAACGAAGTCAGCGTCATCGGCGTAATGATGATGCCGGCAATCGCCCCCGCCGCAGCCGCGATCATGAAGGCCCACATGACGGTGCGCGCAACGTTGATTCCCACCAGCGCGGCGGCTTCGCGGTCGGCGGCGGCGGCTTTCATGGCCTTGCCGATCACGGTCCGCTCGAAGAAGACATGCACGGCCGCCATGGTCGCAAGCAGCAACCCGACGATCCAGAGCGCCTGCGGCTGCACGCTCGCGCCGCCGATCATGATCGACTGGGTGCCCGAGAAACTCGGCAGGCTCATCGGCATCTTGCCCAGCGTGAGCATGATGATTGCCTTGGTCGCAATCGCGAAGCCGATCGTGACGAGCGTGATCGCCATCGGCGAGGGTTGCGACAGCGGGTAGACCGATAGCCTCTCGGAGGCCAGGCCGAGCAACGCGACGCAGGCCACCGCGAGCGGGACTATCGCGAGCAGCGGCCACGCGAACTGCTGGTGCAGCCAGGCGGCCATCATGCCCCCGGCCATGACCCATTCGCCCTGCGCGAAGTTGATCGCGTCGGTGGACTTGAAGACCACGTTGAAGCCGAGCGCAACCAGCGCGTAGATCGAACCCGTCGCGATGCCGCCGAACGCAAGCTGCAGCAGCAGCGCCGAGTCGACCTGCATCGGTCAGCGCGGCAACTGGATGCGCTTCGCTACGTCGGCGATCCCGAGGCCGAGCCTGGCAAGGTGCGCGCGCGCATCGCCGAAGAACTGGGCGAAGATCGCCTGCTCCTCCTCCGGCTTGAGCGCGCCCAGGCCGGCTGCGCGCGTCATGCGGTCCGCGGCCACGACGTCGTCCGCCGCGTCCCCCGGCACCAGCCAGGCGCAGTGGTAGCCGGAAAGCTCCAGGCCGACCATTACCTGATCGATCTCGGCGACGATGTCGGCTTTTTCCGCTTCACTCCATCGCGCGGCGCGCTCGGTGAGGTAGACCCAGCCGAACGCGACATGCCTTTCCTTGTCCTGCGTGAGACGCTTGAGGATCGCTGCCGCAACTGGGTCGGTGGCGTGCCGCAGGTAACCGCGGTATAGCTCGAGGTCCAACCCGTCCAGGATCGCCACGTAGGCGCCGACATAGGCGTCAAGAGAGAGTCCCGGGTCGAAAGCCTCGCGATGGAAGTCCTGGTTGAAGAGCGCCTCGTAGCCGCGATTGGCGGGTTTCTGCGTATAGCCGCCCAGCAGATCCGCGAACCGCCAGCAGCACTCGGTATGCCAGGTTTCCTCAGTGCCCCTTACCGAGAGGAACATTTTCGGGTCGCTCTCGCCGCTCCTCTCCAGGCAGAAGCGGATCAGGATCGCGGGCGTCTCGGGCAGGCCGCTGTATTCGGTCCATGCGCGCCGGCTCCAGGACAGGGCGGCCGCGCGCAGCTGTTCGGCCGAATAGGCGCTGCGGTCGAAGTCCTTCCAGGGGATGTGCTTTTCCGGGTCCCACTTGGCTTTCTTCGCGAGATGGTAGAGCTCGCGGATCGTAAGGATGGCCGGTTCCAGGTGCAGCGGGAAGCGCCGCTCGACGAGCGGCTCGGCCTTTCTGCGCCGCGCGCGGCGGCTGGCCGGATCCGGTGTCGCTACCGCCATGGCCTGCATCAGAACGCCCCCTCGATCTTCGGGTGGCTGAACTGCTTGAGCGTGAAGCCCCAGGCCTGCATGCGCTTGCGGATGCGCTTCACGCTTTTGACGAACACCGGCTTCTCGGCTTCCTCGACGGTTGCGCCGAGGCCGGCTTCGTAGGTCAGGCGGTCCGCGGCGGTTTCATTGCGCGTGGCCGGCGTGTCCGGCCCGAGCCAGGCACTGTGGTAGCCGTTCATCTCGATTTTCTCGATCATGACGACGACCGCGTCTTCGACGTCCTTCAGTTGCTTCGGGGTGAGCTCGGTCACGCGCTTTTCCATGTAGGCCCAGCCGAAAGCGCAGTGCCTCACCTCGTCGCGCATGATGAGCTGGAGCACGCGGCGCGCGACAGGATTGCGCGTGACCCTGATCAGGTGGCCGAACACATCGAACGCGATCTCCTCGGCCGCACAGACCAGGCTCCCGATGGTGGCTTCGAGCGGCATATCGAGGTCGAGGGCCATTCGGCGCACGCCATGGGTGGCCACCGAACCCTGGAACTCGGTCTTCATCGGCTCATGGATGTAGCCGCCGAGCTTTTCCGCAAGGAGGTAGCAGGCCTCGGCGTGGCGTGCCTCCTCCTGCGTTCGGATCGCGAAGAAGAAGCGCAGGTCCGGTTCGTGGCGCTGCTGGCAGAAGCGGATCTGCAGTGCCGGCGACTCGGAAATCGCGCCGTATTCGCCCCACGCCCGGCGGCTCCAGTACAGCCGAGCGGCCTGCAGTTGCTCGGCGGTGTAGTTCTCCGGATGCAGGTCGTCCCAGGCAATCGCCGTGAGCGGATCCCACTGCCTGGCGGTCGCGGTGCGGTACAGCTCGCGAATCTTGGGGATCCGCACCGCAAGGTCGAGCGGAAAGCGCGATTCCCGCTCATCGAGCAGGCTCCTCATTTCTACAGCACCCATGACTGGCCCTCCTTTTGCGGTTTCCGATCCACGGATCAATACGGCGCGAGCTTCCAACCGTTGGCCGTCCAGTTGATCACCACGCCGTCGTCCTTCGACAGCCCCGAATGCTTGCTCGCGGAGAAATTGAAATTGCCGCCCACGCCGGGATAGTTGCGCACGCCTTCGAGCGCCGCGCGGATCTTGTCCTTGTCCTTGCCGCCGGCCTTGAGCGCCTCGGCGGCGAGATAGATCGCGTCGTAGGTCTGCGCGACGAACTGGTTGGGCGCCTGGTTGTAGCGCTTCTGGTAGCGCGCCGTCAGGTCGG
Organism: Betaproteobacteria bacterium; assembly: GCA_947482825.1. Taxonomy (GTDB): domain Bacteria; phylum Pseudomonadota; class Gammaproteobacteria; order Burkholderiales; family SG8-39; genus SZAS-79. The sequence continues at coordinate 798 of CANKMT010000150.1, read as the reverse complement.
CGATGCGCTGCTTCACCGGATCCCCCGCCGGCAGGTCACCCCCCACCGGGAATTTCACGCTCATGAGGTCGATGCCGTTGGCCGCGCCCTCGGATTGCTTCATGTAGCGGTCATCCACAAAGCCGTAGCTGTGCATGAGGACCCGGTCGCCAAGGCCCAATTGGCGCGCCTGCTTGAGGAACACCACGCCCGTCGGGGTGATCGTCCAGCAGATCACGGCCTTGGCGTCGCTTGCGCGGATACGCGTGAGCTGGGCGGTGAGGTCGGTGTCGGTCGGGTTGAAGCTCTCGTAAGTGACCTTGAGGTTGCGCCGCGGACCAACCTTCTCCATCTGCTCCTTGGCGCTCTGGCCGAAACCCGAGCTGTCGTAGAGCAGCGCAATCGACGTAATGCCGCGCTTGGCGAACGAATCGGCCGCGCGCTCGAGGATCTGGTCGTCGTCGATGGTGCTCTTGAACGTCCACTTGCGGTCGGCCACCGGGTTCACGATCGACATCGCGCCCTCGGTGGAAATGAAGGGCATGCCCGCCTTCTCGACGATCGGGACCATCGCAAGCGCGAGGCCGCTAGCGTTGCCCCCGCCAACGATCATGTCGACCTTATCCTGCTCGATGAGGCGCCGCACTGAGGTCACCGCCTTGGAGGCCTGCGTCTCGGCGTCGTAGAACACCCATTCGATCTTGCGGCCGTTGATGCCGCCCTTGGCATTGATCTCCTCGATGGCGATTTCCATGCCGCGCTTCATGTGGTCGCCGAGGAAGGCCCCGGGGCCGGTCACCGACAGGATCGTGCCGATGC
>CANKMT010000149.1 GCA_947482825.1 Betaproteobacteria bacterium | reverse complement strand
GGATGTATTAATTGCGGATGAGGCACACAAGATTAGAAACCTTAGTGCCGCAGTTACGAAGGCTCTTAGGCGAATACCGCGCAAGAATACTTGGGCACTTACAGGTACGCCAATAGAAAGAGATCGGAAGGACCTCGCAAATCTTCTATCGACCATCGAGCCCGACAGATTCCAGCCGTCCTATGCGGCGCTGGATGGTTCCCAGCTACGCTCTTATGCTCGTCCCTATATTCTTCGTCGCCTGAAGGCAGATGTATTACCCGAACTACCGCCGGTGGTTGAGTACAAGGAGCTACTTGAACTTACCAGTCTCCAAAAAAGTGCCTACCGACGTGCATTACATTTGCCAATAAGGGAAGGAGGTGCGGAGAATGCGCTTGCAAGGATCACATTGCTGCGCCAGATTTGTGACTGCGCCCCCGTCACTGGAGCAAGCTCGAAGCTTGATCGAATACATGCGATATTAGGGGAAATTGCTGCGACGAGGGAGAAAGCTATCGTCTTTTCATATCAAATTAGACCTCTAAAGTTGCTAGAACAGCGACTACAAAAGGCATTCGGGAAGGAGAAGATATATCTCCTTGAAGGTAGTCAAGATGTTGCTACAAGGCAGAGCACACTAAATGCTTTTCGAAACCGTGAGGACTCGTTGGTCTTGCTCGCTTCAAGCCGGGTCGCCTCCGAGGGACTTAACTTGACGGAAGCTAACCATGTCCTATTCGTCAATCAGTGGTGGAACCCTTCTGCGAATGACCAGGCACGGGACCGCGTAGTGCGTATTGGACAAAGTAGGTCCGTCCGCGTCGTCAGGTTTGTCTGTCTTTCTACTATCGAAGAAATTCTCGAAATGATTCTAAAAAAGAAGAAACTAGAAGTAAGCGAAATAGTAGAGGCGCTTAACGAGTTGCGACATCCACCTACGCTGGCGGAAGCTTTCGCACAAGCGGCGATTACCGGGAGATGAATATGACGACGCGGAATCTTGAAGAGGAATTGGAGCGGCTTAAGAAGGAAAATGACGCTCTGCGAAAAGAGCAAACTAAGGGGGCCTTTGCGCTTAAGGTGAGCGTTAAAGGGGCAGTGTCAGTGTATGGATTTGGACGATTTCCTGTGACGCTCTATATGAGTCAGTGGCAGAAGATCTTCGAAATGCAGGATGAGATCAAAGCGTTCATTATTGAAAATTCGGACAAATTGGAAAAACCCAATACTGGATCGAGAAGTGGCTCCGGTTGTTGACGCCGACCGAAAATTGACCAGTTTAGAGGGGTAGTGCCGATCATTGACTGACCAGAGCGTTCATTGGGCCTACCCTGATCAGATCGAAACCGGCGCACCTGGTCAATTCAGCGCCGGCGTCAACACCCTAAAACCAATGAGCCAATCTCTCCTTTAAGAAATTACCTCATCTGTCTCAAACCATTTGAAAACGGACAAGGGCGCGCCGGGCAAGTCGCCTATTCCGGTTTCGCGCCTGTCTCGCGTACCACCGCACCCCAGCGCTCGTATTCGGTGCGATGAAACCGCGCCGCGTCCTCTGGCGTTCCACCTGCAGGCAGGGCGCCGACCTGGCGTAGGCGGGTCTGCACCTCGGAAAGTGCCAACGCCTTTGTCGTTTCCGACGCGAGCTTGCGCAGGATCTCCGGTGGGGTCTTCGTCGGCGCGAAAAGCAATACCCACGAGCCCATGTCGAATCCCTTCACCGCGGATTCGCCGATGGCCGGCACGTCGGGCAACTCGGGCCAGCGCGTCGCCGAGGTGATGCCCAGCAGCCGGATGCGGCCGCCCTGCAAGTGCGCAGCGAACGAGGGCAAGCCGTCGATCACCATTTGGAGCTGACCGCCGAGCAAGGCCTGCACCGCGGGGCCGCCGCCACGGAATGGAATGTGCGTCATGCGAATGCCCGTATGCGAAAGGAAGCTCTCGGTGATGAGGTGCCCGGTCGAGCCGGTGCCGCTGGAGCCGTAGTTGAGCCTGCCCGGCTCCTTCTTCGCGAGCACTAGCAAATCAGCGAGTTTCTCCGCCGGCACCGACGCGTGCACGGCGAGCACCTGCGGGAAGCGCGCCACGTGCACCGCGGGGACGAAGTCCTTGAGCGCGTCGTAGGGCAGTGTCGGGAAGAAATGTGGATTGATCACCATCGTTCCCGGCGAGCCGACCATGTAGGTGTAACCGTCAGGCGCGGATTTCGCTGCCGCCTCGGTGCCAATGTTGCCGCTCGCGCCGGTGCGGTTCTCCACAATGAACTGCTGGCCCATCTGCTCGCCGACTTTGCCCATCGCGATGCGCGTCACCACGTCGGCGGCGCCGCCCGAAGCGAAGGGCAGGATGAGGCGCACCGGGCGCGAGGGCCAGTCTTGCGCCTGGGTGGGTCCGACGAGAAGTACCAGCAGGCCGAAAAACAGCTTTTTCACAGGGTCGACTCCTTGACCACACGGTCGGTGACGAACATGCACCCAGGCGCATGGACGATTATCTCCGGGATTCGGCTCTCCATCGCGGCCGCCTGTGCGGTGATGCCGCAGGCCCAGAACATGGTGGTATGGTGGGGGGGGATCACGTTCTCGCGGCCCCAGTCGACCTTGGAAAGGTCGCGGATGCCGATAGCCGCCGGGTCACCGATATGCGCAGGTGCGCCGTGGCTGAGCGCGTAGCGCGAAGTGAGCTCGATGAGCGGCACAACTAGGGCGTTGGGCACCGGGCGCAGGCTCATCACCACCGGACCGCGGAACACCCCGGCGGGCGTGCATTGCACCGACGAACGGTACTGCGCCGGAAACGCTTCCTCGCTCGTGAGGTGCGGCAGCGGGATGCCGGCTTCGAGCATCACCCGGTCGAGCGACAGGTTGCAGCCGGTGAGGAATCCGACGTGGTCCTTGCGCCAGATCCCCTCCAGCGAGCGGACGCGATCCGCCACCTCGCCGTTGCGTAGGATCAGGTATTCGGCGACATCCGTGCGCAGGTCCGCATCCGGCGCGACCTTGCGCGGCACCGGGTCGCCCGGCTCCGTCACGTCGAGCAGCGGCAGCGGACGCGGGTTGGCGACGCAGAAGCGCATGAAATCGAATGCGTAGCGCTCCGGGACAATCGTGAGGTTCGCTTGGTGATAGCCAAGCGCTAGGCGCTTCGTATTGGTGCGCCAGCGTCCTTCACGGATGGCACGCCGCACCTCTAAGGGCGAGGCGTGCTCGAGCTCGCTGCGGGTCAGGCTGCGGGACTCAGCCGCAGAGGGCGAGGGCTGCATAGGCGGAGGTGCGCGCGGTGGTTCTAAGCTCATCGACGTGCACGCGCTCGTCCGGCGCGGGCCACTCGGGATAGTTCTTGATGTTACCGGGTCCGAACTGGAGCGAGGGAATGCCAGCGGCTTGCAGCACGTTGCCATCGCCGAAATTGCCGATGCGCTCCACGCTGCCGACGAGCGGCTCGCTGTCGGTGGCCGCCCGGTAACCATCGGCCACCGCCTTCACCAGCGCATGGTCATCCGGCAGCTCGGTGGGCTCCATGAAGAACGGATCGTCCGGGCCGTTGGCCGGGATGGTGACCTCGCAGTCGAACTGCGGATGCTTGCCCTTGATCTTGCGAATGACCTGGTCCACGTCGGCCCGTACGCCCTCGAGCGTCATGCCGGGCACTGTGCGGACCTGGAACACGAGGTCGCACCAGCGGCCGTAGTGATCCTTGTGGATCGCGTCGTGCCGGATCATCGGGAAGTCTTTCAGCTCTGGATGGCGCTTGAAGGTGAGCCAGCTGCCGTTGGGGACCGCCTTGAGGCTCGGGCCGAAGGCCTCGATGCACAGCATCTGCTGCTCGATGGCGTTGAGGTACTCGCCGCGCGCCTCATCTGTGAAGCGGAAGAATAGTCCCGGCGTCGTAGTGCGGATCTTCACGCGGACCGAGCCGACGATGACCGAGCCGACGGTATTCGCGGAGTGCTCAATGTTGATGCAATAGTCCGCGCGCACGCCTTTTTTCAGCAGCGTGCGAGTGCCTGTGCCACCGAGCTTGTGCGTCGCCACCGGCGCGTAGAGGAGATCCCCCTTGAGGTGCAGGCTCGCCTTGGCGATCGCCTCGATGCCGACCAGAGTGGCGGCAAGGCCGCCCTTGTCGTCCTGCGCGCCGAGGCCCCACACCCAGCCGTCCTCGAACTTGCCCTCGTGGGGATCCACGGTCCAACCGGACATCATCACGTTGACGTCGGTGTGGCCGTTGAACATCAGCGTCGGCCCGCCGCCCGTGCCGCGCAGCCAGCCAAGCGCCTGACGCGTCGACTTGCCGGCCTCGGTCGGGTGCTCGACGGTCATCATCTGCACATCCATGCCGAGCTTTTTCATGCGCTCGGCGAGGAAATCGGCCACCGCGCCCTCGCCGAAATTCGGGCTGGGGATCCTGATCATGGCGCGCGTCAGGTCGACCAGCTCAACGTCGCGGATCTCCGCAAACACTTTCTTTACGTTCTCCTTCGAAACCATGGAAGTCCTCGTCATTGACTCAGGCAGCTCCAACCGCTATTGTAAGCCTATGAAATCCCTTTTTCTTTCGGTATGCAGCGCGCTCATGGTCCTGCACTGCGGCGGTGTATTCGCGCAGGGCGACTTTCCGCGCACCACGCTGCGCATCCTAGTGCCGTTCGCGCCCGGCGGGGCGCCGGACATCGTGGCGCGCACCCTAGGCGCCAAGGCGGCCGAAGGATTCGGCAGGGAGGTGATCACCGAGAATCGCACCGGGGCGGGCGGCAACATCGCCATGGAGGCGGGCGCGAAATCGCCGCCCGACGGCCACACCATCCTCATGTGCACCTTCGGCTGCGCGACCAATCCATTCCTTTTCGACAAGCTCGGCTGGAGCCCCAAGGACCTTGCCCCGGTCATGATTGCGGGCCGCGTTCCGAATGTGCTGGTGGTGCATCCGAGCCTTGCCGCGCGGACGGTCGCGGAGTTCATCGCCGCTGCAAAAGCGAAACAGACCGGCTTCACTATGGCGAGCTCTGGCGTGGGCTCCGCCTCGCATCTCGCCGGCGAGATGTTCCGCTCCATGGCGGGCATCGAGGTCGTGCATGTTCCCTACAAGGGCTCGACTGCGGCGCTGCCGGACATCGTCGGCGGCCGGGTCGATTTCATGGTCGTGAGCGCGCCCGAAGCGCTTCCCTTCATCAATGACGGCCGCCTCCGCGCGCTGGGCTCGAGCAGCACGCGCCGCGCGTCTAGCCTGCCGGACGTGCCGACGATCGCGGAGTCCGGCTTGAAGAACTACTCGGTAACGGCGTGGGCATTGCTCGTCGTGCCGGCCGGCACGCCGCCGGCGATCATCCAGCGCCTGAATCGCGAGTTCAACGCCGCGGCCGCCAACGCCGACGTGCGCCGTCGCCTCGAAGCACTCTCAATCGAGCCCGGCGGGGGCTCGCCCGCGGAAGCCGCCGAGTTCCTCCAGCAGCAGGGCCAGGAATGGGAGAAGCTGATCCGCGCCCGCGGCATCAAGGCGAGCTGATATCAGAAACGCACCGCAAGCAGCCGAAGGAGGCCGTATGACGAAAATCATCGTTCCATTGACCTGCGTTAAATCCTGATCTAGTTTGAGTGCGCATTTTTAGCGTAGTGGAAGGCTAATGCAGGCTCCCTCGGTGGCGCACCTCCTGAGATGTTGCGCGCCCAATTGAACTGACCGATCGCAGAACCTGCAGAAAAAATAAAAATTCTCACGGGTATTGCCTAGACCACAGCACCAAGTTCAAGGCCCTACCCCCCCGTGGGGTTCTGCGCGTTCCCAGGAGGCTCGTGGCGAGCACAG
>CANKMT010000148.1 GCA_947482825.1 Betaproteobacteria bacterium | reverse complement strand
GCCCAGTTCGCCGCGTTGCATCGGCAGAATTCTGCCGATGCAACGCAACCCACCACCGAAAGAATCCTTTAAACTTGCAACCGGACTTCCTGCCGAATGACTGGTACGGCTAAAGGGGGCAGGTCAGGGGTAGTCGTTTGACCTAGCTTTTTACCGTACTCATGACCGCTAGTCTTTTTTGCATTATTGAGGCCCTTCTGCCAACAAATCAGGCCCGACAAGCCCTATTTGCAGCAAAGCAACACTCATCGTTTGGAGGTCAAAATGGCGGATTTAATTGATCGTGAAGTTGTATTAGCCATGTTGAACAAACTGTTGTCGCAGGCAGAAGATGTAAAAGCCGAAGTGGGCGAGTACCCTTCCGCACAAGAAGCTTTAGTGTGGGCAATATCTGAAGTCACTGAGGCTCCTCAAGTAAATGTTTTGCAAGAAAGCTCTCATTGTTTTGAGGTCGAAATGAAAAAGAAAGAAGTCACCTTTGAATATTTGGTAGATTTTATACACTCTGCCATAGAAAGCGAGCAAGGGGAGCCAAGAGAATTTTCCGAGGAAACGGAAAAACGACTTGCCCTTGTATACCGACAATTGCGCGCGGCGCTCGGCTTTCAGGCGCTGGCGCCGCGCAACGCGGTCGGGCTCGTGAAGCCGCGCGACGGCTCGTTGCAGGCGTTCGCGCTCCTCGGGGGCCAACCGCTCGAGCGCGCTCCAATCGGCGCCAAGCTGCTCGAGCGCCTCGATGAGCGACTTCATGTCCATCAGTCGATCAGTTCCTTGCCCTCGTAGAAAGGGTAGGGGCCGGCGAACTCGCCGATGAACGCGGTGTGGCTCACCACCCCCTGTCCTTTCGTCCAGACGTGGAGCTGGAAGCCGGGCGGCTCCATCTTGAAGCGCGAGGCGGCGTCGGGGGCGAGATCGAGAGCCACCTGGTGGGCCGGACTCGGGCAGGTCATGGCGATGGTGCCGCCGAAGCGGAACTGGATCACCCGGTGCAGGTGGCCGCAGAGCACGCGCTCCACCTGGGGGTGCCGGGCGATGACCTGCTCCAGCTCTTTCTTGCCCTCCAGCCCGATCCGGTCCATGTGGCCGATCAGGGTGTCGAAGGGCGGGTGGTGCATGATCACGATGGTCGGCTGGTCTGCTTTTGCATTGAGTGTTGTCTGCAGCCAATCCAGGCGTTCCTTGTCCAGCCGCCCGCCGCTTTCCTTGGGAATTACCGTATCCAGCGCAACAATCCGCACCGGCCAGTCGTCGATCGCGTACTGGATGTACGGCTCCCACTGGCGCAGGTACGCGTGCTCCGGAAACGCCGCGCGCAGTGCGCCGCGCTCGTCGTGGTTGCCGGGAATCAGGTAGTACGGCATTGGCAGCGGCGCGAGGAGCTCGCGCAGGTGCTCGTACTCGTCCCGACGTCCGAAATCGACCAGGTCGCCGGTGATGGCGAGCGCATCGGGGCGCTGCGGCAGGCGCAGGATTTCCTCGACGCAGCGCGCCAGCATCCCGGCGCAATCCACGACCTTGTAGGAGAGCTTGCCCGGCAGCTTGATGTGCAGGTCGCTGATCTGGGCGAGGAGGAAGGAATCCGCTTTCATAGCTTGAACAGATTTTCCTCTGAAACCGAGAAGTGCAGCACCTGACCTTTGCTGTACTCCGAGCGATCGGTGGTTTCCACCGTGAGCAATTGCGATGACCCGCAGTCGACCATCAGGCGGGTATGGTCGCCCAGGAAGAACGCGGAAACCACTTTGCCTGAGAATTGCGCTTCCGCGGCGGGCACGATGCGCGTGTCCTCGGGGCGGAACAGCGATTCGAGGCCGCCGGGAGCGAGGCGCATGCGGTTCATGGTGCCGATGAAGTCCGCGACGAACGCGGTGCGCGGCTTGTAGTAGATCTCGCGCGGCGTGCCGATCTGCACGATCTCGCCGGCTTCCATCACCGCGACCCGGTCGCCGAGCGCCATCGCCTCGGACTGGTCGTGGGTGACGTAGACCGAGGTGATCGACAGCGAGCGCAGCAGGCGGTCGATGTCGGCGCGCAGCTGCTCGCGCAGCTTGGCGTCGAGCGCAGTCAGGGGCTCGTCCAGCAGCAGCGCCCTCGGCCGCACCGCGAGTGCCCGTCCCAGCGCAACACGCTGCCTTTGCCCGCCCGACAACTGATCGATGCGCCGTTCGCCATAACCTTCCAGCTGAACCAGGCTTAGAAGTTCCTTCACCTTGCCGTCCCGTTCCTCACGGGAAAGGTTCCTGATCTTCAGGCCGTAGCCGATGTTTTCCGCGACGTTCATGTTGGGGAACAGGGCGTAGCTCTGAAACACCATGCCGACGTTGCGCCGCTCGATCGGGTCGGCGGTGACGTCGGTGTCGCCGAACAGCACCTTGCCGCCGGGATCCGGCTCTTCAAGCCCCGAGATGATCCGCAACAGGGTCGTCTTGCCGCAGCCCGACGGCCCGAGCAGGACCAGCGTCTCGCCGGCCGCGATCTCGAGGTCGAGCGGCTTGAGCGCCCGGGTGCCGTCCGGGAAGGTTTTCGAAACCGCGCTCAGCCGGATGGGAACCGAGCTCATCGGACCGCTCATTTGACAGTCCGGTCGGCAAACCACTGCAATGCAACCAGCAGGGGAACGATCATGAAGAAGAACACGATGGTGTACGCCGAGCCGATCTCCAGGCGCATCGAGGCGTAGGAGTCGGCAAGGCCGACCGGCAGCGTCTGCGTGAGCGGAGTGTGGAGCATCCAGGTGATGTTGAACTCGCCCATCGAGAGCGTCACCACCATCAGGCTGCCGGCGACGATGCCGGGCCGGGCGTTGGGCAGGATCACCTGGAAGAAGCGCTGGCGGAAGCTCGCTCCCAGGCTTGCCGCGGCGTCTTCCAGCGTCTTCAGGTCGATCGCCGCCATCACCGCGAGCACCGAGCGCACCATGAAGGGCAGGGTGAAGAGCACGTGGCCGACCAGGATGAAGGTCCAGCTCGCCCTAAATTGCCTTAGTTCTCCATAAAAAAGTATCAATGCCAGAGCTGTAGCCAGCCCAGGTACCGCTACGGGGAGGACCAGCAGCTCCTCGAACGCCCTTGCCCAGCGGTTCTGCGAGCGCGCCAGCGCGTAGGCGGCGGGAACGCCCAGGACCAGCGTGACGGCGAGGCAGGCGATCGCGATGCCGATCGACAGGAAGATGGTGCGCGAGTAAAGCTCCCAGACTTCGCCGATCCAGCGCAACGTCAGGCCGCTCTTCACGCCGATGAAGAAGTTCTCGGTCACGCCGGCGAGGACGGACATGCATACCGGGATGACGAGGAAAGCGCAAACCAGCAAAGTGAATGCGAATTGACCAATGAAATAAATTCTCTTGTTCACGCGGCCGCCGCCACGGTCGAGCCCGCAAAGGTCCGCGCCAGATTCAGCACCAGCCAGGTCAGCACCCCGAGCGCGATGGAGAGCGAGGCGGCGGTGGCGAAGTTGGCGTAGTTGGTGAACTCGGTGTAGATCGTGATCGGCAGCACGTTGATCCGGGTCGCGAGCGTGAACGCGGTGCCGAAGGCGCCCATGCTGGTGGCGAAGCAGATCGCGCCGGCCGAGATCAGCGCCGGTTTGAGCCCTGGCACCAGCACGTCGACGATGACTCGCCAGGGCGAGGCGCCGAGCGAGCGCGCCGCTTCCTCGAGCTTCGGATCGAGCTTCTCCGCGGCTGCCATGACGGTGAGGATCACGCGCGGGATGGAGAAATACAGGTAGCCCAGGAACAGCCCAGCCATCGAATAGGCGAACACCAGGTTTTCATCGAACAGTTTCTGGCTGATCTGGCCGATCAGGCCCTGCCGGCCGGCGAGCAGGATCACCATGAAGCCGACCACCACGCCAGGGAAGGCGAGCGGGAAGGTGAGCATCGCGGTGAGCAGGCCGCGCCCGGGAAATTTGTTTCGCGACAGGAACATGCCCGCTATGCCCGAGATCAGCAGCGTGGCGAGGGTGACGGCGGCCGACAGCAGGACCGTCGATACCAGGCTGCGGAAGTAGGCCGCGTTGGTGAGAATCGCCGCGTAGGCGGCGATACCCTCAGGCCCGCTCGCGCCGACCGCCGTGAGGCGGGCGATCGGCAGGAGCCAGAACGCGGTAAATACGGCTGCTGCCGGCGCCAGCAGCCAGTAGTTACGGTTTATTGAATTTCTTTTAGATAGCGTTCAGAAAATCCTTTCTGCACTTCCGCCATCCGCCCATAGTCCACGGTCTTCGCGCGCGCGTACTCGGAGGCGGGCAGGAAGCGCGACTGCGCTTCCTTCGAGATCGCCTTTTCGCGCACCGGGCGCAGGTAGGCGTTCGCCCAGATCGCCTGACCCTCGTCCGACATGATGTGGTCGAGCACCTTCTGCCCGTTGGCGGCGTTCGGGCCCTTGGCGACCAGGCTCATCACGTAGGGAACGATGACCGTGCCCTCCGCCGGGATCACGAACGCGATGTTCGCCTTGTCCTTGTACTTGCCGCGATAGGCGTTGAAGTCGTAGTCGAACAGGATCGGGATCTCGCCCGAAAGCACCCGCGCGTATGAGGTCTGCTTGGGCACGATCGGCGCGTTCTTCTGCAGATCCTTGAAGTACGAGATCGCGCGGTCGAAGTTGGAGAGGTCGCCGCCCATCGCCTGGTTCACCGCCACGGCGCCGACGTAGCCGACGAACGCGCTGGCCGGGTCGAGGTAACCGACCAGGCCCTTGTACTGCGGGTTGAGAAGGTCCTTCCAGCTCTTCGGCACCGGCTTGCCCTTGAGCGCGTCGACGTTGACCATCAGGCCGAGCGTGCCGGAGTGGATGGTGAACCACGCGCCGTCGGCGTCCTTGAGGCCGGCGGGAATATCGCCCCAGTTGGCCGGCTTGTAGTTCGCGACCACGCCTTCCTTCTTGGCCTGGATGCCGAAGGTCACCCCGTAATAGGCGATGTCGGCGACCGGGCTGGCCTTCTCGGCGACCAGCTGCGACAGCGTTTGCCCGGAATTCTTGTTGTCCGGCGGCACGGTCACGCTGGTCTTCGACTTGATCGACTTGAGCTGACTTGCCCAGTCAGCCCACTCCGGCGGGCAGTTGTAGCAAATGGCGTTCTGCGCGATCACGGAGCCCGCGAACAGCGCGGCGGCGACGGCGGCGATGGTTCGAATCATGTGTTCCTTCCCCTCGAAAAGTTACGATACACTTTAGGGCATGAGAGGTTTCCGTGTAAAGGCCACATGATCACGCCGCTGCCCGGCGCGACGCCGACCAAACCGGGCTCCGCGACATTTCCGCTGCCCGGCATCATGACCGACATCGTCGACGAGACCGGAAAGCCGGTGGGCCGCGGCAAGGGGGGTATTCTGGTGATCAAGCGCCCGTGGCCTGCGATGGTGCGCACCATCTGGGGCGATCCCGAGCGTTACCGCAAGACCTACTTTCCCGAGGACTTCAAGGGCAAGCTGTACCTCGCCGGCGATGTATAGGTATTTCAAACCCACCTTTTCCCCGATCCGCTAGGGCAGCGGCGTTCCGAGAAGCGGTCAAGCAGGCGGTGTTTGGTCACAATCCCCCGCTCTCGATGACCATTCACCTGTTGACGCCGGCACAGAATTGACCAGGTGCGGCGGTTTCGGGGTACACCCAATGAACGCTCTGGTCAGTCGATGATCGGCACTACCCTTCTAAACTGGTCAATTTTCGGTCGGCGTCAACACTGCAAGGGGACTCAATAGAGTTGATTTCCTCCGAGGTCAGATCTTGCAGGTTCAGCGTAGGGGTTTGAGAGCGTGCCGCGGCTGGCGATGGTTGCGGTGCAGATGTCGGG
>CANKMT010000147.1 GCA_947482825.1 Betaproteobacteria bacterium | reverse complement strand
TGGTTTTGGGCAGACTGAGCTCGGCGACATCGCCGAAGGACATGGGACTCCCAGGGCTGGACCTTCACCAGTTGAAAGGGGACCGCAAGGGCGTCTGGGCCGTAAAGGTCAGCGGCAACTGGCGGGTAACGTTCCTGTTCGTCGACAAGGATGCAGACGATGTGGACTATGAGGACTATCACTGAGGTGAGTTCATGAAAATGCACAACCCGCCCCACCCCGGAAAAATCATCAAGGCCCTGTGCCTCGATCCACTTGGCCTAACGGTCACCGAAGCGGCAAAAGGGCTGGGGGTGAGTAGAAAAACGCTGTCCGGAATCCTGAACGGCCGGGCCGGGATCAGCCCCGAGATGGCCGTTCGCCTTTCGATTGCCTTCGACACATCGGCGGAAAGCTGGATCAATCAACAGACCCAATACGACTTGTGGCATGCCGAGCTCGGCCGCAAGCGCCTTCGCGTACTCAGGCTGGCCGCGTGACCAATTCTGAACCTGAACGGATCACACCCATGCAAATGATTTCCCTGTTTACCCGGCTTGCCTTGGCCATTGCCATGACAGCCGGCACGACGTTTTCCGTCGCACAACCCTACCCCAACAAGGCCGTCAAGATCATCGTGCCCTTCCCACCCGCAGGGGCAACGGACGTGGTCACGCGCTTTCTCGGCCAGAAGCTGGGCGAGAAATGGTCGCAGTCTGTGGTGATCGAGAACCGCCCGGGCGCGGGCGGCAGCATCGGCTCGGACCTGGTCGCCAAGGCGCCGCACGACGGCTACACCCTGCTGATGGCGACCAGCAGCACGCATTCGATCGGCCCGTCGCTCTCGAAGCTGCCGTATGACCCGCTCAAGGATTTCGCGCCGATCATCCACGTGGCGGACGTCCCCAACGTGCTGGTCGTCAGCCCGACGCTGCCGGTCAAGGACATGAAGGAACTGATCGAGCTCGCCAAGTCGAAGCCCGGCCAGCTCAACTTCGCCTCGAGCGGCAACGGCACCATCGTCCACCTCAATGCCGAACTGTTCAAGATGATCGCCGGCATCGACGTGCAGCACATCCCCTACAAGGGCACGGCGCTCGCGACGCCGGACCTGGCCAGCGGCCAGGTCGCGATGATGTTCGACAGCCTGGCGAGCGTGATGCCCAATATCCGCTCTGGCCGCGCCAAGCCGCTCGCGGTGAATGCGCGCGGACGCTCGCCGCTGCTGCCGGACGTCCCCACGCTTGCGGAAGCGGGCATGCCCGCGTTCGACCGCTACACCTGGTTCGGGATGTTCGCGCCGGCCGGCACGCCCAAGGAGATCGTCGCCAAGGTGCGCGATGACGTGACCGCGCTGCTGCGCGCACCGGACCTGTTGGAGAAATTCGCTTCCGTAGGCGCCGAACCGACCGGAGGCACGTCCGAGGCGTTTGTCGCGCGCATCCTTGCCGACACGGCCAAATGGGCGCAGGTGATCAAGACGGCCAAGGTCAAGATCGAGTAACGGTGAAACTGCAAGGCGGCATCCTCGACGCGCCGCTCGCAATCGTCGACCTGGAGACGACCGGCGCACACCCGGTCCACGACCGCATCACCGAAATCGCGGTGATCGAGGTCGAGGGCGGCGAGGTGCGCTCCGAGTGGAGCACGCTGGTCAATCCCGGGACCACCATCCCGCCGGGGATCCAGGCGCTGACCGGGATCACCAATGCCATGGTGGCCGATGCGCCTACGTTCGCCGAACTCGCCGGCGACTTGTTCGAGCGGCTCGAGGGCCGCATTATCGTCGCGCACAACGCCCGCTTCGACTACGGCTTCCTCAAGCAGGAGTTCGAGCGGCACGGGATGAAGTACAACGCGCGCACGCTCTGCACGGTGCGCCTGTCGCGCAAGCTCTACCCGGAGCACGCGAGGCACAACCTCGACTCAGTCATGCACCGCCACGGCATCGTGTGCGAGGCCAGGCACCGCGCAATGGGCGATGCGCAGGTGCTGTGGGAATTCCTCGGCGCAGCCTCTCGCGAGCGCGGCGTGGAAGCCCTGGCCGAAGCGGCGAAGTCGATCACCAAGCAACCCGCCCTGCCGCCGGCGATCGACCGGGCCGTCATCGACGCGATCCCGGACCTGCCCGGCGTGTATCTTTTCCATGGCGAGGCCGGTGCGCCGTTGTATGTTGGAAAAAGCATCAACATGCGCACGCGCGTCCTTTCCCATTTCTCGGACGACGTGCGCTCATCGCGCGAAGCGCAGATGGCGCGCGAGGTGCGGACCATCGAGACGATCCGCACCTGCGGCGAACTCGGCGCCCTGCTGAAGGAAGCCGAACTGGTGAAGACGCTGCTGCCCGTGTTCAACCGTCAGCTGCGGCGAGTGAGCGGTTTGTCGACCTTCGTGTTCGAGCCGGACAAGGCACCGGGCGAGGCCCTGCGCCTTGCCGGCGGCGAGGAGATCGAAAGCGGCAGCCTGGCGTACATGCACGGCCTGTTTCGCACCAAGCGCGCGGCTGTGGCGGCGCTGCGCGAACTTGCCGACGAACACGGCCTGTGCCTGCAGACCCTGGGCTACGAAAAAGCGCAGCGCAAGGGTGCGTGCTTTCGCCACCAGGTGGCCAAGTGCGCCGGGCTCTGCGCGGGCAAGGAAACCCTGCCCGCCCACCATGCCCGCGTGAGCGCGGCGCTGGCGCGCCTCAAGGTGCTTGCGTGGCCGTACCGCGGGCCCATCGGCCTGGTGGAGCAGGATGCGGAGCGCGACGCCACCGACATCCACGTCGTGGACAACTGGTGCTACTTCGGCACCGCACGCACCGACGAGGAACTGGCCTCGCTGCTGGAGTCCCCGCCGCGCGGGCGCTTCGACGTCGACCAGTACAAGATCCTGGTGAAATTCGTCGCAGGAAAATCGCGCATGAAGATCGTTGAACTGCCCGCATTCGGTCGGCGGGAAACCATGGACGCACTGTGCACTGCGAGCTGATCGTTCCCGGGCTGCTGCCGCCGGGCGAGGAGGCCGCTGCGACCCTTGCCGACCTGCGCCTGCCGGCGCTGGAGCTGCTGCTTGCGCGGAGTCGGCGCACGTCGGACGAATCGATAGCGCTGGAGCGCTGGCTGGCGCAAGCGTTCGATGGGGACGAGGACGACGAAATTCCCGCCGGCGCACTTACGCTGGCCGCCTCGGGCGGCGCGGCCGGCGACGCCACGTGGATGCGCGCGGACCCGGCCCACCTGCGGCTCAACCGCGACGAGCTGGTACTCGTGCCAGCGACGGCGTTCGGCGTGACAGCGTCCGATGCCCAAGCCCTGACCACGACGCTGAACCGGCACTTCAGCGGCGAACTCACGTTCTACCCGCTCAGTGGGGAGCGCTGGTGTGTTCGTATCGACGGCATCCCGGCAGCCGGGCTCAGGACCAAGACGCCTGCGGAAGTCGCCGGCCGCGACATCAACCGGCACCTGCCCTCCGGTGAGGGCGCCATGCGCTGGCACGGCCTGCTCAATGAAATCCAGATGCTGCTGCACGAGCACCCGGTCAACGAAGCGCGCGAGTCGCGCGGGGAACCGGCGGTGAACAGCGTGTGGCTGTGGGGTGCGGGAGTGCTGCCTTCCGACACTGCCGCGCCGTTTCAGTCGGTCACCTCGGACGACCCACTGGCGCTCGGGTACGCGCAGGCGGCGGGGTTGCGGCACCGGCCCCTGCCTTCGAATGCCGGCGACTGGCTGGGCTGGCTGCCCGAGGACGGCCGCCAGCTGGTCGTCCTCGACACGCTGCGGCTGCCGCTCGCGCTCGGTGACTTTGAAGGCTGGCGGCTACGGATCACCGAGCTCGAAGAGCGCTGGTTCGCGCCGCTGGTCGCTGCGCTCAAGGACGGGCGGATCGGCATGGTGACCGTGCTGGTGCCGGACAGCGGCGAATTGCGCGCCTTCGAATCGACCCGCAACGACCTGCGGCATTTCTGGCGGCGGCCAAAGCCGCTATCCGTGTATCGGTAGCCCGTGAAATTTCAGAACTTTACTTTCGATAGATGCCCTTCTGGAGCCAGTTTCACGTCAATAGGTATATTTAAATTGATATATATTATCGACGATGTCGCCGGATCCAGAATTCATTAAAATAGAAGCATGGCGACACCGAACCGGAAGAATCCTCCCGCATCGAAATCGGCCCGAGCGCCGGACAGGATCGAACCATTGATCGTGCGCGTCCGGAGCCAAAGGGTCGTGCTTGACGCTGACCTGGCACAACTTTATGGGGTTACGACCAGTGCCTTTAACCAAGCCTTCAAGAGAAATTCGGGCCGATTTCCGGATGACTTTGCGTTCCAACTTACCGAGTCCGAGACCGTAACTTTGAGATCACAGCCTGTGATCTCAAGATCGCATGAAATTGATTCAAAAGAACTTTTAAGAAACCGATCACAATCTGTTATCGGTTCGAAACGTAGCCGCAAGTACCTTCCCTGGGCCTTTACCGAGCACGGCGCGCTGATGGCCGCAAACATCTTGCGCAGCGAGCACGCGACCCAAATGAGCGTGTTCGTCATTCGCGCCTTCGTCCGCATGCGGGAGCAGGTCGCCGCCAATACTGCAATCCTCAAGCGCCTCGCCGAAATCGACCAATCACTGCTTGAGCACGACACAGCGCTGCGCGACATTTACCGGAAATTACTGCCTTTGCTGGAGCCGCCACCGGATCCGCCTAAGCGGCGAATCGGCTTTATCAAAGACGACGAGTGATCGCGTTCAAGATCTCCGCGCGATTCGTCGAAACGGCGGAGGAGATATGACCATCCTCACCCGCCCCTACGCCGAAGCCGACCGCCTCGCACTGGTCCGCAGCGGCATGCACCCGGTGCTCGCCCGCATCTATGCCGCGCGCAAGATCCGCTCGGCCGCCGAGCTCGAGACGGATCCGGCGCGGCTGCTCTCGCCCAACCAGTTGCTGCACGCGCCGGAGGCCGCGAAGCTCCTCGCCGACGCGATCGAAAGCAAGAAGCGGATCCTGATCGTCGCGGACTACGACTGCGACGGGGCGACGGCCTGCGCGGTCGGCATCCGGGCGCTGCGCGCGTTCGGCGCCGAGGTGGAGTACCTCGTCCCTAACCGGTTCGAGCTCGGCTACGGCCTGTCGCCGGAACTCGTCGACCTCGCTGCAAAGATGCAGCCCGACCTGATCGTGACCGTCGACAACGGCATTGCCAGCGTCGAAGGCGTGGCACGCGCGAATGAGCTTGGCATCGCGACGCTGGTCACCGACCACCATCTCCCGGGCGCCGAACTGCCGGCCGCGGCCTGCATCGTCAACCCGAACCAGGCGGGCTGCACTTTCCCGAGCAAGAGCATCGCCGGGGTGGGCGTGATGTTCTACGTGATGCTTGCGCTGCGGGCGGAGTTGCGCAAGCGCGGCACCTTCAAGGGCACGCAGTTCCCGAACGGCGAACCCAACCTCTCGACCCTCACCGATCTCGTCGCGCTCGGCACGGTGGCCGATGTCGTCTCACTGGATGCCAACAACCGCATCCTCGTGGGCCATGGCCTCAAACGCCTGCGCGATGGCAAGGGGAAGGCCGGCCTCGTTGCGCTGATGCAGGTCGCCGGTCGCGATCCGCGCAAGGCCACCGCCTTCGACTTCGGCTTCGTCATGGGCCCGCGCCTGAACGCGGCAGGACGCCTGTCGGACATGGGCCTGGGCATCGAATGCCTCATTACCGACGACCCCGGGCGAGCGGCGAACTGCACCAAGCAGCTCGACGACCTCAACCGCGAGCGGCGCACCATCGAAGGCGGCATGCTCGAAGCGGCGCTCGAAGCGGTCACCGAACTGCCCGAAACACTGGGGCCGGGCGTGT
>CANKMT010000146.1 GCA_947482825.1 Betaproteobacteria bacterium | reverse complement strand
TTCGGCTACCAGCGCTTCGAGATCCTTGCCGCGGCTTTCAACGCCGCCCTGCTCTTCCTGGTCGCGATCTACATCCTGTACGAAGCCTGGCATCGCTTCATCGAGCCGGAGCCGATCAAGGCGACTGCGATGCTGGTTGTCGCGGTGCTCGGCTTGATCGTGAACATCGTCGCTGCGCGGCTGCTGCATTCGGGCAGCACGTCGAACCTCAACCTGAAGAGCGCGTACCTCGAGGTGCTCTCGGATCTGGTGGGGTCGGTCGGGGTCATCGTTGCGGCACTGGTGATTCATCTCACCGGCTATGCGTGGATCGACCCGCTGGTCGCTGTTGCGATCGCGCTCTGGGTCGTGCCGCGGACCTGGGTGCTATTCAGGGCGAGCGTGAACATCCTGCTCGAAGGCGTGCCCGAAGGCCTCGACATGAACGAAGTCCGCGCGAGCATCCTCGCGGCGCCCGGCGTGTGCGGCGTGCACGACCTGCATGTATGGGCGGTCGCGAGCAACGAGACCAGCCTGTCGGCGCACGTGGTGGTGGAGAACGCAGCGGATTCGGAGCGTGCGCTGACCGGGGTGGCGCAACTACTCGAAGAGCGGTTCCAGATCCGCCACAGCACGATCCAGGTCGAATCCAGCGGCTGTCCGGCGGCAGGCAGAGCGTATTCGCTGCATCCGTAGGTTGAACACAGGCATCATTGCGAAAGCGAAAGCAATTTTGCGGCTTTTGCCGCAGCCACGATGGTTCTGGACGACTCGACCGCAAAGTCGGCATGAACGCGGATCAGCTTTGTGATCCTGGCAAGCAATTTCCTTTCTTCTTCGTCAATCGCCGGTGACAGCTCTTGCAGCAGCGCATCTGCTTCAATGACCAGCTGCTTCGAGAGCCGGCGCAGCACGCCCTGAACGTAGCGGTAATTTACGCTCAGGCCTTTCGCGAACTCGAGCCAGTTTGATCCCGTGATCCAGCCATACCGGGTTTCGCCGCCGATATTGAACGCGAAGTCGTGTAATTTTTCGGGGTCTTCGGAGTAAACCGCCACGCTCAGCAGGTCATAGGCAGGCGCGAGAACCCAACGGCCATTCTTCCAGAGCATCGAAATATTCTTGGCGTGCGAGTCGCTGTTGCCGATGAGATAGTTGAAGACGACCCATTCGATGATGCCCTGCCTGACTTTCAAGGTTTCTCCGGTTGCGTTCGATAGCGTCTTTGTGACCGTGGAAATGTCCGGTCCGGGCGCGGTTTCGAATTCCGGGTTCTCGTATTTTTGCGTTGGCGGCAAGCCCAGGAGTTGGCAAACGTCGATCTGATGCAATCGATGGATCGGCTCGCCTCGAAGCTCGAATTGATCGCCTTTGTGTTCGAATTCCAGCGGGGGAGTGAATATTCTGTCGAAGCGCTCGACGACATAGAGGGGTTCCGGCACGCGGATCAGGGTCGAGCGTGGCACATCCATGCCGGCCCGGCGGGCGAGTTCCATGCAGAAATGCTCGTTTACGGCGGTATGCGGAAAGGTCCGCCATTGCCTGTTGTTCGGCTTGAGGATGTGCGCCGAGGCGGAGCCAACATCGGGAACGGCCACGGTTCCGTCTGCGGCGAGCAGCGCGGGCAGTTTGTCCTGCACGCCCGCGAGCGACATGCGAAATTTTCCACCCAGGTTTGCGAGCACATCAGGCGCGTCTGCTTTCGCGCGGGCCGAGAGTTCGCCGGCCGTGACCCTCTTGTAGGAATTTCCGTCCGGCGACGCGACATCGGAATCGAGGATTTTCAGTGCCCCGGCGCATTCGGCGCCGATTTTTCGAAGAAGTCCGAACGGGTTGTACTTGGAGACGCCGTGGGATCGCGAAACGATCTCCAGCATCTCGCCCTCGGGCAGAAGATTGGAAAAGAAGAAGCGCACCGTCGAGCCGGAATGTGCGCGCTCTGCTCTCGGCAGCAGAGGCGCGAGGTCGAATGCTGCGGCGTCTTGTCGCCAGCCCTCGTCGTACTGAAAGGAATAGAGCTGTTCTTCGCTGTCATAGCCGAGCCGGCCAATTAACCGGTCTGCGTGAAATACATGCAACGTGTCGCTTGCCATGGCGGCTCAGAGGCCCGGTCTGCGCTTGCGACTTTTCGATCCCGTCGCGTTGGCAGGCGTGGACAGTGGAGGCCCGGAGGCGTGAAGCCTGAGACCGAGCAGTTGTGCGTACTCGAGCGCCCTACCCATTCGGATCGTCGGCTTGCCGGTTTCCAGATCGTGCAAAAACTGGATGCTGCAACCGGCCAATGCTGCGGCGTCTTGAAGAGTGAGCTTTCGCGCCTTTCTGTGCGCGCGAAGGTAGGTGCCTAAATCGGCGACCGTGCTTAAGGGGACAAACTTTTCTATGTTCGTAGAAGATTTGCTTTCTTCGGGGTTGCTCATATCTATAACTCTACGATCGTAGAATAATTTGTCAAGGTTCTCATGCTGAAAAATACTCTACGATCGTAGTATGAACTCGAACGAATGAACAAAAGTAGCGTGAAGTTCCATGATCGTAGAATAAATTCAGGGGCGCTCCATCTATTCACCACGACGCGCCTGCAATCCCCTGTGGGAAGCCAGGATCTCGCGAGGGCAGAGACACGGAAAGCCAATGGCAACCCTCGTTTGTCCGAAGGGCCGGCTTCCTTGGAAACAAAGTGTTACACAGTCGGTCGTTCCATTGAGCAACTCCCGCCCCGACTTTCCCCTCTAACGCTGGACTCCAGCAACCTTACTTCCCGAGGGGATACGCACCATGCCACGCAAGGCCATTGCTTCTTACTTTGCAATCGCCGGTGTCGCCGCTGCCGTAGGCGCCGGCTTTTCGCATTACGGCGAACTGCCCGCGGCCCATGCTCTGAATCTACCCGGGAGCACGCAGCAGGCCGCTCCACTCGGTGTCGCATCCAAGCCCTTGCCCGACATCGCCACCCTTGTCGAGCAGAGCGGCCCGGCCGTCGTGAACATCAAGGTCACTTCGACGGCCAAGGCCGCTTCGAACGAACTTCCGGATGAATTGAAGAACTCGCCGTTCGGCGAATTCTTCCGACGCTTCGGCGTTCCGGGCCA
Organism: Betaproteobacteria bacterium; assembly: GCA_947482825.1. Classification (GTDB taxonomy): domain Bacteria; phylum Pseudomonadota; class Gammaproteobacteria; order Burkholderiales; family SG8-39; genus SZAS-79. The sequence goes on along the minus strand of CANKMT010000146.1, from coordinate 2,963 downwards.
GCAGTCACCGGGCGCGCCTTCGCGCGGCGAAGGCTCCGGCTTCATCGTGAGCGCCGATGGAGTAGTGCTCACCAACGCGCACGTCGTCGCCGAGGCCTCGAAGGTCACGGTGCGCCTCACCGACGGACGCGAATTCGATGCCAAAGTAGTCGGCACCGACCGCAAGACAGACATCGCCGTGCTGCGCATCGACGCGAAGAACCTGCCCACGGTGAAGATCGGCAATCCCGCCACCACGCGCGTCGGCGAATGGGTGGTCGCGATCGGCTCGCCCTACGGCTTCGAGAACACGGTCACCGCCGGCATCGTGAGCGCCAAATCGCGCTCGCTGCCCGAGGAGAACTACGTGCCGTTCATCCAGACGGACGCCGCGGTCAATCCGGGCAATTCGGGCGGGCCGCTATTCAACCTCGCAGGCGAGGTGATCGGTATCAACTCGCAGATCTACAGCCGCACCGGCGGCTACCAGGGCCTGTCGTTCGCGATCCCGATCGATGTCGCGATGCGGGTAGGCAACCAGCTCGCGACCAACGGCCGGGTGAGCCGCGCGAAGCTCGGCGTGAGCATCCAGGACGTCGACCGGGCGCTGGCCGATTCGTTCGGCCTGGCCAAGCCGGGCGGAGCGATGGTCGCGAACGTCGAGAAGGGCGGACCCGCGGCCAAGGCCGGCGTCAAGGAGGGCGACGTCGTGCTCAAGTTCAACGGCCGCCAGATCACTCGCTCGGCCGACCTGCCGCTTGCCGTGAGCGAGGCGGCGCCCGGGTCCGCGGCCGAGATCGAAGTGTGGCGCAACGGCCGCACCGAGCGCCTGACCGCAAAGCTTGGCGAACTGACCGAGCCCAAGGTCGCGGCTGCGGGCGAGGCGAAAGCCGATGGCGGAAAACTGGGCCTCGCCGTGCGTCCGCTCACCGCGGCAGAACGTCGCGCTGCTCGTTCAGCGTGAGGGTGCGCGGCGCTATATCGCGGTGCCGCTGGGATAACAAGTTGTCGCGGCGGGCGGGCCGAATCGGCCCGCTCATTGCTGCCATTTTTTGACTAAAGCCCGCGCCCCACTTAGCTTTGCAGGTAAATTGCTGCCATCGCACTCTCGCGGCACTGCGCGCCGGCTGTCTTCAGGAAGTATCGTCGCTACCCTTCATTCGTGCCTTTCGATCGATCATCTCCAGCGCGTTGATATCGTCCGCATCCGCCTGCTTCGCATCACTCGCTATTCGCTTTGCATCGAACGTCGAGTACCGCTCATGGGCGATCTGCAACATCTCCTCGTGGCTTACGCGGCCCGCATTCTGGAGCAACGGTCGCTCAGCGAACTGAATGAAGTTATCGACGTTCCGCCGCCAGTCCGCCATTCGAATGCTTGAGCGTTGCTGTGTGCGCAGCTCGGCGAAATCTAGGAACAGGGTGACGATACGGTTGAGCTGCTCGATCTCTTCGGCGCGCAGGTAGTTCTTGGCGACGATCACATCCTCTTTGCGCACGCGGCCGCTCTTCCATGAGGTGAGCGCCATGTTGGGTTGCGAGGGATCAGCGCGCTGGACGACGATTTCCGCAGCCGTCTGTTGGGTGACGGCGAAAAGAATCTTGTTTTGGACCTCGGCGAAGAACAGGCCCGCAGCTTCGAGGTCGTCTCGATAGTCTACCGAGAGCGCAAACAGGTCGCGCACCTTTTGATAAAAGCGCTTCTCCGAGGCCCGTATGTCCCGGATGCGCTGAAGCAGTTCGTCGAAATAGTCCCAGCCGACCGGCTCCTTGAGGCGGGCATCATCCATGACGAATCCCTTGACCAGATACTCGCGTAGATGGGTAGTGGCCCAACGTCGGAACTGGGTGCCGCGAGGCGAGCGCACCCGATAGCCGACGGCGAGGATCATGTCCAGGTTGTAGAGCTTTACCTGTCGCTTGACTTTGCGCTTGCCCTCTGTTCGAACTATTAAGTATTCCTTAACAGTTGCCCCGGCCGACAGTTCCCCTTCGGCGAGCAAGTTCCTGATATGGATGTTGATATTTGGGATGGAACTCTGGAACAGTTCGGCCAGTTCCAGCTGGGTGAGCCAGACGGTGCCGCCCTCGGCCCGCAGGGAAAACTTGGCTTGGCCATCTTCCGTGGCGTAGAGGATCAGTTCGCCGCGGTTGGGGGCGGCGTTGCTCATCGTTTTCCGCCGCGCTTGCGAACCAGAACTTTCTCTTGCGGGACCCAATCGGAGCCTGGTCCTGCCAACGCCAGGTTGTTGCTCGTGCTCACCACCGGCCTGCCGGCCTTGGCCTCCGGCGCCTTGCGGGCGTCGCCGGCGATGGTGCCGCCTTCCTTCGCCGTGCGCCGGTTGGCGGGAAAGCCTTGGGCATCCTTCCGGCGCGCGATCTCCGTGGTGCTCGCTTCACCCAGCATGGTGAATATGAGCTCCAGGTCGGTCATGTGGTCGCGGAGGTTGTCGCCGGTCTTGAGGTCGCGCAGGCCTTTGATGTTCCCGTGCACGCCTGGCGTCACGCCGAACGTGGCGCGGGCGATCTCGGCGGTGAGGATTGCGTACTCACGGCCTTCCCGGACGCCGCGCTCTTTCCATTCGTCGGTCAATTCGCCGCGGATGGCGATGGAGCGCAGGCGCTTTTCGATCCAGACCTTGGGATAGCCCTTGGCCTCATACAGCTCGCGGGCGCGGGCGCTGGCCAGTTCGGGATTTTCGATTTCTTTGATGCGCTCGTAGCCCACCTGGGCCAGCCAGCGTTTGAAGGGTTCGGCCTTCGGCGACCGAATCGACTGGATGATGCGAAAGATGCCTTCCGTATTGGCGCAGTTAGCTTGCTGAACCCCGCCCTCGGTATTCAGGCGAAGGGGGGTGGCAATTTGCCCCCACCCTTTGGCTAACTCTTTGTCGCGGCGGCGTAAATCCTTTACGTAGCCTTCCGGCTGAACGGAGTCGGTCAGGGCCGCGACTACATCCACGATCGCGAACCACCACTCGTTT
>CANKMT010000145.1 GCA_947482825.1 Betaproteobacteria bacterium | reverse complement strand
ACGAACTCACGGCCGAAGGCATCGAGCAGGCCCTCAAGGGCCGCACCGGGGTCTACGACATGAAAGTCACCAACCAGAAGAACGAGCTGATCGCGGTGTTCCGAGGCAAGTCGGCCACCATCAAGGGACTGCTTGTGGAGGACGCATGAAGACCTTTCCGCTGGACCCGATCGAGAAAGCTTCGATCGACGAGTTACGCGCCTTGCAGCTCGAGCGCCTTAGGTGGTCGCTCAGGCACGCCTACGACAACGTGGAGCACTATCGGCGCAAGTTCGATGCGGCCGGCGCGAAACCTTCGGACGTGAAGTCGCTGGAGGACCTCGCGAAGTTCCCGTTCACGACCAAGGCCGACCTGCGCGAGACCTACCCGTTCGGGATGTTCGCGGTGCCGATGGACCAGGTGGTGCGCCTCCATGCGTCCTCCGGCACGACCGGCAAGCCCACCGTGGTCGGCTACACCGCCAAGGACATCGATACCTGGACGAACTGCATGGCCCGGTCGATCCGCGCGGCGGGCGCGCGCCCCGGCGACAAGGCGCATATCGCGTATGGCTACGGGCTTTTCACCGGCGGCCTGGGCGCGCACTACGGTTCGGAACGCCTCGGCCTGGTGACGATCCCGCTCTCCGGCGGCATGACCGAGCGGCAGGTGCAACTCATCACCGATTTCAAACCCGACATCATCATGGTGACGCCCTCCTACATGCTGGCGATCGCCGACGAGATGGAAAAGCAGAAGATCGACCCGAAGAAATGCAGCCTCAGGATCGGCATCTTCGGCGCCGAGCCCTGGACCAACGAAATGAGAAAGCAGATAGAGGAACGGCTTTCGCTCGACGCGATCGACATCTACGGCCTGTCCGAAGTCATGGGGCCGGGCGTCGCGCAGGAGTGCATCGAGACCAAGGACGGGCTCACCGTGTGGGAGGACCATTTCTACCCGGAGGTGATCGACCCCGCCACCGGGCGCGTGCTGCCCGACGGCGAACAGGGCGAGCTGGTCTTCACTTCGCTCACCAAGGAAGCGCTTCCCGTCATCCGCTACCGCACACGCGACCTCACCCGCCTGATGCCCGGCACGGCAAGGACCATGCGGCGCATGGAAAAGATCACCGGAAGGTCGGACGACATGATGATCATCCGCGGCGTGAACGTGTTCCCGACGCAAATCGAGGAGCAGATCCTCAAGCAGCCGGAGCTCTCGCCGCACTACGTGATGGAACTCACCAAGGACGGCCCGATGGACCAGCTGACCGTGCTTGTGGAAATCCAGCCGGGCGCCGCCGACCGGAATTCCGTGGCAAGGCTCGCGCACAGCATCAAGTCCTACATCGGCGTGACGGCGGAAGTGAAAATCGTGCCGATCAGCACCATCGAGCGCTCGATCGGCAAGGCGAAACGCGTGATCGACAAGAGGAAGTAACGTGAAAGGTCTGGACGGGAAGGTTGTACTTGTCACCGGCGGCGGCGGCGCGATCGGTGCCGCGATCTGCCGCAGGTTTGCCGAAGCGGGCGCCAAGGTCATTGTCGCCGACCGCAATGCCGAAGCCGCGCAGCGCGTCGCAGCGGAAACCGGCGGCCGTGCGCTCGCCTTCGATATCAGCGACTACGCGGCGGCCAAGGCCGCCGTCGATTCGGCCGGGCAGATCGACGTGCTGGTCAACAACGCCGGCTGGGACCGTTTCCAGAATTTCATCGACATGGACCCGGCCGACTGGGAGCAACTCATCGCGATCAACCTGCGCGGCCCGCTCAACATGCACCACGTGGTCGTTCCGCAGATGGTGAAACGCGGCTGGGGGCGCGTAGTGAATATTTCTTCCGACGCCGCGCGCGTGGGGTCCTCGGGCGAGTCGGTTTACTCGGCCTGCAAGGGCGGCATCCTTTCGTTCTCGAAGACACTCGCGCGGGAGCTCGCGAGGAAAGGCGTCACCGTCAACGTGGTGTGCCCGGGCCCGACGGATACGCCGATCCTGCGCGGCTTCGCGGGCGAAGGCGAAGCGGGACAGAAAGTACTGGACGCGCTGGTGCGCGCGATCCCGCTCAAGCGCGTCGGCCAGCCGGAGGACATGCCGGGAATCGTTGCCTTTCTGGCTTCCGACGAGGCGGCCTACATCACGGGCCAGGTGATCTCGGTCTCAGGCGGACTCACGATGGCCGGCTGAGGCCGGCTCAGGCGCCTCGCGCGGGGAAGACCTTGTCCGCCATTTCATCGCCGTAGAAACGCCGCACCAACTCGCACCGCCGTCCGGCTTCGCTCAAGTTCGGGTCGAGCGACGAAAGCACGATCTTCTGCGCGGTCTCGAACATCTGCAGCGCCATCAGCATGCGCTCCTGACCGGTCATCGCCGCGAACCGCTCGGTGAGCAGTGCTTCGATCGCGGGGCTGGTGTCATTCATGTTCTGCCTCCCTGAGCGATTCGACCAGATCCAGACGCGCTGCCCATGCATCCAGGTACGCGCGATCAAGCGGTGCGCCAAGCAGCATGCGCACGTCCCGGCGCTGCTGTTCGGAATGGGAGTCGCGTGACCACTCGAGTTTGGAAAGAATCAAATCCTCGATGCTCACGATCCACAACTCAATGCCGGCAAGCTGAACCTTGCGGCGGCGATCGAACTCCGCGCGCCGGTAGTCGGTATCCTTGAGCGGAATCAAGTCGATCTTGACCAGCGACGGCATATGCAGGATGTTCCACGGCCGCGCGCGGCGCATGGCCTCCCGAATCGCGTCCGCATCGGCGTGATAGTCGGCCCCGAGCGCGCCGGTCAGGCATTCCGCCGCGCCCGAATCCAGTGCAACGACCAGATCGACATCCCGCGTCATGCGCGGCCGCGCGTAAAAACTCATCGCAAGCGAACCGGTCAGCATGTAGGCGATGCCCGCGCCATCGAGGCGGGTGCACACGTCCTGCAGCGCGACGAGTTCCGGGGTGGCGGTCATCTAAAGTCGATGCTTATGGATGGCAGCATTTCGCCCGGAGCGTCAATATCTACGCCCACCTTATCCAAAAATTGGCAGCATTGGCCTGGATGCGCCCGGCATGCGGCGGACCCCAATGCGCGGGCGCAAACAGCGCGCCCGACTCCACACAGGAGGCCAGGACCTGCCTGCGCATCGCCCTTGCACCGGCCGCGTCTTCGCAGAACCGGCTGTTGATGTCCGGGTAGTACACCTGCAGCGGGTGATGGCAGAGGTCGCCGGCAAACAGCATCCGATCGCCGCCGGACTCGGCGCGCAGCACCACGTGGCCCGGCGTGTGGCCGGGGGTCGGCACGATGGTCAGGCCGTCTTCGATCGCATGCGTGCCCTCGACCGTCTGCAACATCCCCGCCTCGAGCACCGGCAGGAGGCTGTCCTGCCATTGGGCGAGGTCGTCTTCGTCGGGCGAGTTCGCGTTGGCCTTGGCCTCGGCCGAGGCGAGTTCGGCGACCGAGCATAGGACCTTCGCCTTCGGGAAAGTCGGCACCCAGCGGCCGTCGCGCAATTGCGTGTTCCAGCCGACGTGGTCGACATGCAGGTGGGTGCAGAGGACGAAATCGATGTCTTCGGGCTTGAAGCCTGCTTGCGCCAGCCGCTCCAGGTACGGCTGCTCGAGGTTGTGGAATCCCGGCGAGTGCGGTCGCTGCTTGTGGTTCCCGATGCAGGTGTCGACGAGGATGGTGTGGTGCCGCGTGCGCAGCAGCCACGTGTGAGTGCCCATCACGAACCGCTTCTTCGCCGGGTCGAAGTGGTTCGGGGCGAGCCAGCCGATGTTTCGTTCAATCGCGTCCGGCGGCAGTTCGGGCAGCAGGTGCTGCGGAGGGAAAGCGGCGCCGAGCGTTTCCTTGATGCGCAGGACCTCGATCGAGCCGCATTGGAAAGCGGCGCTCATGCCGGCGCCCGCGCAAGCGCCGCATCCGCGTCGTAGCCGTAGATCCGCTGCTGGCCTTCGGGAAAACCGCTCGGGTACTTCGACTGGTTTTCGCGCAGGCGTGAATCGCGCCGCGCCACCTTCGCCGGATCGGACATGTTGAACAGCTCCTCTGCCTCCCTCGAAAACCGCTGCACCCACTCGGCGCGGCCCTTGCGCAGGTGCTCGTAGCGCCCGATGGCCTTTTCCGGCGCGTCCCGCGCCTCATCGATGCAAGCTGCGAGCACGTACGCATCCTCGATCGATTGCGCCGCGCCTTGCGCGTGATAAGGCAGCATCGCGTGCGCCGCGTCGCCAAGCAGCACGATGCGCCCCTTGTGCCAGGTGGCGAGCGGCTCGCGATCGTAGAGCGCCATGCGAAAAAGTTTCGTCGTCGCCCGGATCACGGCGAGCACCTGGGGATGCCACCCCGCATACTCAGCCAGCGCCTCGTCCACCGAGCCGGTCGCCGACCACGATTCACGCGAAGGCGCTGTCGAGCGCCCGACCCCGATCCAGTTGTGCGTCCGGCCAGCCGAGATGAAGTAGTGCACCAGGCTGCGCTCCGGCCCCCACCAGTTGCTGGAGAGGTAGTCGAGCTTCAGGCCTTCGATGGCTTCGGCGGGCATCGTGCCGCGCCACGCAACGTTGCCCGAAAACCGCGGGGTGCTCTTGCCGAAGAGCTGGTCCCGGATGATCGAATGGATCCCGTCGGCGCCGACCACCATTGCCCCTTCATGAGTGGTTCCGTCCTCGAGCGTGAGTGAAGTGCCGTGCCCGTCCTGGTCGACGCGCGCTACCTTGCTGGCCATGTGGACGTTGGCCCCGCCAAGCAGGTCGACGAGCGCCGCGAGGATTTCCGCACGGTGCGCATGGTAGTAAGGTGCGCCGAAATGCCGCTCCGCCTCGTAGCCCAAAGGCGTCCACAAGATGCGCTCCCCGCTCTGCCAGGAACGCACTTCCAGACCCTTGGGCATGACCCCGATGGCGGCCAGCGGCCCACCCAAGCCAAGCTTCATGAGGATGCGCATCACATTGGCCGAGAGCTGGATGCCGGCGCCGACTTCGCGGAAGACGTCGGCCTGCTCGAACAGCTCATACGGAACGCCGCGCGCGCGCAGGCACAGCGCGGTGGCGATTCCGCCGATTCCGCCGCCTGCTATCAGGATGGGCTTCATGGCCGCAGAGGATACCGGGGAAGCGCAAGAAGCGGATGGATTTGGCCCCATGGTTTCGCTACTCTGGAACCCATGGAAACGAACTCACTCATTGCACGGGCCCGCGCTTACCTCGATGCGCGGCGCGGGGAGCGCACGACGCTCGAAGAACTCGGGCGCGCAGTCGGCGTCAGCCCCTTTCACCTGCAACGCAGCTTCAAACGCACGCTCGGGCTTTCGCCCAAGGATTACCAGCAGGCCTTGCGCCTGGAAGACACCAAGCGCGCGCTGGCCGACGGAAGCCGCGTCAGCGATGCAGTGTTCGGCGCGGGCTACGGCTCGCTCTCGCGCTTCTACGAGAAAGCGGCCGCCGGGCTGGGCATGGCGGCGCGGGCCTATCGCGCGAAGGGCAAAGGCATGGCGATTGCGTACACGACATTCGCTTCGCCGCTGGGCTGCATCCTGCTCGCCTCGACCGCTCAGGGCCTGTGCTCGGTCAAGCTCGGCGACAAGCCCGAAGCGCTTGCGCGCCAACTCGAGGCTGAGTTCAGCGAGGCCGACCTAAAGGAGGATCGCCGCGCCCTGAAGGAAGCCAGGGCGCGAGTGCTCGGTTTCCTTTCTGGAGACGCGACGCTCGACAAGCTGCCGCTCGACATCCGAGGCACGGTCTTCCAGCAACGCGTCTGGGCGGCCTTGCGCCAGATCCCGCGCGGCGAAACGCGGACCTACAAAGACATCGCGGCGGCGATCGGTGCGCCCAGTGCCGTGCGCGCGGTCGGCAGCGCTTGCGGCGCGAACCCGGTGGCGCTGGTGATCCCGTGCCATCGGGCGCTGCGCGCGGATGGCGGGCTGGGCGGCTATGCCTGGGGCCTCGGGCGCAAGGAAAAACTTCTCAAGATCGAGCGCAAGCGCCAGGCATAGCGGCCCGGGTGCGCGCAAAGCGCGCGCTCCTCGCCTGCGGCTACAATCTGGCCTCCCAAGGGAGGGTCCATGCAAGCGTATCCGCATCTGTT
>CANKMT010000144.1 GCA_947482825.1 Betaproteobacteria bacterium | reverse complement strand
GACCCACGCCTTGATCTCCGGGTCGCGTTCGGCAATGCGCTCGAGGCAGGCCGCGACCAACGCCTCCGCGGTCAGGCGGCCGGCGCGGATCTCGCGCGCCGCCTCGCAGGCAGACAACTTGTTGGGTGAGGAAAGCATGGCGATGCCTAGTATACCGAGCCAGCCTAGCCGCGCCGCGCCATGAACTGCGGCGCCATCTGCGCGAGCCGCTCGTCGTTGATCCGGCCACTGCGCGTCATGTAGTCGTAGGCGAGGTCCCAAGGCGCCAGCGCCATCTTTTCCGGGAATTTCTCGTACCAGTAGGAGGAACGGTTCGCCGCCGCGTGCAGTTTTTCCACCACGGGGCGGCGATCCCTCTCGAACGCGACCAAGGCTCGCTGCACGTCATCGCCCGCCTCGCCGAAAGCGCGATCGAGCGCGATGGCATCCTCAAAAGCGAGGCGCGTTCCAGACCCGATCGAAAAGTGCATGGTGCGCAAGGCATCCCCGATCAGCACCACGTTCCCGACGCTCCAGTTCGTGTTTGCGATCAACGGGAACTGCCGCCAGATTGACTTGTTCGATACCAGCGCGTGCCCACCGAGGTCGGGCTCGAAGACACGCTCGCAGTAGGCGCGCGACGCCGCATCGTCCATTCGATCGAGCCCCGCCCTGTGCCAGGTAGCGGCATCGCATTCCACGAGGAACGTGCTCATGTCCGGCGCGTATCGGTAGTGATGGGCAACAAAAGAGCCGTGTTCGTTCTCTCGAAACGTCAGCGTCAGGCAGTCGAACACCTGCGAAGTGCCATACCAGGCGAAGCGGTTGTCGAGCCATTCGATCGACGGATTGAAGCGCTCCTCGAGGGACCGGCGCACCAGAGAATTCAGCCCGTCCGCACCAACGATTAGGTCGACCCCGGCCACTTCGTCGAGCGAGCCCACCACACGGCCAAACTCCAGGCGCACCCCTGCCTCACGGCACTGGTCCTGCAGGAAGTGGTTGAGCTGCTGGCGGCCGATGGCGGAAAAGCCGTTGCCGTCGATGTCCACTTTCTCATCGCGATGGACGATCCGCTGCATCGGCCAGGCCTCCATGCGCGCGGACAACTGTTCGAGCAGCTGCGGCGCATCCCGCTCGAGGAAGGCGAGCGCCCCTTGTGAGAAAACCACCCCGAACCCGAAGGTAGCGCCGTCCGGATTCTGCTCGATCACGTGGATGTCCCATCCGGGATTCCGACGCTTGGCAAGCAGCGAGAACAGCAGGCCGGCAGGGCCGGCGCCGAGAACGGCGACCCTCATCGGGCTATTCCAGCTGGATCTTTGCCGCGTCTATGACCCGATTCCACCTGTCAGTCTCCGATGCAATGAAGCGCGCTGCTTCCGCGGGCGTGTTCAGCACAAGGCCGATGCCCTGCGCCCGGAGCTCTTCACCCACTTCGGGCGAGGAGAGCGCCCGCTTGAGGTCAGACTGTATCTTTTCCGCGAGGCTTGCGGGCAATCCGCGCGGACCGGCGAGCGTGAACCAGGATGTGGCGGCGTAACCCGGCGCCACGGTCTCGGCCACGGTCGGAATCTCGGGCAAGACCGTTTCCCGCCTTGCGCCGGTTACGGCCAGCGCCCGCACCCGGCCGCCGCGCACGAGCGGCAGTGCCGTGGGGAAATTCTCGAAGATCAACTGGATCTGCCCGCCCATGAGATCGTTGAGCGCAGGCCCGCTGCCTTTGTAAGGCACGTGCGTGAGCTTCACCCCGGTCGCAAGCACGAAGAGTTCCGTCACCATATGGGTGGAGGAACCCGGCCCCGCCGAGCCGTAGTTCAGGGCTCCCGGATTCGCCTTGGCGTACGCAACGAGTTCCTCGACGGTTTTCGCGGCCACGCCCGGATGGACGATCAGCAAGTTCGACTGTTCGGCCAGCAGCGTGATGGGCTGCAGGTCCGTTGCCGGGCTGTAGGCCAGTTTCCGGTACATGCGGTGTGCTGCGTGGATCCCGATCGTGCCGGCAACGAGCGTATAGCCGTCGGGCACGGAGCGCGCGACTTCGGCCGCGCCTACGTGGCCGCTTGCACCGGGCTTGTTCTCCACCACCACCGACTTGCCGTACAAATCGCCGAGCCGCCGCGCGGCAATCCGCCCGAGGACATCGGTCGCCCCGCCTGGCGGGAAAGGCACCACCAGCCGGATGGGCTTCGAGGGAAAGTCAACCTGCGCACAGGCCGCGCCCGCCGACAACACCGCAACGATGAACAGCAACAGTCTCCCAGCTTTCAATTCCGGCTCCTCGTCACTTCGTCCCAGTCGGGACATTCACGCGCGTCGTACGGTCTATCCCAACGTGCGCAGTTGGAAACATCCACGACCTGCACCGGCAGCGTGATCGAAGGCGGCACTGCCTCGCCACGCAGATGGCGGAACGCGGCCTCGGTCGCGATGCACGCCATTTTCATTGCGTCGAAGTCCACCGTTGCAAGCAACCGCCCTGCCTTGATCGCCGCTATCGCTTCAGGAATCGCGTTCACCCCGACCACCGGCGGCAGCGCCACGCCCGGCTGCAGGCGATCCAGCGCGTCCAGGGCCCCTAGCGCCATCGTGTCATTAGATGCGATCACCGCATCGAACCGTATGCCGTGCTTCAGCAGGCCGGATACAGCCTCGCAGGCGATGTCGCGCTGGTAGTCGCCGCGCGCCGAGGCAACCACCGCAAGGCCGGGAAAGTAAGCCAATGCCTCCTGGATCCCGCGCAGCCGCTCGTGCGTGGTCCCGGACGCGGGATGGCCTTCGAGGATGACGACCTTCGCGCCGTCCGGAAGGCGCCGCGCGACGTAGCGCGTTACCTCCGCCGCGAGCGCCCGGTCATCCGAGCCGATAAAGCAAACCCTCTCGCCCACGCCGGTAGGCGAGATCAGGTTTACCAGCGGGATGCCCGCCGCATTGATCTTCAGGATCGACGCATTCATCGCCGTGAGGTGAACAGGCACGAAGACGAATGCGTCGGGCTGCTCCGCAAGCGCGCGGTCGACGAGCGCCACCTGCTGCTCAACATCGTCGGGCGTATCGGGGACGTAATGGACCGCTTTTCCGCCCATTCGCGCTGCGACCCGGTCCGCGCCAAGGCGCGCGCCTTCGTAAGCCGCGTTGGTGCGGTTCTTGGTGAATACGGCGACTGTAAGACCCCGGGTCATCGAAATTTTGCCGCCATCCCAGCCTGCGCGACCTGGGCGTCCTGGTGCGACATTACGCCGGAAACGCCGATCCCCCCGACAATGCAACCCGCCGCCACGATAGGGAAGCCTCCCTCGAGCGGAGTCACACCGGGCACGGCGAGGAACCGCAGCCCTTCTCCTCCCGCGGAGATGCCGTCCTGGAACATCTTTGTCGGCCTGCGAAAATTGACTGAGGTCAGCGCTTTCCCCGTCGCAATCGCCGCACTAGAGTGCTGGGTCCCGTCGAGTTTGGCGAGCAGGACAATGTCCGCGGCCGAATCAACTATCGCAATCGCGACCGGCCAATGGTTGAGGGCTGCCTCCGCTTCCGCAGCCGCCATGATCTTCTTTGCCTCGCGCAATGTCAGTGGCGGGCCATAGGGCAAAGGCTTGTCGATTGCCGCGGTCGCCTGCTCATGCCTGGATTTTCTCGGGGTCTTCGCCATCATTTTTCTCCTGGGTTGGGTCGGGACTTGCGCTACTCGATCTTGATATTGCCATCCCGGATCACCTTCCCGACCTTCTGGACTTCGGCACGAAGGAAGGCGTCGAAATCCTCCGGCGTGGAAGGCTTCGGTACTGAACCACGCGACAGGATGCGCTCCCTGATCTCGGGAAGGCCGAGGACCCGCGCGACCTCGCTGGACAGCTGGTTCACGATCGAACGGGGTGTCTTGGCGGGGGCGAACATTCCGTACCACTGGTCCCAGTCCAGGCCCGGAACCGCGCCTTCCGCAAGGGCAGGCACATCAGGAAGGGATGGCGAGCGCGCAGAGGTGCTCACCGCCAGTGGCACGAGGCGGCCGTCCTTGATCATCCCGAGGGTGTTGCCGATGGGAGCGAAAGACGTGTTCACACGGGAAGTCGCAGTGTCGGCCAGCACTTCCGGCACACCCTTGTATGGAACATGCTGTACCGAGATCCCTGTGGCCAGCCTGAACTGCTCAAGCGTCATGTGAGTGCCGCTCCCGATGCCGGCGGACCCGAAGTTGATCTCACCGGGCTTCTGGCGCGCGCGCGCTATGAGTTCTCCTGCCGACTTGATTCCCTGGCCCGGCGCCACGACAAGCACGTTCGGCGCGCTGGTCAGTTGCGACACGCCTGCAAAATCGCGCAGTGGGTCGTAGGGCAGTTTCGGATAGAGGGCCTGCACCCCCGCATGGGACACCGAATTGACGAGCAGCGTATAGCCATCCGGCGCCGATGTCGCGACGAAGGCCCCCGCGAGAGTGCCGCCTGCGCCGATCCGGTTCTCCACCACCAACTGCTGCCCGAGGCTTTCCGACATTTTCTGCGCGACGAGTCGACCGATGACATCAAGCTCGCTTCCGGCCGAGAACCCGATGATCACCTTGACGGGCTTGTTCGGGTAGGCCTGCGATTGGGCAGTTTGCGGAACACAGGCGAGCGATGCAGCGGCAAGTATGCCGACACAAGTTTGCTTGATTCTCATGGTGCGGTCTCCTTTGGTGGTTTCAGGCTTGCGGTCGTTTCACAATGCCGCATATGATTTCATGACATAAATAACAACAATCCACAGGAGACCCCCAATGCGACTTCATGGCCTCGTCTGCCTACTGCTCGCCCTCCCCGCGCTCGCGTTTGCGCAGGGAAACTACCCGTCGCGTCCAGTTCGTTTCGTGGTGCCGTATTCCGCCGGCGGCATTGCTGACCTTGTCGCACGCGCAATTGCCCCGGGCCTGGCGGCCACCCTCGGCCAACCGGTCGTGATTGAAAACCGGGCAGGCGCGGGCGGCCATATCGCAGCCAATGAGATTGCGCGCGGCCCCGTGGACGGACATACCGTTGTATTGACGACGATCGCGCACAATGCGGCGCAATCCATGTACTCCAACCTGGCCTACGACCCAGCAAAGGACTTGAAGCCTGTCATCTTGATTTCGGAGGCAGCCAGTGTGCTCGTGGTGCATACCAGCGTTGCCGCACGCTCCGTCCCCGAACTGCTGGCACTGGCGCGTGCCGAACCCGGCAAGCTGACTTACGGATCGGCAGGCATGGGGTCGGCACTGCACATGGCCGGCGAACTCTTCAGGATGATGGGCGCCGTTGACATCACCCACGTGCCCTACAAAGGTGGCGGTCCCGCGCTCAACGACTTGATCGGCGGCCAGATCCAGCTGATGTTCGACACCATCCCCACCGCGCTGCCCCACATCCGCTCGGGACGCCTGCGGCCACTCGGCGTGACCAGCGCAGCGCGCTCGCCCCTGCTTCCGGAGGTGCCGACCATCTCCGAGTCCGGCGTGCCCGGCTATGAATCGGTCCCCTGGTACACGATGTCGGCGGCCAGCGGTGTGCCGGACGAGGTCGTGCGCAGGCTGAACGAGGTAACGAATCAAGTGCTGAAGCTCCCGGAACTCGCGCCGCGCTGGAGGGAATTGGGCCTCACGCCTCTGGGCGGCTCGCCCGACGTCGCGGCGCAACGCAATTCAGTGGAGACCAAGCGGTGGTCGCAGGTGATCCGCACGGCCGGCATCAAGGCGCAGTAGCCGCTTTGGCTGCGGACGCCCCTGCGATCTTGCCGAACACGGCGCCGTTGGTGAGGCCGGTGCCGCCGGGGTAGTTGAAGTAGAAGATCCCGCCGACCAGTTCGCCCGCCGCATACAGCCCCGGGATCGGCAGGCCGTCCGTGGACAGCACCTGCGCGTCGGTCGTGATCCGCAGGCCGCCGAACGTGAACGTGATCCCGCACGTCACCGCATAGGCCTCGAACGGGGCCGTGTCCAGCGTGTTCGCCCAGTTCGACTTCGGGATCGCAAGGCCCTTGGTGCCCCGCCCGTCTTTCACGTTCGGGTTGAACGGCACCTCCGTCTGCACCGCCTTGTTGTAGTCCTGCAGTTCCTTGAGCGCCACCTCCGCGTTCACGTCGTCGAGCTTCTTCACCAGCTCTTCCAGCGTGTTCGCCGTGACCTTGGTCACCTGCTTGATCTTGTATTCGTCGCGCAGCTGCGGCTT
>CANKMT010000143.1 GCA_947482825.1 Betaproteobacteria bacterium | reverse complement strand
TACGCCGCATGCGACCTTTGCATGTGGCCGGCGGTCAACGAAGCGTACGGCATGGCGATGCTCGAGGCGCAGGCGGCCGGAATCCCGGTGGTGTCGCGAAACGTTCGCGGCGTGCCGGATGTCGTCTGCGACGGCATGACCGGATTGTTGGCGCCGCCTGAGGACGAACCCGCCTTCGCGACGATGGCGAGGGAACTTGTAACGGATGCGGCAAGGCGATCCTCGATGGGCAGCGCAGCGGCGAAATTTGCAGGTACCGAGCGGAGCCTGGAGGCGACTGCGGTCAGGCTCAGGGAACTACTGGAGCCATTTTCCAGGTCCGGCCAGAGGCCGCCGGCCGCGCTGCGCCGATGACGCTCCTTGCACTTTTGAGGCACGGTGAAACGGGATGGAGCCGAGAGCGGCGAATCCAAGGGCGCACTGATATCCCGCTATCGGGCGAGGGCCGGGCCGGGCTAGCCGGGCACTCGTTTCCGGGCGAATGGGCGGCGCGCCGAATCGTATCCAGTCCTCTTTCGCGTTGCGTGGAGACCGCGGCACTGTTTGGAAGTGCATCGGCGGACACGGACATGCGCCTGATAGAAATGAGTTGGGGAGAGTGGGAAGGGCGCCGGCTTGATGAGTTGCGTGTAGAACTCGGCGAGAACATGCGTGCCAATGAAGCCTTGGGGCTGGATTTCACGCCCCCGGGCGGGGAAAGCCCGCGACGCGTTTTCGAGCGCGTGAAGGGTTTCCTCGCACAGGTCGCGGCGACCGGAGAACCGACGCTCGCGGTGACTCATCGTGGGGTCATCCGGTCGATCTTTGCGCACGCGACTGGTTGGGACATGCTGGGCCGTCCGCCGGTAAAGCTCGATTGGAATGCAATTCACGTCTTCAAGCTGCGGGCCGACGGCACGCCGGCGGTCGATCACATCAACTTCAAACTGCCGCTAAAAGCGCGGGGCGAGACGATGCCATGAGGCGACGGCGCGCGTTTCTTTATGTCCAGCACCTCCTCGGAATCGGCCATCTCCGGCGAACTTCGATGATCGCGAATGCGCTCGCTGCGCAAGGCATCGATGTAACACTCGCGAGCGGCGGGTTTCCTGTCCAAGGTTTGCGAATGGAAGGCGTCCACTTCGTGCAATTGCCCCCGGCCGCGGCTGCAGACTTTACGTTCAAGGCGATCGTCGACGAACACAAAATGCCAATCGACGACGAATGGAGGTCGCGCCGACGGGCAATCCTGCTCGACGCATGGCGCGTCTCCGATCCGCATGTCGTCGTCGTCGAACTCTTCCCTTTTGGCCGACGCCAGATGCGCTTCGAACTTGTTCCGCTTCTCGATGCAGTCGCCGGGGCCGAGCGGCGTCCGCTGGTGGTCAGTTCGGTCCGTGACGTACTGGGAAGCGGACAAAAGAACCCTGCGCGCCAGGACGAAATGCTCGAGGCGTTCGAACGATATTTCGACCACGTGCTTGTCCATGGCGATCCAACCGTAATCCCGTTTGGGACGACGTTTCGACATGCGGACAAGATCAGGCAGAAACTGCATTACACGGGCTATGTCGCCGAATCGGTCTCGCCTGAGGCGGGCCGCGACGGTGCCGGCCTCGCGTCCGATCCGGAAGTCATTGTCTCGGCGGGGGGCGGTGCCGTCGGGATGAGGCTTTTCGAAACGGCAATCCGGGCGCGCACGCTGTCGGTGATGGGCAACGCAAATTGGCGGATCCTGTGCGGTGTAAATACTCCCGCTGCAGACTTCGGCCATATCGCCGAGATGGCGCGAAGTCTCGGCAAGGACAGGTTCATTGTGGAGCGCGCGCGCGAGGATTTCCCAGCGCTGCTTGCGAGGTGTGCAGTTTCGATCAGCCAGGCGGGCTACAACACGATGCTGGACATCCTGCAGGCGGGCGCCAGGTCGGTGGTCGTCCCGTTTGCCGGGGGTGGCGAGATCGAGCAGACCGTGCGTGCGCAGGCGTTCGCCGAGCAGGGACTGGTCGAGTTGGTGTCTGAGGAGGAGTTGACGCCGCAACGGCTCGCGGCCGCGGTCGATCGCGCTGCTTTGGCGCCCCGGCCAATTTGCGGCCGGGTGGATCTGCAAGGGGCGGGGCGCTCCGCCGAACTGATTTGCGACTGGATGCGGGAATGGAAATGGTAGGGGCAGAATGGCGGGCGCTAAAGGAGGAAATCGCTCGTTGGCGGGACAGCGGCAAGCTGGTCGAATTCTGGTGGCGCGACGACGACGCGGGCCGTCCTGACCCTGCGCTTTGCCGATTGCTCAAGCTCGCTTCGGACTCCCAGGTGCCGCTTGCACTCGCGGTCGTGCCCGAAATGGCTGAGCAATCGATATTCGAAGGACTCCGCTCCGAGGTGGCCGTGCTTCAGCATGGGGTCGATCACCGGAATCGCGCCTTGGCGACGGAAAAGAAGTCCGAGTTCCCGCCGGGTGAACCGATCGAGCAGGCTCTCGGGCGCCTGGTCGGCGGGCGCAGGAAGCTGGAAGGCATGGCGGGCAGTCTCGCCATACCGGTTCTCGCGCCTCCGTGGAACCGGATTTCTCCTGCGCTGGTTCCGCTGATTGTTGCAGCCGGCTACGGAGGTATCAGCACATTTGGTGTGAGAAAAGTCACATATTCCGCACCGGGGCTGACGATAGTGAATACCCATGTCGACATCATCGACTGGAAAAGCACGCGAGGGTTTTGTGGTGCAGACTTGGCGCTGCGACGCGCGGTTCAACACCTCGAGTCCCGCCGGCTTGGCAGGGCCGACGCCCTCGAACCCACCGGCTGGCTCACTCATCACGCGGTCCATGACGAAGCCTGTTGGGGTTTTCTCGAGGGCTTGTTCGAAGCGACCCGGAAGATCGATGGAGTCCGGTGGTCGTCACCTGCCGCCTTGTTCGCCGGACGAGTCGGGAGTTTCGCAGAACGACAGGCGCAAGGGACGTGATCTTTACCGTATACTGCGCAAGGCGAGTCGTCCCGCCTACCGCCGGAAAAACCAGAGAAACATCCCAGGGAAGCACAAGGAAGCCGCCGCCGGCGGCCCTTGGGGGGCGACTTGTATGTTGAATTGACTGATTGGCTCGTGACATGCCCAACGTACTCACGGTAAGCGATCTGAGGGTCTACCTGAATGTCGATGCCGGCACGGTAAAGGCAGTCGACGGCGTTTCATTCCGCATTCCCGAAAGCCGCACGGTCGCTCTGGTGGGCGAATCCGGTTCGGGCAAGTCGATCATTGCCCAGACCATCATGGGCATCCTGCCCAGGATAGCGCGCATAGAAAGTGGCGAAGTCCTGTTTGCGGACCCGAAGAAGCCGGGCAGCATCGTCGACATCTCCCGCCTCGCACCGACGGACCCTGCGCTGATGTCGATCCGCGGTGGCTGCATTTCGATCATTTTCCAGGAGCCGATGACCGCGTTGTCGCAGCTTCATACAGTCGGAAACCAGATCGAGGAGGCGCTGTCCCTGCATCGTGACCTGGGGAAGGCTCAGAGGCGCGAAGCGGTTGTCGAAATGCTTCGGATGGTCGGCTTTCCCGACCCTGTGCGGGCCGTCCAGACTTACCCTTTCGAACTGTCGGGCGGGCTGCGCCAGCGCGCAATGATTGCCATGGCCCTCATCTGCCGGCCTTCGCTCCTGATCGCGGATGAGCCGACCACGGCCCTGGATGTCACGATCCAGGCGCAGATCCTGCAACTCATCAACCAGTTGCAGCGTGAAATGCGGATGGCGGTCCTGATCATTACGCACGACCTCGGTGTCGTGGCGAACATGGCCGAAGAGGTCGTGGTTCTTTACCAGGGCAGGGTCGTCGAATCCGGTCCGGTCGACGCCATCTTTCGCGAACCGGGCCATCCGTACCTCAAGGCCCTGATGCGCGCCGTCCCGCGCTTCAACATGGCCCCCGGCGAGCGACTTACGCCGCTCAGGGAGATCCAGGTTTCCAGCAATCACCTGATGTCGGCGAGGCCGGGCACAGCAGCCAAGGATCCGAACACGCCGCTGCTCACGGTCAGTCGGCTGACCAAGAGCTTCGGGATCCGAAAGAGTTCCTTGCTTGGGGGCAAGCGCGACAAGCCGGTGCTGGCCGTCGACGACGTGAGTTTTACCGTAAGGGCCGGGGAGTGCCTGGGGCTGGTGGGCGAATCGGGCTGCGGCAAGACGACGACGTCCAAGATGATCATGCGCTCGATCACGCCGGACAGCGGGCAGATCATCTTCAACGATGAAAGCGGGCCGCAGGATGTCCTGTCCCTGACAGGCGCGGAACTTTTCGCGTACCGGCGCAAGGTGCAGTTCGTGTTCCAGGACCCGGTGGGGTCGCTCAATCCGCGCATGAGCGCCTTCGACATCCTGAGCGAGCCCCTCGTCATCCATGGCATCGGCGACGCCGACGAGCGCTTTGCGCGCGTACGTGAGCTGATCACGCTGGTCGGCCTCGACGTGCGCCACCTCAGGCGCTACCCGCACAGCTTTTCGGGGGGGCAGCGCCAGCGCCTCGGAATCGCTCGCGCCCTCGCGCTGAGCCCAGCGCTGCTGATTTGCGACGAACCTGTTTCGGCCCTTGACGTGTCGGTGCAGGCCCAGGTGCTCAACCTGCTTCGCGACCTGCGAGATGCGTTGAACCTGACCTATGTATTCGTCTCGCACAACCTTGCGGTCGTCAACTATATTGCGGACCGCATTGCGGTCATGTGCGCCGGAAGGCTGGTCGAGATTGCCCCTTATGCAGAACTCTTCCGCAATCCCGTTCACCCTTACACCAGAGCGCTGCTTGCCGCGGTTCCCACACCAGATCTCGACCGCAAACTCGATTTCGCGGCGCTGATGGAGGGCCGGGCTTCGGATCCCACTGCGTGGCCCGAGCCGTTCCGGCTGGGAGTGGCGGCCCGCACCGCAATGATCGATCTTGGCGAAGGCCACCTGGTGCGCGCAAGCGAGAGCGCCAATCACTCGGAGTTGACTGCATGAAAAGAATCATCCGGCCCGCGTATGCAACGATTGTTGCCCCGTTCGTCCTCGCCGCAACGCTTTCTTTCGCGGCTTCTGCAGCCGAACTGGTCGAGACCGAGATGTTCCGCAAAGAGGTGGCGGCTGGAAAGATGCCGCCGGTGCAAAAGCGCCTTCCGTCAACTCCGCTGGTCTTCGCGATGGATGGGCCCGACCTGCAGCCCGGCAAGCACGGAGGCACGCTAAACATGCTCATCGGCAGGGCGCGCGACGTTCGGATGCTCGTGGTGTACGGCTATTCGCGGCTTGTCGGGTATGACCGCAAGCTGAACATCGTTCCCGACATCCTGGAGAGCTTCGAATCCAAGGACGACAAAGTCTTTACCTTCAAGCTGCGCAAGGGCCACCGATGGTCGGACGGGCAGCCTTTCTCGACCGAGGACTTTCGCTATTTCTGGGAGGATGTGGCCAACAATGAGGAGCTCAGCCCCACCGGCCCCCAAAGCGACCTTTTAGTGGACGGTGAAAAGCCGAAAGTCGAGTTCCTCGATGCAAACACGGTGCGTTACTCCTGGAGCAAGCCCAACCGGGATTTCCTGCCCCGGCTCGCAGGCGCCTCGCCGCTTTACATCTATCGGCCCGCCCATTACCTGAAGAAATTCCACAAGAAATACAACCCCAAGGTCGTGGAAGGTGAAAGCAAGGCCGGCAAGCGTGGCTGGGCCTCCTTGCACAACAAGCAGGACAACATGTACCAGTTCGACAACCCAGACCTTCCGACGCTGGAGCCCTGGGTCAATACCACCCGCCCGCCGGCCGACCGGTTCGTCGCCGTGCGCAACCCGTATTTCCATCGAATCGATCCTAAGGGCCAGCAATTGCCCTATATCGATCGCGTCGTGCTGGGGGTGGCCGAAGGAAAACTCATCCCAGCCAAGGCGGGCGCGGGGGAATCCGATCTGCAGGCGCGCGACCTGCAGTTCAACAACTACACGTTCCTTAAAAAGAACGAGAAACTCAACAACTACCGCGCCCTGCTTTGGCGGACAGGGATCGGCTCACATTTCGCTTTGTTCCCGAATCTCAATGTCAACGACGCCGTTTGGCGGACGGTCCTGCGCGACGTGCGTTTCCGCCGCGCGCTGTCGATGGCCATCGACAGGGGGCTGATCAACCAGGTCCTCTACTTCGGGCTGGCCACCGAGGCAAACAATACGGTGCTGCCCGAAAGCCCGC
>CANKMT010000142.1 GCA_947482825.1 Betaproteobacteria bacterium | reverse complement strand
TTGACCTGGAGCAGGCCGCGCTTGCCATCGCGGTTGTAGCCAAACTTGCCCAGCAGGCAACAACTGCCCTCGAAGTAGCTCGATGACAGGTCATAGAGCACCATGCCACCTGGGCTCAGATGACGAGCGGCGAGTTTGTTCTGAATCGCCTGCTGGCGCTCAAGCAGCCAATCCATTGCCTCGTACAGATCGTCCTCATCAGCATCGAGGACCCCGAAGTCCTGGGCCAATGTGGTGGTGTGCCACCAGCGTGTAGTGGCCAGCTTGGTGTGCGGTGCGAGGATGCGCGAGGCCACCATCGCCAACACCAGATCGCGCTCGGCACAGGGCTTGGAGGCGAGAAGCGCGGCGAACCCCAGGCGGCGCATGGTCAGCGCAACGGCTTGCACATGTCCGTGCGCGCGCGACGCAATGGCCTCGAAGCGTTGCGCGGCTGGCTGCAACGGTTCACCGCGCAGCGCCGCACGAATGGCCTCGATCTGCGCGGCGGACAGACCGGACAGATTGGCCAAGGTTCGCTTGCCAACCTTATTGCCCTCGCGGTAGGACTCACGCAGCAGCACGGTGGGGGGTGAGCCGCGATTGGGAACGGTATGAACATGCATGCCTACATTAATATCAAATATAGGATGCAATGTAAAATATATTACATGTCTACATATCAACCGTCGCCAAACCGCGGATGCTCTTGATTACAGAGACAAATAGGCTCAAACGTGATTGCTCTAACGGAGGAACTTCAGTTTAATGTACTGGTATCAGCACAAAACTCCCACGAGAGTTAATATCCACGCGGGGTTCAAGAACAATTTTCCTGAATTTACCGCGCTCCGGAGAACCTCTCCCGCAGCTTCATCTTCCAGAACTTCCCGGTCGATGTGCGCGGAATCGCATCCAGGAACTCGTACCGGTCCGGCAACTGCCACTTCGCGAATTTCTTCGCGAGCGCCTCGTTGAGCGACTCGGGCGTCACGGACTGCCCCGGCTTTATGACCACGCAGGCCAACGGCCGTTCACCCCACTTCTCGTGAGGCACGGCAATGACCGCCGCCTCGGCGATCGCCGGGTGGGCCATGATCGCGTTTTCGAGGTCCACCGAGCTGATCCATTCGCCGCCGGACTTGATAAGGTCCTTGGTGCGATCGGTGATATGGAGATAACCATGCGCGTCCATCTTGGCCACATCGCCGGTGCGCAGCCACCCGTCCTCGCTGAACTTGGCCGGGTCGTTCTCGACGTTGTGATAGCTGCCCGTAATGAAAGGGCCGCGCACCTGAACTTCGCCGACCGACTTGCCGTCCCACGGGCAAACGCCGTTGTCGCCAACGAGGCGCAACTCGACCAGCGGCGCAGTTACACCAGCGGTGGCTGCCAGCCGGAATTGCTCGTCCTCGGAGACATCGGAAAGCTCCGGCTTGATGTAGCTCAGCGTCGCCAGCGGCGAGGTCTCGGTCATGCCCCACCCTTGCGCGATGCGCACGCCGTGCCTTGCAAACGCACGGATCAGCGACTCCGGCACCGCCGCCCCGCCGACGAGGCTGCGCATTCCCTTGGGCAGGCTCCATTTTTCAGGGTGGGCTTCGAGGGCCTGGATCAGCGTGAGCCAGATGGTCGGCACACCCAGCGCCATGGTCGGTGGCTCGAGCTTGATGAGGTCGAGCAGGTCATCCGGATGCAAATGCGGGCCGGGAAACACCAGCTTAGTTCCGAGCATCACTGCGCCATACGGAATGCCCCAGCAATTGGCATGGAACATCGGCGTCACCGGCAGCACCACGTCGCGCCCGGCGAGGCCCCAGAACTCCGGCAGCGAAGCCACCAGCGTGTGCAGCACCGTCGAGCGATGCGAATAGGCAACGCCTTTCGAACGGCCGGTGGTGCCGCTCGTGTAGCACATCGCCACCGGGTCGTTCTCGTCGTGCGGCGCGTAGTCGAAACCCGGCGGCGCGTCTTCCAGGAGCTTCTCGTAGTCCGTGAATTCGCCGGCCACCGGCGCGCCTGAGAAAGGAAACACGATCACGCGCTCGAAGGCGTGCTTGCCGGCGAACTGCCGGTAGAGCGGCAGCAGGATGTCGTCGACGATGAGGAAGCGGTCACCTGCATCGGCCGCGATCCAGCCGATCTCGTCGGGCGAGAGCCGCAGGTTGAGCGTATGCATCACTCCACCGGCGGCGGGAATGCCGAAATAGCACTCCAGGTGCGCGTGGTGGTTCCAGCAGAGGGTCGCCACGCGATCGCCCTTCTTCAGGCCGAGGCCCTGCAGCGCGGCTGCGAGTTGTCGAGTGCGCGCGTAGTACTGCGCGTAACTATGCCGCCGCAGGGACTTGTCCGGCAGGCGCGACACGATTTCGGATTCGGGAAACAACCTTCCGGCGCGCTCGAGCAAGTGATTGAGCGAGAGCGGGTCCTTCATCATCGTGCTCCGCATGGCGGTGCTCCTACGCTGTCTTCGGCGCACTCTTCGAGGGCAAATCGGCAAATTCCGCGGGCTTGCCCGACTTGCCCGCCCCGACGGCGCTCCGGATGTCCCCGACGCTGAAGATGCCGGGCTGCAGCGCATTGAGGTACTCGAAGCTCGCGCCGACGCCATGGTCGCGCGTGTAGGAAATCATCTCCTTTGTGGCGGCTACGGCGACCGGCGCCTTGGAGGCAATCTTCCTCGCCACCGCAAGCGCGCCTTCGACCAAGGCTTCGTGCGTGTCGAACAGGCCGTTGACGAAGCCGAGCCGCTCGGCGCGTTCGGCCCCCAGGCGATCACCCGTGTAGCCGAGCTCGCGCACCACGGCCTCGGGAAGCTGCTTGGGCATGCGATTGAAGGTGCCGACGTCAGCCATCATCCCGATATTGATTTCCTGGATGACGAAGTACGCCTCGCGGGTCGCATAGCGCAGGCAGCACGCCGTGGCGAGGTCGACCCCACCGCCGATGCAACCGCCCTGGATCGCCGCGATCACCGGGAAGCGCGCCTCGGCCAGCGCGCCGAAGCTCTGCTGCAGCTCGATCAACTTTTCGCGGAACTTCTCGCGCGCGGCCACGGTGTCGGTGCCCAGCGATTCACTGTTCTGGAATACCGAAAGGTCCATGCCGGCGGTGAAGTGCTTGCCTGTCGACGAAATCACGGTGGCGCGCACGTCGCCGCGCGCGTCGAGTTCACGCGCGATTGCCGGCAACTCGCTCCAGAAGGCAAGCGTCATTGCGTTCAGCCGCTCGGGGCGCGAGAGCCGGATATGCGCGACCTTGCCTTCGATCGAAACCTCGAAGCAGTCGTGGTTCATTCGGCCACCTTGACGCCGCTCGCCTCGATCACCGGCTTCCACTTGGCCTGTTCCGCACGGATATACGCGGCGGCCGAAACCGGGTTCGAGCCCGTGACGGTTTCGATGCCGAGATTGGCCAGCTGTTCCTGGAGCACGGCGTCGCCCGTCACCTTCGCGGTCGCTTGCGACAGCGCTTCGACCACGGCCGGCGGCGTTCCGGCCGGCACGACGATCACGTTCCACAACACTGCTTCGAACCCTTTCGTGCCGAGCGCCTCGTCGATCGTCGGCACATCAGCGATCAATGGCGAGCGTTTTGCGCTTGCAAGCGCAAGGATGCGGATCCGGCCCGCCTTGTGATTTTGCAGCGACGGCCCGATCGTATCGACCGAAAGGCCGATCTGCCCGCCCAGCAAGGCCTGCATCGAGGGCGCGCTGCCGCGGAACGGCACGTGCAGCAGGTCGGCGCCGGTCTCGCGCTTGACCCGCTCGACGGTCATATGCATCAGCGTGCCGGTCCCGGGGGAGCCGAACTGGAATTTTCCCGGCTGCGCGCGGGACGCATCGAGCACCGCCTTCAGGGTGGGCGGCATCGACGGATGGGCGGTGATCACGATGCTGGCGCCTCCGACCACGGCGATCGGAATGAAATCCGCGAGCACGTCGTATTGCGGCTTGTCAGTGAGCAACGGATAGAGGCAGTTGGTCGAAGCGGTGCCGAAATTGAGCGTGTAGCCGTCCGCCGCGCTGCGCTTGACCTCGAGGGTACCCACAATGCCGCTGGCGCCGGATTTGTTGTCGACGATAACCGGCTGGCCGAGCACCGAAGAGAGTTTCGCCGCATAGGCCCGGCCAAATACATCCGTCGGCCCGCCTGGAGGGAAAGGTACGACAAGGCGCAACGGCTTCGAGGGGAAGGCAGTCTGCGCGAAGACTTGCACGGTCGAGCACAATGCAATGATCGCCGCGAGGGCGAGCTTCAAAAACGAGCGGCGTTTCATCATGGATTCTCCTTGGGTCAAAGTCCGGCCTTGCGCCAGTCGGGATTCGGTTCGGCGGGCTCGCTCCCGAGGCCCGCGGCGCGGATGCCTTCGATCGCGCAGAACTCATCCTTGTCCGAAGCATCGCCGCTGACGCCGACGGCGCCGATTGCGACGCCTTGCGCATCGAGGACCAGCACGCCTCCGGGCACCGGGATGAAGCGCCCGTCGGACACGGAAGCGAGCGCGCCTTGGAACGCGGGGCGCTGCGCCAGTCGATCCCGGATCAGGCGGGTGGACATGCCCATGCCGAGCGAGGCCCAGGCCTTGCCGAACGCGATGTCAAAGCGCATGACCCCGGAACCGTCTTCGCGCTTGTAGGCCACGAGGTGGCCGCCGGAATCGAGGACTGCGACGACCAGCGGCATGAGGCCTTCGCGGCGCCGGGCTGCGAGGGCGGCGTCGATGACCTTTTCGGCGGTGGCCAGCGAGAGGCTGGAGTGGATGGGTCGGAGATGTTCGGGCATGGGGACTCTGTTTTTGAAGTTAGCGGATCTCATGCTTTTGAGAATTCCGAGGTTGCGCTGCGCGCAACCAAAGGAATTCTCAAAAGCATGAGACTTGGGAGGTCCAAATCAAAGTCAGCCGCCAATTCGGCCCCTCCAAATCCTACCCCACGCTCCGCCGCGAAGCAGGTCGAGCACGAGGACCGCCCGCTGCATAGCCTACCCCTTGAAACCGTAGTCGGTCCGCGCCGCTTCCTCGCTCACGAACCCGGCGCGCAGGTCAGCCTTGATCGCCTGCGGATCGCGTTCGGCTGGCGACCCATAGCCGCCGCCCCCCGGCATCTCCAGCACCAACACCTCGCCGGCGGGAACCGTCTGCCGCCCCTTGGAACGCAGCTTCACGCCGGACTTGAGGCTGACGCTGCCCATCGCGCCGTCGCCACCGCCCTCGCAGCCGTGCGGCGCGAACTGGGTGCGATCGAACGTGGCGAAGATCGCGAACGGTTCGTTCTCGCGATTGCCGATCTCCATGACCTGCCCGAGCCCGCCGCGAAAACGACCGACGCCGCCGGAATCCCGGCGGTATTCCTTGCGCCAAACGACCAGCGGCGAGATCGCCTCGGTGATCTCGATCGGGACCATGCGCACGCCGCTGGGAAACGGGGTGGCCGACAGACCGTCGAGCGTCGGTCGCGCACCGACGCCGCCGCTGTGGAAAGTCGTAACGTTGAAGGTAGTTGCCCCAGCGTCGCGTGAAGCGCCCGCCGCGATTCCCGGCCCTGCCCCGAGTTTGACCGACCACAGCGACGACGAGCCCTCCGCAGGCACCTTGCCCGGAACCAACTGGTGAAGGCAACCGAACGCCACATCCGGGAGCATGTGGCCGATGATCGCCCTCGCCATCACAGGGCTTGGCGCCTTTGCATTGACGATGCATCCCTCCGGCGCCTCGACCCGGATCGTCGAAAGCGACCCGTGGTTGTTCGGGATCGTCGGCCCCACGATGCATTTCACGCCGAAGGCTGTGTAGGCGTCCGCGTAGTTTTTCGGGCAGTTGATGCCGTACTCAGAGATCCCTGAAGTCCCCGAGAAATCCACGACGACTTCGGTGTCGGTGATCTCCAGCCGCGCTGCGAGCTTGATCGGTGAGTCGTAGCCGTCCATCGTCAGCTCGTACGACGCCGAGCCCTTCGGGAAAGTCGTCAGGGACGCGATCATCGCTTCGCGGCTGCGCGTAATGATGTAGTCGGCCAGCGGCGAGAGATCCTCCAGGGAATACTCGCCCATCATTTCGACCAGGCGCTTGGCGCCGATCTCGTTGCAGGCGGCCAGCGCGTACATGTCGCCTTCCACCTGCACCGGCTCGCGAACGTTCTGGCGCAGGATCGCGAAGAACGTATCGTTCGCCTCGCCCCGCGAGAACATCCTGCAGATCGGCACCCAAAGGCCTTCGTGATACA
>CANKMT010000141.1 GCA_947482825.1 Betaproteobacteria bacterium | reverse complement strand
GTACTGTCGCCACCGCCTTCGAGATAGCGCAAGCGATCCGCCAGCCAGGATTCCGGGGCCTCGCAGTCCGCGAGCGAGACGATCTCCGCGCTCGCCAGCGTGTCGCGTGGGTCGTTCAGTCGGCGCAGGCATGCAAGCGCCAGCACTGCCTCGGGGGTCGAGAGCAAGCCGGACTGTTGTGTGGCCCATGGCACGGAACCGAACCGAAGGGCCTCCGCCACAGACTGGACACCCGTATTGGTCTTGGAGAGCACCGCGATGTCGCCGTAGTGCGCGGGTCGCGGCTTTCCGCTTGCGGGGTCGACGATGCGATAGCCGGAGGCAATCAGCGCCTTGATGCCCTCCGCGAGTGCCGCGGCGCGTTCCGGTATGTTCTTGCCGTTAAGAGTCCAGTTGGCGAGGGCCGCGTCGGGAACCAGTTCCTTGCGAACGGCTTCAAGTTCCACCTCCGCGCGCGATAGTCCGGGCGCGAACACGTCGCCGAAAGCGCCATTCACCAGATGCACCAGGTTCGGCCGAGACCGGCGCGATTGCGCGAGAACCTCCTTGGAGCCCCCGAGAGTCGGAAGTTTTCCGAGGACGGCCTTCATCAGTTCGGCGTCGCTGCCCCGGAACCCGTAGATCGCCTGCTTGACGTCGCCGACCCAGACCGTTTCGCGGGCGATCCGGGACAGCCGCACGAAGAGTTCCAGCTGAATGGGGCTGGTGTCCTGGAACTCGTCCACAAGAAGCAGGTCGAGTTCCTCCGACAGCGCATCGACGACCGTCGGCTTTTCCAGAAGCCCGAGGAAGAGGTGCTCCTGGTCCACGAAGTCGATGACACCCAGCTCGCGCTTTCGCTGTGCGTAGGCGTCGAGCGCCTTTGCGCCGAGCGTGAAGACCGCCGCGAGGTACCGCTCGATGTCTTCCCGCAGCCGCGGGTGCGCGACATACCGGCTCGCGATGTCCGTCACGGGTTGAGCAATTGTCTTGAGCCCCGCCTCCGGCGCACCCTTGGAGAGTCTTACCCAGTCGGCCCACGCCGCGGTGCCGCCGCGAACAAGGCGCAACGATTCGCGAGCAAGCGCGATGTAGTCGGCTGTGTTCTTCTTGCCGGTCGCGCGCTTCTCGATCTCCGGGACGGCGGTCTCGATCGCGCTTGCGAGTGACGCGTCGAGGTCATCGGCGCTCGGCGCGGGAAAGTGTGCAAGGAGGTCCGTCGCGTTGCGCCCGCCGAACGTGGCAAGGCGCGCGGGCGGGATGTCGTTCGCCCGCGCTTGGTCTATGAGCGACTTGAGCGCGTCTTCCCAGCTCTCGATACCCAATCGTCGCGCGAGTTCGACGATGTCCTGTACCGTGGCACTGTCGGAAACCGCATCGATCGCCTCTCGCACGAGAGCGCCCGACTGGGCTTCCTCCAGCACGCGTTGTTCCGGGGCCAGCCCGGCTTCGAATGCGAAGCGCTCGAGGAAGCCCCCGCACACGCTGTTCACCGTGCCGATGCGCGCCTGCCCCATCGCATTGGCAAGGGCGAACTCGCCTTTCTCCAGGAGCGCCGTGCGGACCCGCTCGCGAAGCTCCGTGGCCGCCTTGCGAGTGAACGTCGTGGCGATCACGCCGCCGGGCGCGGCCTGCCCCGAGCTGAGCTTTTCGTGGAGGATCTGCGTGAGGCGGTAGGTCTTGCCGCTTCCCGCACCTGCGCTGACGAACCTGAGCGTGCCGGCCATCCGTCAGTCCTCCCAGCCGGCAAGCCAGCGGTAATCGTTGTAGGCCTCCGGCAACTCTTCCGGTACGAGCGCGTCTGGCGGCCCCGCCGATTCCGGGGTCGGTTCGATGCCCTCTACGGCGACCTCGATCATTCCGGCATCGATCTGTGATCGGCGCCATCTCCATGCGGCGATGAACTGCTCCCAAAGGAGCGGTGTGGATCCCGTTGCGCCGGATTGAACCAGCCGGGCCTCCGGAAAGAACGCCTTGTCCGGTGCAAGGAGCTGAGACGCCTTGAGGATGAAGTAGGAAACCTGCGGCCAGGCACCCGTTTCCTGCCGAAACATCTCGGCATAGACGGCTAGCTGCAGATGCCGATTCTTCGCGAGCCGGTCCTGGTAGTAGTTGGCGCCAGACCATTTCATGTCGACGATGGCCCGCTGGCCGGATTTGTTGCGCACGACGAGGTCCGCCTGCCCTTCGAGGGCGCCGCCCGGGAACGTCCCGGCAAGATCACGCTCCGACTCCACCGCGTCGATCCCCGCCGCCCCGAACTGCCGCTGGATCTCTCCGATTGCGCGCTCCAGCGCGGAGCGCAGCCGTTCGTAATCCGAGCGCCGGCCAGGCATCAATAGAACCGCGCCCTCCTCTGCGACGACGGTCGCGAACTCGCGCGAGAACCAGGCCTTCAAGGCGTCGCCCCGCAGCGCCTGCGCGCCGTCGGTGCGAAAGAACCGATCGATCAGCCTGTGGGCGAGATTGCCGTAGAGCAGGTTCTCGTCGGCCACCGCCAGAAGGTTGGACGGGTATAGCCGCGCCTTGTACTTCAGAACCCACTGATAGGGGGCATTCAGGAAAGCGTTGAGGCTGGAATAGGATTCCTGCGGGCGAAGCGATATCTTGACCTCGGGTGGCACGCTCCACCATCGGCTGCGTTGCGGGAGATGGGCGTGCGCAACTTCCGGTAGTTGTTTACCGGCGCGACCGGTCACCAGGTCTTCCAGGAGCTCCAGTCGCACCCCGTCGACGAACCATTGGATTTCCTGCCAGAGCGGGTGCATCTCTTCGCCCGGAGGCGGAAGGACGAGCACAAGCTGCTTTCGCGCATTCAAAATAGGGCGAAGCCAATCCTCTCCTCGACGCGCCAGCAGATCGCCGAGCGACGGGAGTTCCGTGCCGGCGCGTGCTAGCGAGTCCATCTCGCTTCGGCTCCACGGATAGTGGCCGGGCAGCGACGGCGCTCCCATCTGCCACCAGACCACCCGATCGAAGGGTTCGACCAATGCCCCCGGGTCGGAAGCCGCCGGCACGCAGCCGACTTGGGCATGCATTGCGAAGTTCGGCGCGCCACGGGCCGTGCACTGAGAGATCAGCGCCTCCAGCTCCACGGGTGTGATCGAGGATTCCCCCTGGCCCGCCAATGCATCGAGGGACGCAGCCACCGCGCTTGCCTGTGCATAGCCCGTCGCGCTCGACGCGCTGCGAATGGGGTCCTGATCGGCAAGCCTAGCGGCGAAATAGTCGCGAACCCCGCGGGTTCTTTCGAGCAGCATCGCAACCGGTGCACCCTGTGCGGGGTTGTACCGTGGATGCTCGACCCAGAACGACACAGCCTTCCGAAAATCCGCAGTCCGATCCGGGTAACGCACTTCGATCTCGGCGATGGCTTCCCGCCAACGCGTGCCACCGATTCCGGGACGTTCCGCGATCACCTCGGCCAGTCGCCTGCGGGCATAGCCGGGGACCGGGCCTATCGGATGCGAGAGAAACTGAAGGAGCGCATAGACGTCGAGCGGTTCCCAAACCGTGGCGAGCGCAAGCGGCAGGACCTGAAGCGCGGGTGCCAGCGGGCTCGAATCCTGTAACCCCTGCCGCGCGATGTCGACCGCGTCGAGCGTGGCGTCGAGCAACGAGCGGTCCTGCTCGGCGACAATCGCAACCTCCGTCTCCCGCGACGCGAAAGCCTGGGCGACCCAACGCGCCGCGACGAGCCCCGTCTCCCCGCGCACGACGCGGAGACTGCCGTCGTCCGACCACGCGATCTTGCCGTTGGGCTTCTTTCCTTCGTGCGCGGACTTCAATGCGAACTGGAGCTTGCCCAGCACCGTATTCGCGTCCGCCGCGGGCGCGAAACTGCGGACCGATCGAACCGGTAACTTCGCGAGCACTTCTCTCCAGCGCTTGGGAAACGCTTCTATCGGGTCGACAAGCTCGACGCTTTCGATCTTGGATTGCTGTCGAGAGAGGAACTCGGCCACGCGAACCAATCGCTCGCCGATCGACGGAACGAGAAGACTGCGGGCGGCGGTCTCAACGGCTGCTATGTCGGCAATCCGGATGCCTGCCCCGGATGGCGCCTCGCCGTTCCAGCCGTGCAGATACCAGGCGTCGCGCCACGACAGAAGCGAAGCGGACACTCCTATCGGATCGATCCCGAACGAGGCGTGGTAGAAACGATCGGGTGTGTCGCAGCGCTTGAGACATTCCCGGTACTGCGCCACTCGTTGCGCATGCGCGCATTCCGCGCGCAGCAAGCCGAGCCGCGTCTCAAGCAGGTTCAGGAACCCCAAGGGGCCAAGAATCGGCTCTCCCAGCCGATTCGCCGGACGCCAGCCGTGCTCTCCGTCCAACAGTAGCCCGAATGTGATCTGCATCAGGTTGTCTTATGGGGACTCAGTAGGTGACTTTGATCTTGCCTTCGATGCTTTCGAGGACCGCGGTTTGCTCATAGCAGTGTCCTCCTTCTTCCCCAATATCGCAGCTTCAACAGCCAGGACATTGCTGACCAACCGAGTGCCTGCATTTCTCGTGGCAAGCATTAACACGACATACTCCAGCAACAAGATGGCACCGACCACTTCAAGATTGCCTCCTGCGCTGGGAAGCGCGAGTGCGAGCCCAAATGAGACGAATGCGATGAAAGGCACCAGCGCCGCCATTTCACGGTACAGCAAATACGCTCCGTTGGCGTCCATAAGCGAAAGCTCTTTGTCGTGCTTCCGATACGTTGCGTACCACAGCGCATTCTGCTTTTCGGGCTCGTGAGGAAGCGTTCCAAGTCGCGTCGTCAATCGCGCCATGTCGATTCGAGGATCGGCGGGGGCAACCACAGTGAATGCCTTACTTGATGGAAGACGATGTGGCCCGACACGCCAGAACACCATGGTCTCTTTGATGGCGGCCGGAAGAATCCAGCTGATTATTCCAAGAACGAGTGCCGCCACCGCGGGCAATGCGATGATCTTTCCTATGCTGGGCAAATTTCCGCCCAAGACCTCCGCGAACAACGTAGAGACAGCATTCAAGCCGAATAGAGCGGCCCCGACGGCGAACACGTTGGTCACGAGAAATACAATGAGCTGTGGCCGATTCTGTTGCTTCAGGGACTTCTTCATAAGATTCGGGGCCAGCGCTAGCCGTTGTTATCCAGAAAAGGCTGGAGCGCGTCACGATTAACAAGGACGATTTGTTGTGACTGAGGCGTTCCTTGAGCAGGACGATCCAGGCCCAATCGACGCAGCACATAAAACAATAGGGCCTGCCTGGTCTGGAACGAGACACGCCCGTCCTGCATGCCGTAATCGAGTTCAATTGCGCGTCTCTGCCCTTCCTTGAGTTCCGGATGCGGGGCGAGTACCACGTCGACCATATTTGTCCACGCCGCATCGTTGAGTGGATCTGCTGTTGATTCTTCATCCGAAGCGACATTCAGGATTCGCGCGAAGACGAAATCGCGGAAGTCGTGACGCTCGTGACAATAGGCGCGCACATGCCAGCGAAAGCCATCGAAGCCGACCGCATGGGGACTGATGCCACGGACGGTCGGGTTCGGCCGGTTCATCGACTGGTATTCGATCTGCAGCATCCTTTTGCGACGGATCGCGGCCAGCACTCTCCGCAATATGGGCGCTTCAATTTTTCGTCCGGGGAAGCTCACCGCTCCAAGCGGCGGCGTCCAGCCAAGGAAGCTCGCCTCGCGCTCCAACACCTGTGATGACACACCCAGCAACTGATTGAGATAGCCCTTCGCCTCGCCGGTCGCGACAAGGGGCTGGAATTGCGGGG
Organism: Betaproteobacteria bacterium; assembly: GCA_947482825.1. Taxonomy (GTDB): domain Bacteria; phylum Pseudomonadota; class Gammaproteobacteria; order Burkholderiales; family SG8-39; genus SZAS-79. The sequence goes on along the minus strand of CANKMT010000141.1, from coordinate 559 downwards.
TCGTCAGATAGGCCTTTTCACTGCGGTCGTACTCGATGTTTTGCGGCGCAAGCTCCAGGTAGCGCGCGAAGTCGAGTGACGCTTGTGGTACAGAAATACGAAAGAATTCAATGAGATCAGATCGGTTGACGCGGCCATCCCATTGCAACCGGAAATCGATGAATTCGATTCGGCGTTCCTGGCCCCAGCGAGTTGGTTTCGCGGGATTGGCAGTCGGATCTTGCACGTCCGTGCGCGGGTTGTCGGTCATTTGGCCTTATTAGTATAATTACTAGACGGATATAAAAAGTATCCGTATAATAGCATTTATCAGCTGGCGGAACAACTACCACCGCCGGCGCCTTCTGGAGGCCCACCCAAATGACCGCGACCATTACGTTCTTCCCTGTAGACAACGGGGACATGACTCTTCTAAAGCTGGCCGACGCCGACGCGACCGCATTGCTAATCGACGTCAACATCCGACAGGACGCTGACGACCCCAAAGGCGAAGCGCGAGATGTGGCAAAGGATCTCCGCGACCGTCTGAAAAAAGATGCGAACGGCAGGCCGTATGTGG
>CANKMT010000140.1 GCA_947482825.1 Betaproteobacteria bacterium | reverse complement strand
GTGCGCGCGATGCAATCCGAGATGCCGAAGAAGTATTGGAAGAATCTCCCTGAAGCAGAACTCATCGCCGAACTTATCGCCGGCAGCGCCGGACGCGTGGACGAAATGCTCCGCACCGAGGAGCGTCCCGCCAAGCCCGCGCCGAAGAACGCCTATCTCGATTCGCTCCGAGAAATGAACGAGCAACAACCGCCCGCCGCCGAGCAGCCATGAAAGGCGTGAAGAAGCAGCACCTTCCCGAAAAGACCTGCGCCACATGCGGTCGTCCCTTTGCGTGGCGGAAGAAATGGGAGCGCGTGTGGGACGAAGTGAAAGTTTGCAGCGACCGCTGCCGGATGATGAAAGGGAGGGCGCGCGCCGATTGAGCCTGCGGAGGCCCTTGCGCGTTCTACGGCGTGGCAGAATCCAAAGACCGAAGGTGGCGGCTCATCTTTTCCCAGAAGGGAAAGAAACCGGCGCTCGCGAGGGCGAAGGCGTGCGCATCGGAGGCACGCTGGATGAAGGTGAGACGAATCCCCAGTTCGGCGAGTTGGCTCGAAAGGCGCGGGCCGGTGTCGCTGACGGGGCCGACCGTCGGCGCGAATGCCACGACTTCCGCGAGTTGCTGCGAGCGCGCCCACGCGACGATGCTCGCTGCGGTGTCGTCGGCGTCGGCGAGCGTGGAGGGACATCACGTCCGATGACGCGCAATCGGGCCTTTATGGCGGCTATCAACCGGGGGTGGAGTACGACCGCGCATTGTCGGACCTGATGACCGAGGGCATCGCACCGAATGGTTCGGTCATGGTGCGATACCTTGGGATGGACCACGGCGAGCTGTCTTTGACCGACATGGTGAAGTCGCTGAAGTCGCAAGGCGAGCAGGTCAACGCTGGCGACCTTGGCGCCGCTGAACGCATGCTGAGCGCCCAGGCCGCCGCGCTCAATGCCATTTTTGGTGAGCTGGCTCGCCGTGCCGCGCTGAACCTTGGCGAGTACCTGGGCGCTGCCGAGACTTATTTGCGGCTGGCGCTCAAGCCGCAGAGTCAATCGCGGGCCACCATCGAGACGTTGGCCGCCATCAAGAACCCGCCCACCGTCTATGCGAGGCAGGTCAACGTCGCCAACGGGCCGCAGCAAGTGAACAACGCGGCCGCCGCGCGCACGCTGGAAAACCAAAGCGCGCCGAGCAAACTATCAGGGGAAAGCAATGAGCTATTAGGCCACAAGGGGCGATTCACGGCAGGCATTAGAGCCACAGACGCCAATCTCATCGGCTTCGCCGCACTACCCACGCCGGATGTCAATTGATCAGACCATCCTCGAATCTCCATCAGGATGTGGGGGTCAACTGAACTGCCAACCCGGCGAGTCGGGGACACCCTTGGGGATGATGTTCCACGCCTCACGCAATGCATCGACGTCGGCGTCCTTGAAATCGAAGAAGTCGCAATCGAGGTAGAAGTCGCGGGTGCAGTCCCGGCCGCGCCGCATAGCGTCCGCCACGCGCTCCGTACCGCCCGGCACGTCCATCGAAAAGGCTTCCCGATGCCAGCCGGTCAATACGCTCTCGATGGTGCCACTTTGCCAGAAGCCCAGCTCTGCCAGGAACGACAGGTTTGCACCCGGGAGTGAGCTGGATGTCATCCTGAAGGCACCCAATTCGATCTCGCCGAGCCCGGTCGGTGAGTAATCGATCAGCACGTGAATCCAGTCGTGCAGCGCGGTCAGCGCATTGGCAGAGCCGACAATGCCGGGGAAGCCGTAGCGGTGCATATCGTAGAACTCCCAGACAGCACGGCCCAACGTGCCTGCTGCGCAATATTCGAGCGCTTGCCACCGGGCGGCCTCGGCTGCATCTGGCTCCACAGTCACGGCGTAGGCCTTGGTCCCGAACTGTTCGAGCAGGTTCTCGAAGCGCGCATCCCCTCGAGCCATCTCGCCCCAGTAGCCGTGGCGATACAGGTCCGCTTGAGCGATCCGATGCGACCCCAGCGCCGTCTCTCGGACAACCTGCATGTCGCTGTTATCGACGCCCAGCGCTCTCGCCCAGGACTCGATGGAGGCGGATTGATCCAGTGAGATCGGCTGCGAGAGCAGTTCAACGGCCAACATCAGTTCAACCACCTCGGCACGCTGCTCTTGCGTGACGAACACTGCCTGCGCTGTATCGAGGCTGCAAGCGGGTAGCGTGTTGAAGTCGGCCTCAAAAGACAGCAGACTGGAGAATATCGCTTTCAGGTACCGCGGTTGGATCGGGTTGGCCCACCCGCTGCCAGATCGGCATGCCCCGACGATCGCGCCTGCCAGGACAGACACGTCCTGAGGGTCGAGATACTTGAAAAGTCCGATCATTTTTCGCTCTTTCTTTGCTTTGGATCTTGGCTCTCGGGGCTCGCCTTCACCGGCTGATCTCGCACGACATCTCAGGGCAGCCTCAAATCTGAAATGCAGCGCTCCACTCGAAGCGCACTAACGGTGGATTGTGGCCTGAATCTGTTCGGCGATGCCTCGCATGAGATCGCGGAAGGTCTGAGTGGGGCCTTGCCGGTTGAGGGCTTGACAGGGTCGGTTGTGCAGCAGGTCAGCAGTGGAACCCAGTGCTTGTTGGTCGTGCACTGACAAGTACGTGGCCTAGGGAAGGTCTGCACAAGTGACCGGCAAATGTGCATCCAGTAGCGACGTGATCGCGATGCGCCGATTCGGTGGTTCCGAGTGCCGAATCTGCGTGTGGCATAGCGGTTTTGCCTCGCACTGGGCCATTTCTCTCGCCATTTCAGGCCGCTTTGGCCGGTTGCGCACGGATTTGTCCATCCAGTACCTGCAGTGTTTTGCGCACCATCCACAGATTCGACAGCGCGAACAGCGTCGACAACTGCGCAGTGTTCTTCTTCAGCCCGCGGTAGTGCACCTTCACATGCCTATCAACTCACCACCAATCTGCCCTTTGCCGAATGGCCCAGGGTCTTTGCTCTGCTCGATCGGCTCGCCGACCGGGCCACCGTGATCGTCACAAAGGGCCGGAGCTACCGGATGCGCCGCCGCCATGCCCAACCCGACCCCCGAGGCCGCAGCCGAGACAGGGGAGGACACCAAACCGAAAAAACGCTAGAGAAACTGCCCCGGGGCCTGGCTCAGTTTCACGGCGGCCCCATCAGGCGGGAGTCGCGCATTTTGCGGGACGCCTATGGGCGCGCCGCGCCCGCAACCGCGAAAGCGCCACCTTTGAATATGACGCGGATTGGCTGGCCAGCCCAGCACGCTTTGCGCTGGAGCCAGCCTTGATGCTTGGGCGAGGTCCGCAACACACCCAGCAGGGTCGCGCGTTGTTTGGTGCGTTCGGGGATTCTGCGCCCGACCGTTGGGGCCGCAATCTGATCCAGCGCGATGAGCGCCGCCGCGCGCAGGCAGAAGGGCGCGCACCGCGCAGTTTGGGTGAAGTGGATTTCCTCATGGGCGTCGGTGACATCGCCCGCCAAGGCGCACTGCGTTTCAAGGAAGCGTTGGGTGGCCCATTTCTCGCTAGCGGTGACGGCGCGAACGTTCCGCCACTTATTCGCTTGGGTGAATTGTTGAACGCAGCCATGCGCGTTGCCGCCGACGGTGACGACGAGAACGATCTGCGTCTTATCCTTGCGCCAGGCTCATCGCTAGGCGGCGCACGCGCCAAATCCTCTGTGCTTGATCTTCAAGGTCAACTCTCCATTGCAAAATTCCCGCAAGCCGATGACGCCTACCCTGTCATGCACTGGGAAGCTGTGGCGCTCGATCTCACCCACCACGCTGGCATCGCGGTGTCAACGCGGAGATTGGCAAAGGTGGCCGACCGGACCGCGTTGTTGCTGCGCCGCTTCGACCGCGACGGGGATATTCGCATCCCGGTCTTGTCCGCTATGGCGATGCTGGGTGCAGCCGAGAATGAGGATCACAGCTATCTGGAGATTGTCGATGCACTGCGTCAGTTCGGCTCGCAACCCGTGCAGGATTGTGCGCAGCTACGGCGGCGCATTGTGTTCAATATCCTGATTTCCAATACCGACCGCTGTCGCGCAGTGGCGCGCTTGCGCCACGACCCACGGACTGAACGCCCGCGACGTATCGCGTATGGCGTCGGCATTTGAGCATCAAGGGGACACACTGTGATTTTAGGGAGGCGATCAACGAACTGGAGTCGATCGCGATTCCCCCCGGTCTCAGCCGAGGTTGTGCGCAATCCGCTGCACGTCGTCGTCCTGCTCCAGCGCGTCGACCAGGGCAAACACCTCGTTGGCCTGGTCGTCCGGGAGCTGCACAAACCTCTGTGCGACATATTCCGAAGCGGGATCGTAGGCGCCACAAACCCTCGAGTTGTCATCGTGCCACCTATCGGACGTTGGCGGCGGCAAGCCCCTGCGCCCGTATACGGAACCTCGCGATCAGGCTATACCGCGAAGGTCATTGACCAGGAGGGACGTGCCGCCTACGATCCGGGCGTGAAGATGAAAGTCTACCTGGAGACGACTGTAGAGGTGTCCGGTTCGGAGGTGAGCGCCACGCATGCCCCCGAACCGGCCCCGCTGGCACGCGGTCAGATTACGCGCTAATCTGCCCGCATGGTCCCACGCTTCCTCCAGCCCCTCCTTTCCCGCTCGACCCGCAGTGTGCTTCTGCTCGGCCCCCGCCAGACCGGCAAGTCCACGTTGATGGCGGCCCTCTCCCCGGACCTGTCGATCAACCTCGCGCACGAACCCACCTACCTCGAGTTCGCCCGCAATCCGGCGGAACTCGAAGAAAGGCTTGCGGCGCTGCCGCCCCGCAAACCGCGGTCCACTGTTCTCCTCGACGAAGTGCAGCGCTTGCCGAGTGTGCTCAACACCGCGCAGGCTCTCCTCGACCGTCCAGGCAACCGGCTGCGCTTTCTGCTGACGGGCTCGAGCGCGCGCAAGCTGCGCCGCGGCAACGCCAATCTGCTTCCGGGTCGTATTCACACCTACCACCTGGGTCCGCTCACGTCGGCAGAGTGCGGCTACGCGCTCGACACCAAGCAAGCGCTGGCCACCGGCACCCTGCCCGGAGTGTGGAGCGATCCCGACAGCTCGGATCGTCGCAAGACGTTGCGTTCGTACGCGGCCACCTACCTGAGGGAGGAAGTGCAGGCCGAAAGTCTGACGCGCAATCTCGAAGGATTCGCGCGCTTCCTGCACGTCACCGGCGAATGGGCGGGGCACCACTTCGACCTGTCCAAACTCGCTGCCGCCGCGCAGGTGACGCGACAGTCGGTTGCGCGCTACACGGAGATCCTCGAGGACACCCTCATCGTGCACAGGGTCGATCCCTTCACGAAAAAGAGCGCGCGCCGGCTGGTCAAGCATCCGAAGTACTACTTCTTCGACGGCGGCGTCCGCAACGGTCTTCTCGGTAGCTTCGACGCACCGGCCGATCGCATCGGCGCAATGTTCGAACACCTCGTATTCTCGCAACTAGTGGCCGGCTGCGCCGCGATCGACGAAGAGCGTCGAATCTCGAGCTACCGCACCGAACACGGTTCGGAAGTGGATTTCATCGTGGAGCGCGGCCGCGACCTGTGGGCTCTCGAGGTAAAAGCGTCGCGCAACGTGGGATCCGGCGACCTGCGCGGATTGCGCGCCTTCGCCGAGTGGTACGGCAAGCGGCACGCAGCAATGGTGCTGTACCTTGGTGAAACGCGACGGCGGATCGACGGCATCGACGTAGTGCCGTGGCAGGAAGGGTTAAGGGAGATGGGGCTGTAACCTAGCGGTGAAAGATCTGGGGGGGCATCCGTCCCACTCCTAGTTCAACTTGATGGCCAGCAGGCGGCTTGGACCGCCAATCGGGATGCAGTCATGGATCGATGGCTTCCAATCCTGGCCACTCGGGACGCCGATGCCGGAGTCTGGGTCGCTACCAGCAAAGATGTCTTCGGGCTCGCCACCGAAGCAGGCACGATCCCGAACCTAGTCGAGAAGCTAGAGAGAATTCTGCGGGCGTGTCCTGATTTTTGTGTAAGTGCCTGACTCGCGTCACTCGGGGAGCCGGCCCTCAAAATAGATGGCGAACTGGTTGAGCGTGGCCGACCAGTCCTTCATCGCCCTCGTCCATTTCTTCTGCACCTTGAGCAAAACCAAGTAAAGCAGCTTCGTAGCCACCGTGTCGTTCGGGAAGTGGCCGCGGATCTTCACCGCGCGCCTCAGGCTGGAATTCAGCGACTCGATCGCGTTCGTGGTGTAGATCACCCGGCGGATGTCCCGCGGGAATGCGAGGAAAGGAATCACCCGTTCCCAATTCGATCGTAAGGGCTCGCCGAGCCCCGTCTCGCGGGGGCGTGTGATCTCCGGCAGGCTCACGGGCGGTGCGAGCGAGGCGAGACTCAGTCGGGCGAGAGCTGGCGTGGCAGCGTGACGGTGCCGGGATTCTCGATGGCTCGCCGGGTGGC
>CANKMT010000139.1 GCA_947482825.1 Betaproteobacteria bacterium | reverse complement strand
TCAGCCAGGCCGCCGTCATTGAAGTAGACGGCATCGACGGCGCGCAGAAAATCCGTCGTCAGGTCAAAGAACGATTCATCCGGCAGCGCGGCAATTGCCGTTACCGAAAGGGTCTCTGCCTCTGGCAGGGTGAGCCCGGGCAGGCAACGCGCAACCAGACCGAAGTAGGCGTCATTCCATTCACGGGGAGGATCGTCTACATCGTCGTGCGCGGCCAGCCCCGACCCGTTCGCCTCGGCGGTCCATGACGCGTAGGTCCGGGCAATGTCGCGCAACCACGACCGAGTCGCGTCGCTTGTAAGGTCATAGATCTGCCGGAGCCACAATGCAGCGGCTTGCTCGTCGGCGTATTCGCCCGGCCTCGTGGGCTTCGGTTCCGTGTTTTCCTGCGGCGTAGGCCCGCCCGGGAGGCGAATGCGCCGTCGGCGTCGCGGCGTCTTGGAAGGAAAAGGCGGCCAGGTGGGCTCCCCACGCTCACCTGCGAGCCATCTCATCTCGGCGTCGACGGCAGCGCCCACGCGTTGCCGGTATTCGGCGGACAGCACCGCTGCCTCCTCCTCTGTACGGTCCCACTTTCGGGTCAGTTGGATAGACGCAGTGAAGGCGCAACGCAGTATGGCTCGCGGCAACCGGTCATCGACGGAGGCCAGTACGGCGGTTGCTGCGCCCAAGCCATGCGCGGCAGCGGGATTGTTGCGCGCCGCGATTTCCAGCAGCGCGCGCACATCAGCGGGTGTGCATTGCTCCCTGAGGGAATGGATCATCCCGGCAAACGCCATGGCGATCGGATTGAAACGCAGACCAGCGCGAACCCTGTGAACCGGATCGTCTTTGGACTGCAGGGCTTGAGCAAAGACGTCGCGCGCCCATGTCGCATGGCGACGCCGTAGCTCGGCATCGCCGTCGCGCATGACAACCAAGGCAGTGGCGAAGACCGCTTGTTCGCGCATCCAATCGTCGTCTGCGCCTTGTTTCTTCGTCGTGGCTACCGGGCTTTGACCCCACGCCGCAGCTACAGCCGCAAGCTTGGCGGATGATTTCGACGCATCATCAAGTACGTTGCCGAGTGCCGCCTGCATGTTCGTGTCTGCAAGGCGATCCGGGACGTCGGATTGCAGCGCTGCGAAATGGTCTCTCTCGGCCGGCGGCGATTCGTACAGCGACCCAGTCCTTTGTGTGCCGTCCTGCAGCGTGACGGTTCTCTCCGAGTGATTGGCCGGGGCGATCCGATTCAGGGCATGCGCAGCCATGAACGCTGGATCGCGCAGGGTGGACTTGGCTGTATATGCGCCGAGGCGTGACACCGCGTCTCGAAGCAGCGCCTCCACCCTCTGACGCTGCTCCTCCGGCCGGCCCACGGCATAGTGATCAAGCAGGCGGTCCAGCATTACCCGGCGGGACGGACGCTTTTTCAGGGCTTCCAGACTGATGGCGCCTGCCGGCTCTTTCTGCAGCGCCTTGAAACCAAACAGGTCCGGATAATCAAAGTTGTCGTGCGTGTGCCGCTCTCGGTCGAGATAGAGAAGCTCAGGGCACGCCACGAACGGAACCGCCGCTTCGCGTGACGCGGGCCAATGCGAAAGAATGAGATCGACCGCTACGAGAAGAAACGCGGCGCAGGAATTGGGAGGCCCCAATACGTCGGCAAGAACGGACTCGAAGCCTTCGCCTGCCTCGATGCGGCGATGCGCCCATGCTTCCAATGCCATCAAGGCCGATGTGACACTGTTATGGCTGGATCCCTCGCGTGACCAAACGTAGGTGCGCTGCCAGGGGAAGGGTCGTGCGCCATCGGTGAGCGGGATCGTTATCGCATCGTCGCCGTAGTCTTGGTCGTGGCTATAGAACGATATCGTGTGATTGACCAGCTGATGGATTAGCGATTTCCCCTGCTCGGGGGCGTGGGTGAGGAGATCGAGGAACGGACCTTGCGAGGGCGAGGCAGGAAAAAATTCATGATCGAGGTAATCGAACGGGCCATCAAGGTCGTGGGACTCGTGCCAGTCGCGGGATCGCGGTTTCGGTATCAGCGCATCTGCCGTCAACTCGGCGAGTTCTACGGGCGCCGCCTGGGCGAGGGATCCCCGGAATTTGAGGATGCCTGCCACAATCCTTTCACCGTGCCGACGCTGCTTCAACGCCTCCAGGTACTGAACGGCCAGCTGGGGCGCCCGATTGCAGAACATGAGGAATCCGGTTCGGACGTCCGACTCCAGCGAGTGCATCCGGTCGTGCTCGATTTCGCCGTTGAATGGCTCCCGCCGGTCGGAAAAGTTGTCGGGGTGAAGAGAAATTTCCAGCTCTGTCAGCCATCGATAGAGCCGCTCAACGAGAATGGGGGTGAGGGGATCGCGCCCGAACATGCCGGTGGACCAACCGGTGTAGAGATCGACCACACTTGGGATTGCCGCAGGCGGGAGGCTCTGTCCGAGACTTAGCAACCAGCCGATCAGCCGATGCCACGAGGCGTTGTTCGGCACGGTTATGCTGGCAGGAATTCCCGACGCATCGATACCGAATGCCGCAAAGAACCGCGAAGCGGGCTCCACGTCGACCGCCATCAGTGTCCTGATGAGTTCGCGAAGCACGCTGGCCCGGTTGGCGAACAGATAGCCGGACGCGCGTGCGAGGAGTTCGCCTGCGATTTCGGACCGTACAAGCGCAAGCAGGACTGCTCGGCGCCATGAACCATGCACGCCGTCCCTGCTAAGGCGATCGAGAAGCGATTGCCAATGCGTGCTGTCGGGCACGCGCTCGATTGCCATGCGGGCGGCCAACTCCAGGCCACGCGACAGTGCAGCCGGTGCAGGGCGATCCAGGGGCAGGTGGTCGATCGTCGCCGATTCCGCGTGCAACAGATTCGCGATCGCCCATTCGCGAAGCACATCGTGACGGTACGCAACGTGATCGTCGGACAGGTCCCGTAAGCTCTCGCTACTGACCAGAGCGTCCACGGCACCAGGCGGCTGATCGCGGACATCCAATGGCTCGCCGTGTTCAATGACCTGTACCGCCAACGCCCGAAGGAGCCGTGCACGTACGCGGTGTTCTGCGTCGATGTTGCCATCGGCTGTCTGCCACCACTGCGCAGCCATGTCGCACTCGGTGCGCGGCACGGGATCGCTTTCGGGGCGGGTCGCGAGGCGAGAGAGGCGGAATAGGTTTCGAATCACGTCGCGCGCCGGATGGGCATCGTCTAGGATGGGCACAAGCTGCGGTGCGGCATTTCTCAGTTCGTCAACCTCTGCGTCGCTCAGGTCGCCGATTACGATGGGCTCGGTACGGCCCAATGCGGCCAGCCCCTCGGATGGAAGCCAGTTGGGTTCTTCTGTTCCGAAGTTGCGCCGGGCCGTTGCCACCACGGCGAGGCCGGGAACGCCCGAAGCCTCACGAACAATATCAACTACCGTCGTGCGTTCCGCCTCAGAGAAGAAGTCCAGGTTGTCGAGGAAGAGGATGACGCCCCCGTCGCCGGCCAGATCGGACAGCAGTTCATGGGCGGACCCATCGAACCCGAGCACGGACCGCATCGCGGTCCAGCCCCCCGGCGTCACGCGCCCCGGGCTGAGTACGAAAACCTGCCCCTCCGCAGATATTTGCTCGGCGACGTGCTTCAGAAGGCCGGACTTCCCGACGCCCGCATCCCCACGAATTTCGAGGTAGCGACCGCTGTCGAGCGCTGTGTGAACCGCGGTTGTCCGCTCATGCCGCGTCAGCAGGACGGTGCCGACTCGATCGCGGATGTCGGCAAGCGCGTGGCGGGATGCTTCGGCCAGCGCCGCACGCGCGGTCGCGTACCTGCGGTCGCCGGTGAGCCTAAAGGTCTTCTGCCGCAAATGCTCGCCGAGCTCGTCCTTGGTGCGGTCTCCACCGCCCGCCGCAACGTCGATGGCAAGCGCTTCCAAGTCGGTCCAGAGGCTTCCGGCACGTCCCATATCGTCCGGGTGCAGTACCCGGGTAGCTCGTTCCAGGGCAAGTTCGGCCGACGCGGAGCCGGGCGCCGTGAAATCGAAAACGAGAATCTGAAGCCGGCGCAACAGCTTCCAGACGGTCTCGTCGTCGTTGGCAGCTCCCGCTTCGACCAGCCGTGACGCGAACGTGCGTACGAAAGTGCGCATGTCCTCGTTCGCTGATCCCGGCCGGTTGATCCGCGCCATGAAAGTGGCTGCGTCCCCGATCTGGCGCGCCCACGTCAGGACGTCCTGGTAGGCTCCATCGATCTTCCGGGAACTTCGCGCTGTTGCGATCGCGAGGTGGTGACGACGGGTCCAGAAGTCCGGCCGGCGCGCGGCGTCGGCGATCTGGGCCACGGCGTCTCTGAACACCGTGTCGCTAGCGGTAAACGAAATCGTTCGCTTGACCTGGATTTCCAGAACCGCGGGTTGGCCTCGATAGTCCCGAGCTTCGACGATGACATCGTCAAGCGGGTGCCCTTCGGCCGCGCGCTGAAACTTGACGCGTGCGATCGTCGTGCCGGGTAGCCCCCGAGGCTCCGTGCCCACGAGCATGGACAACAAATAATGCGCACCAACCTGAGCCTCGAATTGGCTGCCGGCCGGTCCGCTTGACGCAGGGCTTGTGGCCATCCCGATCATCCGTATGCGCTTTCGAGATCGATTGAACTTTCAAATGTCTTCCGCAGTTTAGGGGCGCCAATAGTCGGGCAGTGATCATCAACTATATAGAGCTTGCAAAGCATAGCACGCAGTGCTATAAACAGCAACGGGGGAGCGGATGGCGATCTATAAGACCAGATGGTTCGACCGTTGGGCCAGAAAACAAGACTTGAGCACGCGTGCCCTCTGTGAAGCCGTCCGTGAAATGCAGGCTGGATTGTATGAGGCCGATCTCGGCGGCGGGCTACTGAAGAAGCGGATTGCCCGCCCGGGTCAAGGCAAGAGCGGCGGGTTTCGTACGCTGGTGGCAACGAACAGGGGTGGCAAGTGGTTTTTTGTATTCGGCTTTCCGAAGAATGTCCGGAGCAATATCGACAAGGACGAGGAAGATTCTCTGAAGAAACTGGCCTCGCACCTGTTGTCGCTGTCGCCGCCGGCTTTGGTTACCGCACAACGTGCAGGTGAATTGATGGAGGTAAATTGCGATGCGCAAGACTAAATCGGCAATTCTTGAGGCCGTGCACGAGACGGCCAAGGGGCTGCATGCCGCTGGCGTGATGGAGCAGGTCACGCTGCGCGAATTCGACCGCCTGTGTCTGCCGCCGGTCGAGCCTTTGTCGCCCAGCAAGATCAGAAAAATTCGCGTTCAGTCGCGTGTCAGCCAGGCGGTATTTGCTGCGCTCCTGAATACCAGTGTCTCGACGGTTCAGAAGTGGGAGATCGGTCAGAAGCGCCCCACTGGAACGGCGCTGAAGCTGCTTCACCTTGTGCAGAAGCGTGGTCTCGAAGTCGTCGCATAGCGTGAATTTTCTTCGACTGAATCAGCGCTGCCGATAGTCCTCGATAGATACCGAAAGCTTGCATGGCGAGAAAAACGTTGCCAGCGATAGGTACCGATAGATCCTGAAGGGTACGCGCGTTGGACCGACGATAGGTTTCGATAGCAGGCGATAGATGCTGAATGCTAATTTTGGGTATCAGATGGAAATGACGGTAGATCTGACGGTAGAAATGCTACTCGCTGAAAAAAGTTCTATACGTGACAACGGTTTATCGGTGCCGTTGATGATTGAGTGGGAGTAACCTAAAGCATATGCAAAACTATTGATTATTTGTCTTGTTTTGCGTATGTTATGGCATGGCTTCCCTCGATTCTTACCTCGACGATCTGCTCAGGCACGGCCGCGCCTGCTTCTCCCGGAATGATGTATCCGCTGCGCTGGGCTTAAAGCCGCAGGCACTAGCCGCGGCGCTCACGCGGGCAATCAGCAAGCACCGGCTGGCGAACCCCAGGCACGGCTTCTATCTGATCCTGCGCCCCGAAGACCAGATTGCCGGCGCGCCAGACCCAGTGAAGTGGATTGATCCGCTGATGAAGCATCAGGGGATCGACTATCGCATTTCGTTGCTGCGCGCGGCGGCATTCCACGGCTCGTCGCATCAGGCAAGCATGGTCTTCCAGGTCGTCGTCCCGAGGCAGTTGCGTGACTTCGAGCTGGGTCGTCACCGCCTGCAGTTCATCTATCAGATGCCCGAGGCATTTGCTCAAGTCAACAAGCCCGAGCTGGTCGGTCAGATGAAGAGCGATGCCGGCTTCGCAAAGGTGGCCGGCGTCGAACTGACGCTGCTCGATTCCGTACGCTACTTCCACAAGGCGGCCGGCATCAACGGCGTCGCGCATATCGCCAAGGAGATTGGCGCAAAGGCCAATCCGCGCACGCTGGCAAAGGCGGCTGCCGCATACGAAAACTCGGCTGTACGTCGGCTCGGCTACCTGCTCGAATGGGCGGGTCACGGTCG
>CANKMT010000138.1 GCA_947482825.1 Betaproteobacteria bacterium | reverse complement strand
CCCCACGCCCGCAGGGACCGCTTGCGCTGAATTAAATGGGGCCATGAATTAAATGGGGCCAGGCTCAATTTTCCGAGCGGACCTGGAATCGCTTGTATTCCCAAGATAATTGAGCCTGGCCCCATTTAATTACTTGCGGCCGGCGGCCACGACGACTCTCCATGCGTCGCGCTTCTTCCCGAACGAAAGCACGGCGTGCGCGGGGCTCGTCGAAGGAAGGCGGAGATACCGGCGCGGTCGGCCCGGGTCAGGAATCCAGGCCGCCACATGGCGCCGATACGCCGCCTCGGCCTTCGCGCCATTGAAGAAAACGTGCTCGATTCGGGGATGCGCCCGAAAGAAAGTTGCAAAGTCGTTCACCACGATGCTCGCTTCCTCGATTGCCGAATCCAGGCTGCCTTCGCGCACACACGACTCGAGCACGTCCCAAAGCGCGATCCCGTTCGCCTTCAGCAGCCGGGTCCGCGCTGCGTAGGAAAGACCGGGTTCGGCACCCAGCAAGTCGAGCAGGATCGGCCAGAAGCGGTTCTGCGGGTGAGCGTAGTACTGGCCGGCGGCGAGCGACGCGCCCCCGGGCATGCTGCCCAGCACCAGCACTTGCGCCCGCGCATTCTCAATCGGGGGAAAGCTGCGAACGCGCGGCACTTCGCCCTTTCAAATACCCATACACCAGAGGGAGCAACGACAGACCGATTACCGCGAAGATCACCACGCTCAGGTTCTTTTTCACCACCGGAATGTTGCCGAAGAAGTAGCCGAGCATCGTGAGCGAAATCACCCAGAACAGCGCGCCCCCGATGCAGAACGCGATGTAGCGCAGGTACGGCATGCGCCCCACGCCGGCCACAAACGGTGCGAAGGTCCGCACGAACGGCATGAACCGGGCGATGACGATCGTCTTGCCGCCATGGCGCTCGTAGAATTCGCGCGTGCGATCCAGGTGCTTGCGGCTGAAGAAGATCGAGTCCTCCCAGCGGAACACCCTCGGTCCCAGCCAACGGCCGGCCCAGTAGTTCGTGTTGTCACCGAGGAGAGCGGCCGACACCAGCAGCACGATCACCAGGCCGATCGACAAGCCGCCCGTCGCGCAAAGCGCGCCCACCACAAAGAGGAGCGAATCCCCGGGGAGGAACGGCGTGACCACGAACCCCGTTTCGCAGAACACGATGAGGAACAGGAGCACGTAGACCCACACCCCGTACTGCTCCAGGAATGCGGCGAGATGCGCGTCGAGGTGGACCAGAAAGTCCCAGGCGTATGCGATGAGTTCCATGGCCCGATTGTAATCGCAGGGACGCTATACTCGATGGATGAGCGCAATCCAGGTCCTTCCCGATCTGCTGATCAGCCAGATCGCGGCCGGCGAAGTCGTCGACCGGCCGGCCTCGGTCCTCAAGGAACTGCTCGAAAACAGCCTCGACGCAGGCGCGCGCGAAATCCAGGTGCTCCTCGACGCCGGCGGCGTTGCCCGTATCCAGGTCGAGGACGATGGCGACGGCATCGCGCAGGAGGATTTCGGCCTGGCCCTTGCGCGCCATGCGACCAGCAAGATCCGCTCGCTGGCCGACCTCGAAGCCGTCGGTTCGCTTGGCTTTCGAGGCGAAGCGCTTGCCTCGATCGCTTCGGTCGCGCGCGTGACGCTCGTCTCGCGCAACGCGGACTCGCCGCATGCCTACTCGCTCAACTCCGAAGGCCCGGTGACCGGAACCGTGGAGCCCGCAGCCCGCCAGCAAGGCACCACGATCACGGTGGCGGACTTGTATTTTAATACCCCGGCGCGGCGCAAGTTCATGCGCACCGAGGCGACCGAATTCGGCCATTGCGACGGTGTGTTCCAGCGGATCGCGCTCGCGAGGCCTGATGTGGCGTTCCTGCTCAAACACAATGGCCGTGTCAGCGCGCACTACCGGGTCCAGACCGTCGCAGAGCGCGTGGCTGCGATCCTCGGCAAGGAGTTCTCGGCAGCAAGCCTTCCGGTGGAGGCCGAAGCCGGCACGCTGTCCCTGCGCGGATTCGCAGGCGCACCGCAGGCGGCGCGCAGCCGCGCCGACCAGCAATATTTCTTCGTCAACGGCCGCTTCGTGCGCGACCGGCTGCTTTCGCATGCCGCACGCGAGGCTTACGCCGACGTCCTGCACGGCGAGCGTCAGCCGGCCTACGCGCTCTTTCTGGAGCTCGATCCCAGCGGCGTCGATGTCAACGTCCATCCCGCCAAGACCGAGGTGCGCTTCCGCGATTCGCGCTCGATCCACCAGTTCGTGTTTCATGCGGTCAAGCGCGCGCTCTCCGGCACCGCCGCCGAGACACCGGTGGCCTACGCAAAGCTGGACGCGCAAGCCAATTGCGTCGCGCCGCGCCCCGCGTTCAGGCCGTTCCAGCCTGGCTTGGGCGTCGAACAACCGGTCGCCGCCTACCAGACCCTGTTTACGCCAGGCGCCGGGAGTCCGGCCCAGGTTGCCGAATCAGCACGCACCCCGGGCGCCGGCGCCTTGCTGCAGCCGCCAGACCTGCCCCAATCCGCCGCACGACCGGCGATGCAGGCTTCCGGGCAGCCGCTCGGTTACGCAATCGCGCAACTGCACGGCGTCTACATCCTCGCGCAGAACGAAGCGGGCCTGGTGCTCGTCGATATGCATGCGGCGCACGAACGGATCGTCTACGAGAGGATGCGACAGTCGCTGGACGCCGGCGAGTTGCAGCGGCAGGCGCTCCTCGTGCCGGCCATGTTCCAGGCCGATTCAGTCGAGGTCGCCACCGCAGAGGAGCAGCAGGAAGCGCTCGAGCGGCTCGGGTTCGAGATCGGCGTCGCCTCGCCCACCACGCTCGCGGTGCGCGCGGTCCCTGCGGCACTTGCCGGCAGCGACCTGCCGTCGCTTGCACGCAGCGTGCTGGCCGACTTGCGCGAGTTCGGCGCCACGCAGGCCCTCGCAGCGCGCCGCGACGAGATCCTGTCCACCATGGCCTGCCATGCGGCGGTCCGCGCCAACCGCATCCTGTCGATTCCCGAAATGAATGCGCTCCTGCGCGAGATGGAGGAAACCGAACGCTCGGGCAGCTGCAACCACGGCCGGCCGACCTGGTACCAGCTATCCCTTTCCGACCTCGACCGCCTCTTCCTGCGTGGCCGGTAAAGAGGACGGAAAGTATGCGGTCTGCCTGCTGGGGCCGACGGCGAGCGGCAAGTCGCGCATAGCCATGCAGCTCGCTGGCGCGTACGCGATCGAGATTGTCAGCGTTGACTCCGGGCAGGTGTATCGCAACATGGACATCGGCACGGCCAAGCCCTCGGCGGCCGAACGGGCTTCGGTCGCGCATCACCTGATCGACCTCGTGGAGCCAACCGAAAGCTATTCCGCGGGACGATTTCGCAATGAAGCTATTGCGGCGATCGAAGCCATCTTCGCCCGCGGCCGGCGGCCGCTGCTGGTCGGCGGCACGATGCTCTACTACCGGGCGCTTGCGCAGGGAATGGACGAATTGCCGCAGGCCGACCCGGCGATCCGCGCTGCGCTGGACGCCGAGGCGGCCGACCGAGGGTGGCCGGCATTGCATGCGGAACTCGCAATCGTTGACCCGAAAACGGCCGCACGCCTCGCTCCGACCGATGCGCAACGCATCCAACGCGCGCTCGAAGTCTATCGTTCCTCCGGATCGCCGCTTTCTTCGCTGCACACTGCGACGCGTGTCGAGCTTCCATTCGTGATGACGGCTTTCGCGCTGGTACCCGCCGACCGGGCCAAGCTGCACGCGAAGATCGCGCAGCGGTTCGACGCCATGCTTGCCGCAGGACTCATCGATGAGGTGGAGTCCCTGCGCACGCGGCACACGCTGAATGCAAACCTTCCCTCGATGCGTTGCGTAGGCTATCGCCAGGTGTGGGACTACCTCGAAGGATCGATCGACCGCACGGCGTTGCGCGACAAGGGCATCATCGCGACGCGCCAGCTCGCCAAGCGGCAACTGACGTGGCTGAGGAGCCTGCCGGGCATCGAGGTGCTTGACCCTGAAAACCCCGGCACTTTGCAAACGCTCAAGTCCGCGCTGGCGTCCTAGGCAGAACCCGCATCGCGGCGCGGACCGGCTCCGCTCACTTCTTCCGCCTACCGCCCTTCTTCGCGGGTGCGGCCTGCAGGTGCCCCAGCAGCGCTTCGAGCCCCAGCACATACGAGCGCACGCCGAAGCCAGCGACCATGCCCACGCCGGTCTCCGCGAGGATTGAATGGAGGCCGCGCTTCTCGATGTTGGACATGTGCACTTCGACGTACGGAAAAGGCATCGCGCGCAGGCAATCCCGCAACGCATAGCCCGCATACAGGAACGCCGCCGGGTTCATGACGAGGCCGTCGAGCTTTTCGTCGACCGCGCGGTAGAGGCGTTCAATGGCCGCAGCCTCGCTGTGCGTGTAGAAGATCTCCAGAGAGTACCTGTGGTCCCGCGCGTGCTTCATGAGCATCGCGTCCAGTTCGGCGGCGGTCGTGGTTCCATAGATCTCGGGCTGGCGCTTGCCGAGATAGCTCATGTTGGGGCCCTGGATCAGCAGGATTTTTGGCATGGAATGGCTCGCAGGTTCAGGGTTCGTTGGGGATCAGGACAAGCAGGTCGGTCGCACCTACATCCTGCCCGGCCTGGAAGAGCAGCGTAGTCACCTGTCCGCGGTGATGCGTCTGGTGGTTGAAGAAATGCGTTACCAGGCTCGACATACGCCCCCGGAACGCAGCGCCTTTGGTGTTTGTGTAGTCAAGCACATGGTCCAGGTCGGCCTGCGTCAGCGCAGCAGCCCAGGCATTGATCGCCGCGTCGATCACCTTGCGGCACGCCCGCAACTCGCCCAGGTCGGCATACAGGACCTGGTTCAGCGCCGCGGGTTGGGCCATCGCGCGCACCGGATCGAGCGCGGCCGGGTTGCCCGGATGCGCGGCAAATCGCTTGGGCCAGATCGTGTCGCCGACCACGAGGTGGTTGAGCGTGCCGAGGATCGACCCGAAAAAGGCGCCCCGGTCTCTCGCGACCTCGGCGGGCGAAAGCTTCGCCGCGGTCTCGTAGAGCTTCGTATTCATCCACGCGTTGTACTCGGCCATCATCCTGAATTGGCTTGGGGTGCTCATGGGCGTCCTCCTTTGCGTTTCCCCGATCATGCACGGCCGGTCCCGGCCGGCGCAATACGCCTTACCAGCGGCCCCAGCAATTGCGGCGAAAGGTAGATCGGGAACTGCGCAAGGCCGAAATACAGCCACGCCAGTTCGGGCAATGCGCTGCTGACCGCCGCCACCATCAGCCCGGTGTTGCGTTGCGAGGCCATGAAGCCCAGGGCGAGCGCCCGGTTGGCGCCGGCGAACGCAAACAGCAGCGTCGTCAGCCCTAGCACCAGGAAAAACATGAAGAACGCGAGCGCGGTCACTCCCAACGCCAACAGGGGCGCGGCGAGGAACCGCCCGGCGACGCTTTCCATCAGCGCAGCGACGAAGACGAACAGGACCAGCACGTTGAAGCCGTTGATGCGCTCGGCCTGCCGTTCGATCGCGGCAACGCCCGCAATCCTGCGCAGCGTGAAGCCGACGATCACCGACCCGGCCAGCATCGCGGCAAGCTTGAGGCCGAGCGCCATCGACGACACCGTGAGCGCAGGGCCGATGAAGAGTTCGGCGAACAACGCAGCCGTGAAAGGGATCAACGCGGTGCTGGCAACGAGGCTCGCAAGCACCAGGGTGGCGTCCAGCCCCATGAGCGCGGCGATTGCCGGCGCGGCCATCATCGGGGAGGCGATCGCCTGAAGCATCAGCGCGAGGTAGAGGTCGGGGGACTTCCGGTCCAACCCGACGGCCAGGCACACCGTGCCCACCATCAACGGGACCGCGAGGGAGGTCCACGCGGTCGCCGCGATCACGAGGCCCGGGCGCCTGAGATAACCCTTGAGCGCATCGGCATCGACGCGCAGGAACGAGATGCACAGCAGCACGAAGATCGATTCGGCCACGAAAGGCTTGAGCACCGCCCCCACCCAGGGCACCGCAATCCCGATGACCACCAGCGCGGCGACCGCGCGAGTGCCCTGGCGCCCGATCCAGCCAAGCACCGCGGCCGCGCCGCTGAGGATCACGCTCATCAATCGATATTTTCCAAAATACGAAACCAGACTGACACAAAAGGCGCATTTCTGTTGAATCCGCGCAATTGAAAGTTCATGAATATCGGATCCATTGCCTCATGCAGCCCTCGGCAGGCCTGCGCCGGCGGCGCGGCCCCGGGGCGTTGAGCACACCTTCGATCCGCCCTCAATCCAGTAGACTCCCCCGCATGGCATCCTTCATTTCGGTTTCCGGGCTTTCCAAGACCTACGCGAGCGGCTTCAAGGCGCTCATCGACGTCGACCTGGCAATCCGGCGCGGTGAGATTCTGGCATTGTTGGGCCCGAACGGCGCGGGCAAGACCACCCTGATCAGCGTGATCTGCGGCATCGTGACACCGAGCACCGGCAAGGTCAGTGTCGACGGCCACGACATCATCGCGGACTACCGCAAGACCCGCTCGATGATCGGGCT
>CANKMT010000137.1 GCA_947482825.1 Betaproteobacteria bacterium | reverse complement strand
GATTTCGCGCAGCAGTTCATCGAAGCGCGCATCAAGCCCCTCGACCTCGGACGCACCATGGCCGAGATTGCCGAAAAGCTGATGCAGACGATGCACGGCGCGGCTTCGGATCCGGGCGGTCTGATGTTCGCCGCGCAGGTCATGGCGACCGTGCCGCCCGACACCTATCGCAAGGCCGTCGCCATGCTCACCACATTCGACCGCCGCGCCGACCTCGCGAACATTCAGGTTCCAACGCTGGTGCTCTCAGGCAGCGACGACCTGACTGCGCCGGCCAAGACGATGGAGCGCATGGCGCAGAAAATTCCCGGCGCCGAGTACGTCTGCCTGCCCGGGTGCGGCCACCTCGGCCCGATGGACCAGCCCGATGCTTTCAACGCCGCCCTGCTGGGCTTCCTGGAGCGAAACGGCCTGTGAGCGATGTCCGGTATTCCGTGGTTGGATCGAACTACCCCCTGACCGCTGCGCAAGCAGAACTGGTGGCGATCGCCGAGGGGCTCGGCCCGAAATTCGCCGGCCGCGCGGAGCGCTACGACCGCGAAGCCAGCTTTCCTTTCGAAAACTACGCCGACCTGCGCGAGGCGGGCCTGCTCGGCCTGTGCGTGCCGGTGAAATTCGGCGGCCGCGGCGCTGACTTGCGCACCTATTCGATCGTCTCGGCGACGATCGGGAAATATTGCGGGGCCACCGCCCTCACCTTCAACATGCACGCCTGCTCGACGCTCTGGCCCGGGATCCTGGCCGACGACCTCGACATGACTGCCGAGCAACGCGCCGAGCACGAAAGGTATCGCACCGTGCATTTCAGGCGCGTCGTCGAGGACGGCGCGGTCTATGCGCAGCCGTTCTCCGAAGGAAGCGCCGCTGCAGCGGGCAAGGCACCGTTCGGGACGCTGGCTTCCAAGGTGGACGGCGGCTGGTTGATCAACGGAAAGAAAATCTTCGCATCACTTTCGGGTGCGGCGAATTTTTACGGCGTCCTTTGCACCGAAGACAAGCCGGCCCTCTCGATGCGCGATACGCTTTACATGGCGGTGCCCGGCGATGCGCCGGGTCTCACCATCACGGGCGGGTGGGATCCGCTCGGCATGCGCGGCACGGTCTCGCGCACGCTGGTCTTCAAGGACCTTTTCGTGCCCGATGATGCCGCGATGATGCCGCGTGGCGTGTATTTCCAGGCCGCGAGCCGCTGGCCGCACATGTTCACGACGCTTTCCCCGACCTATATGGGAATCGCCATTGCCGCCTACGAGTTCACCGTGAAGTACCTGCGCGGGGAAGTGCCCGGGACCCCTCCGGTCAAGCGGCGAATGTACCCGACCAAGCAGATCGCGGTGGCCGAAATGTTCGTGAAACTCGAGCAGACGCGCGCCCTCTTCCTTCGCATGCTGGATGACGCACGCGTGGATCCGCCCAAGGACGCGCGGCTGCGCGCCTACGCGACGCAGTACACGATCATGGAAAACTCCAACGACATCTGCCGGCTGGCGATCCGGACCTGCGGCGGACAGTCGATGCTGAAGAGCCTCCCGCTCGAGCGCCTGTACCGCGATTCCCGATGCGGCGCACTGATGCTGCCCTGGACCGCGGAACTGTGCCTGGACCGGATTGGCCGCGAGGCGCTGTACGAGCCGGGCGAATCCGACGATTGAACTTCTCGCGCCTGATCGAACGCTGGGCCGCTCACGCGCCTGAGCGGATCGCCCTGCATTTCCTGGGCGTGGATTATTCTTACGCGGCGTTATGGGCGCGCGTGGAGCGCATGACCGGCGCCCTTGCCGGGCTGGGAGTACGCAAGGGCGACCGCGTCGCCTTCCTCGGCTACAACCATCCCGAAATGCTCGTCCTCCTCTTTGCGCTTGCGCGGCTTGGCGGGTTGCTTGTCCCGTTGAACTGGCGGCTTACGGCCAGCGAACATCGGGTCATCCTTGCCGATTGCACTCCGTCGGTGCTGTTTTTCGAAGACGAGTTCGAAACCCATGCGGCTGGCCTTCCGGTCGATACCAAGATCCGGCTGGGATCCACCCAGGCGTCGGCCGAGCCGGTGCTCGACGGTGACGACCAGGACGAACTCCTGATCGTCTACACCTCGGGCACGACCGGTGCGCCGAAGGGCGCCGTGCTCTCCCAGTCGGCCTTGATGTGGAACGCATTCAATTCGATCCACGCGCATGACCTTTCGCAGGCGGACCATGTGCTTTCGCCGCTGCCGATGTTCCACGTGGGAGGGCTCAACAACCAGACGCTCCCCGCCCTTCTCGCAGGCGCCCTCGTGACGCTGCATCGCCGGTTCGAGCCGGGGTCGTGGCTGCGCGACGTCAAGGCGAGGAAACCGACGCTCTCCCTCCTCGTGCCGGCGACGCTTCAGGCGGTGATCGGTCACCCGGACTGGGAGACCACGGACTTGTCGTGCCTGCGCATGGTGAACACCGGGTCGATGGTCGTGCCCGGCTCGCTGATCCGGGCATTCCATGCCCGGGGCGTGCCGATCGGCCAGATCTACGGGGCGACGGAAACCGCGCCACTGGCCACCGTCCTGATGGCGCACGATGCGTTTGCGAAGCCCGGCAGCGCGGGCAAGGCCGCCCTGCATTGCGAAGTGCGGATTGTGGAGGGAGAAATCCAGGTTCGCGGCCCCAACGTAATGTGCCGGTACTGGAACAACCCCGGAGCGACGGCCGCCGCAATGACCGGAGACGGCTGGTTCAAGACCGGCGACCTCGGCCGCTGGGATGACGACGGTTTCCTGTGGATCGACGGCCGCTCCAAGGACCTGATCATTTCGGGCGGCGAAAACATCCATCCGGCGGAAATCGAGAACGTCCTTGCCGACTGCGAGGCGATCGCCGAGAGCGCGGTCATCGGCGTCGAGGACCCGAAATGGGGCGAGGCCGCCTGCGCGATCATTGTCCGCAAGGCAGGGATGGTCATCGATGAGGCCGGCGTGCTCGCGCTCTTTACCGACCGGCTCGCCCGCTATAAACATCCGCGCCGCATCGTGTTTGCCGACAGCCTGCCCAAGAATGCGATGGGCAAGGTGCAGAAGTTCGAGCTGAAAAAACTCGTGATCGGCGCGCGGGCCGGCGGCTAGGTCACTTCCAGCTCGATGCGGCCCAGCGGGCCGAGATCGAACCCGACCTTGTCACCCGCCTTGGGAAACTTGGACGTAACAAGACTGCCGGTGATCACGAACTGTCCTGCTCGCAGTTGCTTGCCGCGCCGGCCGAGATTGTTGGCGACCCATGCCAATGCCTCGAAGGGATGGCCCATCGCGTCCCGGCCATAGCCCTCCCCTACCTTCTCGCCGTTGATCGTCGCAACCCCGTGGATGGATGCAAGGTCGAGCGATCGCCAGTCCTTGATCGGGGCCCCGAGCACCGCGCCCTCGTTCCATGCGTTGTCGGCCACAAGGCCGAGCGATTGCGATGCGAGGGTGGTGTAGTCCGCGTTGCGGTCATCGGCGAGTTCGAACGCAGGCATCACCGAATCCACGGCGGACGCAACGGACTCGCGCGTATGGCCCGAGGAAACCGCCAGGTCCGATCCCAATCGAGCCGCGACTTCGAATTCGACGATCAGCCGCCCGTAGTCCGCCGCACGCACGCTGGCAGGTGCGCGCACCACCTGCTTTTCATGCAGCACGCCGCCAATGGAGTCGTTCAGGCCAACCATTGCGCGCATTGCCGGGGTGGTCAGGGCGATCTTGTAGCCGGCGACCGCGCCGCAGGCGCGTGATTTCAGCTCGACGAATTGTTCCTGTACCGCATACGCTTCGTCTACCGTTCGCGGCGTCGCGTCGTCGGGGAACGGGCCGAAAGGCTCGCGATCTGCATGCGCGTCGACGAGAAACCACGCGGCGCGTTTGAGTCTCGGGTTGAGGCTCATGGCGCCGCCAGCGCAATGTTCCTGGAAGCAAAGGTCGCGCGCAGCGCCTTGGCGAAGGCCACGGCCCCTGGCTGGTCCCCGTGCAGGCAAAGCGTGCCGGCCGCTACCGGCACGCGCTTGCCCGACAAACTCACAACAACGCCATCGTCGATCATCGAGAGGACTTGCGCGACCGACTTCGCGGCGTCCTCGATCATGCCGCCGGGCTGGCCGCGCGGCGCGAGCGTGCCGTCATCCATGTAGCCACGATCGCCAAAAACCTCGCCGATGGTCTTGACGCCGTGTTTTCTGCCCGCGTCCATCATCCTGCTGTTGGACAGCGCATAGAGTTGCACATCACCACCGAGATCCTTGACTGCGCGCGCGATCGCGTCGGACAGTTCTTCGTCCATGGCCGACATGTTGTAGAGCGCGCCATGGCATTTGACGTGATGGAGCGGCGCCCCGGCGGCACGCGCGAACGCCTCGACCGCGCCGGCCTGGTAGAGCACGAGGTCGTAGATTTCCTGGGCCGACACTTTCATCGTGCGGCGCCCGAAGCCGGCCAGGTCGGGCAGGCTGGGATGCACGCCGATCGCGACGCCGTGCGCGGCCGCGAGGCTCACGGTCTTGCGAATCGTCCCCGGATCGCCTGCATGGAAGCCGGCGGCGATGTTGGCCGACGAGATCAGCGGCATGATGTCCTCGTCCGCGCCCATCTTCCAGGCGCCGTAGCTTTCACCCATGTCGCAATTCAGATCGATGCTTTTCATTTGATCCCCAGCTCCCATGCAATGGCTTGTTCCACCTGCCTTAGACGCTCTTGCGCCTCGCGCCGCGCAGCTTGCGCTTCTTCCAGCGTGCATTTCACGAAACGCACGCTGCCCCCCGGCGCGAGCTGGGCAAGGCCTGGGATGTCGGCGCCGGCGATCTCGGCAATCTTCGGGTAACCGCCGGTGGTCTGGTGGTCGGCCATCAACGCGATCGGCGTGCCGTCGTTCGGCACCTGCACGGTTCCCAGGCAGGTCGGTTCCGATAGTATCTCGACCGACTTGGCGCGGGTGAGGCGCGGGCCGCTCAAGCGGTACCCCATGCGATTCGAGTCCGGGGACACGCGCCAGGTCTCTCGTAGGAAGGCCTCCCGGGAGGCCACGTCGAACTGCGCCCAGTGCCGGCCTTCGAGAACGCGCGCAGCAACGATCCCGCCGAATGGCAGGGTCAACTCGGGCGCGCTCCAGCGGACCGACTGGAACTGCGGCTTGGCCAGCGCGAGCTTGAGCGTCACGCGGGAAAATCGCTGCTCGGATAGCGCCTTGAGGTCTTGTCCAGCGGCAAGCACATCGCCCGCCTTGAGGGTCCGACCACAATAACCACCGAAGTTCGCCGGCAGGTAAGTGCTGCGGCTGCCGAGGATTTCCGGGACATCCAAGCCGCCGGCGATCGCGAGATAGGCGCGTGCGCCGCGCACGGCGTTGCCTGTCGAAAGGACGGTGCCGCTCCTTACCATCACAGGCCGGTTGACCGGAAAGGGCTCCCGGCCGATTCTTGCCTCGAAGGCGGCGCCATAGAGGGCGATCAGCGAGTCGCGCAGGAAGATGAGCTCCGGCCCGAGCACGGTGCATTCGAGCGTTGCCGCCGTCGCAGGATTGCCGACCAGCGCGTTCGCAATCCGGTGCGCAACAGGATCCATTGCTCCGCAGGGGACGATTCCCAGGTGCTGGAGCCCATGACGGCCGAGATCCTGGACGGTCGTCAGCAAGCCCGGCTTTGACACCCGGAGGCTCATGTCGGGCGCGCGAGCTTGTCGAATTCGGCGCGATCGATCGCGCGAAACTGGACCCGGTCACCCGGCGCCATCAGCGCGGGCGGTTCGCGTCCGGGGTCGAAAATGCGCAGCGGCGTACGCCCCAGGATATTCCAGCCGCCCGAAATCGTGAACGGGTACACGACCGACTGCGTATTGGCGATCGCAATTGATCCGGCAATCACGATTGGCCGCGGCGTTGCGCGTCGCGGCACCGAAAGTTTCTCGTCGAGGCCGCCAATGTAGGGGTGGCCCGGGGCGAACCCGACCATCAGGACGCGATGGGGGGAAGCGCAATGGCGCCGGATCGCCTCCTCGATCGTCATCTTGCAGCGTTCCGCCACCTCGGCCAGGTCCGGGCCGAGTGCTGCGTCGTAGCACACGGGCACGTCGACCGTGCGGGCGAGATCGGCTAGGTTCGGCAGCTTGCGCCCGAGGCAGTCCTTGACGAGGGCCGCTGCGGCCTCGAGCGGGGGAGTCGCCAGATCGTAGTGTTTAGGGTCGAAATGCAGCGCGAGCGACCCCAGCGCAGGCACGACGTCGCTAATCCAGGGGACGCGGCGGCGGCGAATGGCCTCGGCCAGTTGCTGAATGCGCGCGTTGACGGCCAGGTCGAGCGTGTCGGAGAAATCGACGAGCAAGGCAGCGTCGCCGAGCGCGACGATGCGCGGGGGCGGTGCGGCCATTACCGAAAGGCCGGATATTTATACTTGATCTTGTATATAAACTGCCTTGGAAGCCGCATCCGGATTAGGTCTTAACAATTTAAAGTTCGAGATTGGTGCCCGGGGCCGGACTCGAACCGGCACGACCGGTTAAGGTCTGGGGATTTTAAGTCCCCTGTGTCTACCAGTTTCACCACCCGGGCGCGAATTCAACCCACCGACAAGTGCGACGATACCAGCAGGTGGGGGTCTGGAGGCGCGGAGCGGAGTCGAACCGCTCTAAAAGGCTTTGCAGGCCTCTGCATAACCGCTTTGCTACCGCGCCGTCTTGGAACGCCAGTGTTTCTGAGACTAAAAAGGGAGGGCCCGCAAAGGCCCTCCCTCGGCAATCTGGAGCGGGAGAAGAGTCTCGAACTCTCGACCTCAACCTTGGCAAGGTTGCGCTCTACCAACTG
>CANKMT010000136.1 GCA_947482825.1 Betaproteobacteria bacterium | reverse complement strand
TCGACCTGATCGCACTGGATCTGAACGACCCGATGGGGCCGGCGGAAGCGCTTTACTCCGCGGAATTCTTCCAGCAGTGCCGTGCCGCGCTGGCCCCCGGTGGCGCGATGGTGCTGCACATCGGCGCTCCGGTGGCGCGGCCCGAGCGCGTGGCGGAGCTCGCGCAGCGCCTGAATGGCATCTTCCGCATCGTGCGCCCGTACACCATGTACATCCCGCTCTACGGCGCGCAATGGGCGATGGCCGTGTGCTCGGACAAGCTCGATCCCAAGGCGCTGACCGCGGACGAGATCGACCGCAGGATCGACGCGAGGAAGCTCCAGGACCTCAGGTTCTACAACGGCGAGACCCACGAGGGCGTGTTCGCGCTGCCCAACTTCATCCGCGACCTCGTCAACCCGCCGCGCCTGAGGCAGCAGGCCCGCGGCCGGCGTCTCGGGGTCGTGAGAGCCGCAGCCAAATAAGAAGAGAACTACGCGAGGGTCTTCAAGACCTCGCGTACTGTTCCGAATAGCTGGTCGATCTCCGATTTCTGGATGATCAACGGCGGCGCCAGGGCAATGGTGTCGCCCGTGACGCGCATGTAGGTCCCCTTCTCGAAGGCTTTCAAGTGCGCGTCCATGCCGCGCGCGCCGACCACACCGGCACGTGGCGAGAGTTCGATCGCGGCGATCAGGCCGAGGTTGCGGATGTCGATCACGTTCGGGCAGTCCTTGAGCGAATGCGCGCCGTCTTCCCAGTATTTGGCGAGTTCAGCGACGCGCGTCAGCAGACCTTCGTCCTCGTAGACCTTGAGCGTTCCGAGGCCCGCGGCACAGGCGATCGGGTGCGCCGAGTAGGTGTAGCCGTGCGGCATCTCGATCGTGTTCTCCGGGCCGGTCATGAAGGCCTGGTAGAGGTTTTCCTTCATCATCACCGCGCCCATCGGAATGGCGCCGTTGGTGATGCCTTTGGCGGTGGTGATCAGGTCGGGAATGACGCCGAAGTAGTCGGCTGCGAACGGCTTGCCGAGGCGGCCCCAGGCGTTGATGACCTCGTCGAAGATCAGCAGGATGCCGTGCTTGTCGCAGATCTCGCGCAGTCTCTGCAGATAACCGACTGGCGGCACATAAACGCCCGCCGAGCAGGCCACCGGTTCCACGATCACCGCCGCGATGGTGGAAGGATCGTGCAGTTGGCACAGGCGTTCGAGATCCTCGGCGAGTTCCGCGCCGTGCTGCGGCTGGCCGCGCGAGAACGCGTTCTTCACCGGATCGTGCGTGTGGCGGATGTGGTCAACCCCGGTTACCAGCGCGCCGAACAGCTTGCGGTTGCCGACCATGCCGCCGACCGCGGTGCCGCCGAAGTTGACCCCGTGGTAGCCCTTTTCGCGGCCGATCAGGCGGATGCGCTGCCCTTCGCCGCGCTGGCGGTGATAGGCGATGGCGAGCTTGAGGGCCGTATCGACCGACTCCGAGCCGGAGTTGGTGAAAAAGATGCGCGTCACGCCCTTGGGCAGCAGCGGCGCCAGTTTCTCGGCGAACTCGAACGCCGCCGGATGGCCCATCTGGAAGGGCGGCGCGAAATCGAGCGTCGCCACCGCCTTCTGCACCGCCTCGACGATCGGCTTGCGGCAGTGGCCGGCATTGACGCACCACAGGCCGGAGGTGCCGTCCAGAATCTTGCGTCCCTCGGGCGTGTAGTAGTACATGCCCTCGGCGCGCGCCAGCAGCCGCGGCGCCTTCTTGAACGCGCGGTTCATCGAGAACGGCATGAACAACGGCGAATTCTCCAGCGACGTGCCGACAGCTTCGGGGCGGGCTCTCTCGTTCATGGGCTTTCTCCTAGTAACTGGCGCAATGGTAGCGCGCTCTGGACCACCGGCATACACTTTCCAGCGGGGAGGAAAACATGCGCGTACGCGCCAGAAAACGCAGTGCGGCAATTACGCTGGTACTGGCTGGGAGCGCGGGCCTGGGCGGCTGCGGATCACCGTTCGGAGAACGCTCATCAACGTCACCCGCCGCATCCCTGAAGGCCAGATCGCCACCGGCATCGTCCACGGCGCTATCGCCCTCTCCGCCGGCATCCTCAATGCCGCGTGCATGACCTACTGAAGAACCCGACACCTCGCACACAGCGAATACCGTTCAACCGGACACGCGTATTTTCCCGACAGCGCCAAACAATTGTTTATCAAGGACATCAACTTGGATGAGCAACGAATGACGGAATACACTCCGTCTATTAGGCTTTCTACTTTAAGTTCGGCGTCATGAAGTTGGCATTCAGCCGACCGTCAGGTACGATTACGTCATGCACGTAGCCACTGGAACTGTCGTCGACGGCAAGATCATCGTCGAGGGACTTTCCTTGCCGGAGGGAACGGTCGTCACGATCCTCACGCCGGACGAGAAAGCCAGCGTGCGTCTGCCGCCGGACCTTGAACGCGAACTGTTCGAGGCCCTAGACGAGGCCGATCTGGAAGAGGGCGGCGCTGGTGAGGAGTTCCTGGACAGTCTGAAACGCTTCGGCTGATCTTGGCCCTCGAATATCAGATCAAAGCTCGCGCCCGCCGCGAGATCGAAAAGGCGGCGGAATGGTGGGCCGAGAATCGGCAAGCTGTTCCAGGGGCGATCCGCCAAGACATCTAAGCTGCGCTGAAGGTTCTCGTCCAGCAGCCTGACCTTGGAACCAAGGTCGACACTGTTCGCTCCGGGTTGGTTCGCAGGTTTCTCCTCTTACGAACGCAGTATTTCCTCTACTACCGCGTCCGAAGACAAACACTCGAAGTCATTACGTTCTGGCACGCAAGTCGCGAAACCGGACCGTCACTCTGAGCAATGACGTCGAATCGGGTAGCCAGGGGCGTTTAGCCCCCACACAGATCTCCCCGAGTAAGAACATGAGCCTTCGCTTCTAAACGCCTCTCATCTAATTTCGTGCCGCCATGCAGACCGCTCACAAATCCAAGGCTATTTTGAAAATCTTTAGCTCGAAGCAAGTCGCTGCCGCAAAAGCCGCGGCTACGCCACCTGCGCCTCCCGACGGAATCGATTGGAGCCACGGGGTTGTCACGCCGGGTGAAGGAGTCGCGGCAACAATCGGGGCGCTGCGAAAAGCCCGTGGAAAGAACAAGAACCCCACTATTCATTTTCATTGGTGCGGACGTAAGAAGCACCGCACCGCGTGAAACAAAACGATGTGAAGGCTGAACATGGAGAAGACCATGCACCCGGTCTCAGTTGTAGCTTCGGAAGCCCCGCCGCGAGCCAAGCCGACCTCGCCGCCCTTTCCTCCGGAGATGGTCGCCAAGGTGGCGCCGGGCGGGCAATCCGCGCTACGCCATGCGCATGGGAAGCAGGACGAGTTCGTCTACATCCTCGAAGGCGAGGCGACGCTGCTCACCGATGCGGGCGAGTCAATACTCAAGCCCGGGATGTGCGCCGGGTTCAAGGCGGGCACGGGCGATGCGCACCACCTCGTGAACCGCACGAATAAAGATGTCGTGTTTCTCGAGGTCGGTGACCGCAGCGCGGGCGATTCGGTGAGCTACCCGGACGACGACGTGGTTGCCGTGTTCGGTTCCGACGGCAAGTTCAAATACAGCAGGAAGGACGGAACACCGTACTAGAGAGTAAAATTCGCGGAATTTCTCCTGGACAACGTGATGACCCAGCTATTGGAAAAAGCATTGAGTGAAGTGGCACGGCTCCCGGCCGCCGAGCAGGATGCCATGGCAGCCATTCTTCTGGAGGAACTCGCTTCCGAACGAAGGTGGTCGGACTCCTTTGCGAAGTCGCAGGATCTGCTGGCGAAACTTGCTGAAAAGGCATTGGCCGAGCACGCCGCGGGCCGTACCAAGCCTTTGTAGAGACCGCTGTGGAGTCCCGGACCACCAGCGAGTTCCGGGTGCTCCTGGAAGCCGCGCCCGCCGCGGTCCAAACGAAAGCGCGGTCAACCTACCGTCTTTGGGCCGCAAATCCATCGCATCCATCGCTTCGTTTCAAGAAGGTCCACGATACGCAACCGATCTATTCGGTGAGGATAGATCGCGACTGGCGAGCGGTCGGCATCCTCAAAGACGGCGTTCTGATCTGGTTCTGGATCGGACCCCACAGCGAATACGAAAGGCTTCTTTCGCGCATGTAACGCGCGCTGCCCGACATTCGGGGTGCGCCGCTCCTGGATCGCCAATCAGCCGCCGAAGCCGTCCGCGACGCGGATCTCTACGATGTTCGGCCGGCCGCTGGCAAAGGCTTCGCGCAGTGCGGGGCCGATGTCCTGGGGATCGGTAACGCGCCGCGCGGCAAGCCCGAACGATTTGCCGAGGCCCACGAAATCGATTTCGGGGTCGCGCAGGTCCATGCCGGTGAATTTGCTGGTGCCGCGCATCGCCACCAGCCGCTCCTTGATGATCCGGTAGCTGCGGTTGTTGGCGATGATGTAGGTGATCGGCAGTTTGAGATGCGCCGCCGTCCATAGCGCCTGGACGCCGTACATCGTGCTGCCGTCACCGACGACGACCGCGACCGGACGTCCCGGCAACGCGAGGCTCACGCCTATGGCGCCGGGCACGGCGAAACCGAGTCCGCCGCTCGCGAGCCCGTAGAACCCCCGCGGATCGCGCAGCGGCAGGAATCCGGGCAGCGAGACCGTCGAGGTCAGGCCTTCCTCCACCACGACTGCATCCTTCGGCAGCGTTTCGGTGAAACGCAGCATCAGGTACTTGGGATCGATGGGCTTCGTCTCCGCCGCGAGCATGGCGTCGATGCGCGCCTTGTCGCGCTGCGCGTTCCAGTTGCGCGGCTTGAGTTCGGCGAGCCGTTTCTGCGCGGCCGCGGCATGACCGGCCGGGCGCTGTGCGCGCAGCAGCGGCAGCAGCGCGGCGAGCGTCTGCTTTACATTCGCCTGCAGCGCGAGATCGGTGCGGTAATTCTTGCCGAGTTCCCAGCCGCGCTCCGAAAGGTGGATCACCGGCAGATCATCCGGCAGCGGCTGCGTCGGACTGTAGACCGACATGCGCAGCAGATCGGCGCCGAGGCAGAACAGCAGGTCATACGGTTCGAGCAAACTGCGCACCTGCTTCTGCGAGCGCGTGAGCGAGCCCATGCAGGCCGCGTGCTCGGTGGGGAACTGCGCGCTGTAGGGGACCGGCGACTGGTAGACCGCCGCGCCCAGCAACTCGGCGAGTTCCGCGGCCTCGGTGAAAGCGTCGTGCGTCGCGAGTTCCTGGCCGGCGACGATCACCGGACGGCTCGAGGCAAGCAGCATTTGCGCGAGCTTGGCAAGCGTCTCGTCCGACGGCCGGGTCGCGGCATCGACGCGCACCGGGCGGCCCATATCGAGTTCGACCGTCTGTTCGAGTACGTCGCCCGGCAGGCTGATGAAGACCGGGCCGGTCGGCGGCGTCAGCGCGACCTTTGCCGCGCGGTGCAGGATGCGGGGCAGGTCTTCGGCGCGCGTCACGTCCACGGCCCACTTGACCATGGGTTGCGCGATCGGCACCAGGGGGTCGTAAAGCAGCGGCTCGAGCAACCCATGCCCCTGCTCCTGCTGGCCCGCCGTCAGGATGATCGGCGAGCCCGAGAACCTGGCGTTGTAAAGCGCGCCCATGGCGTTGCCGAGTCCCGGTGCGACGTGAACGTTGGCCGCCGCGAGCCGCCCCGAGGCGCGGCAGAACCCATCGGCCATCGCCACGACGACGGCCTCCTGCAGGCCAAGGACAAACTGCAGTTGCGGAAAATCGGGCACCACTTCCATGATCGGAAGTTCGGTGGTTCCGGGGTTGCCGAAAAGATGGGTGACCCCTTCGTCGACGAGAAGTTGCAGGAAGGCCGCGCGACCCGTAGTACTGCGTGTTTGCACTTGCTACCCCGAGTAGGCGACGACCTTCTGCTTTTGTTCGCCCAGGCCGCGGATGCCGAGCGTCATGACGTCGCCCGGCTTCAGGAACACCGGGTTCGGCTTCATGCCGAGGCCGACGCCCGGTGGCGTGCCGGTGCAGATGACGTCACCCGGCATCAGCGTCATGTAGTGGCTGACGTGCGAGACGATCTGCGCGCAGTTGAAGATCATGGTGCGCGTATTGCCCGACTGCATGCGCTTGCCGTTCAGGTCGAGCCACATGTCGAGGACCTGCGGGTCCTTGATCTCATCGGTGGTGACCAGCCAGGGCCCGATCGGGCCGGCGGTGTCGAAGCTCTTGCCCTTGTCCCATTGCCCGGTGGCCATCTGGAAAGCGCGCTCGGAGACGTCGTTCACCACGCAATAACCTGCCACGTGCTCCAGGGCCTGCGCTTCGGAGACGTATTGCGCCTTGGAACCAATCACGATGCCGAGTTCCACTTCCCAATCGAGCTTGGTGGAGCGCTTGGGCTGGATGACGTCGTCATTCGGCCCGCTGATGGAGGTGGTGGCCTTCATGAAGACGATCGGCTCGGAGGGGATCGCCATGCCGGCTTCCTTGGCATGGTCCGAATAGTTCAGGCCGATGGCGACGAACTTGCCGATGCCGACGAAGGGCGCCCCCAGGCGTGGACCATTGGCGATCACCGCCAAGGCCTCGGGTTTGATCTTGGCGAGCATCTTCAGGCCGCGCGGCGCCAGTTCCTTGGGGCCGATGTTCTCGATCACCTTGGAAAGATCGCGCAGGC
Source organism: Betaproteobacteria bacterium (assembly GCA_947482825.1). GTDB lineage: Bacteria > Pseudomonadota > Gammaproteobacteria > Burkholderiales > SG8-39 > SZAS-79. The sequence continues at coordinate 189 of CANKMT010000136.1, read as the reverse complement.
GCCCGTCGGCGTCGATGATGCCCGGCTTCTCGAAGCCGTTCTTGCCGTAGCGGCACAACTTCATATCGTCATTCCCCCGTCTATCGAATACATGTTGCCGGTCGCGAACTTCGCTTCGTCGGATGCGAGGAACACCAGGATCCCCGTGATGTCCTCGACCGAGCCCAGGCGCCCCATGGGCTGGCGCGC
>CANKMT010000135.1 GCA_947482825.1 Betaproteobacteria bacterium | reverse complement strand
GCGTCGAAATCAGCCCCCTCGGATCGACGCAAAGACCGAAGAATCCACGCGAGAGGGAAATTTTCAGCAAACACCGCGCGATTGACCACTTGCAGAGCCGGCGATCTATTCGCAGGTGGGGAAAAAGGTGCTTTGAAATGCCTACCCTCTCCCAGACCTGGATTGCGACATGGTGAAGCCGGTCCATCGGGGTCACGGCTTCTCCGCCAGCAGGGTTTCAATTTGTCGGACGATATCGCTGCTTTCGGGCTGGGTACGCGCCGAGAAGCTGAAAGCGCGCTTGCCGTCGCGGGCGATGACGTACTTGTGGAAATTCCAGCCTGGGGTTTCGCCGGTCATTTTTGCCAGCTCCGCAAACACTGGATTGGCCTTGCCCGGCACCACGCTGGATTTTTCCAGCATCGGGAATTTAACGCCGTAGGTGAGCTCGCAGAAGTCCTTGATCTCTTTTGCCGTGCCCGGTTCCTGCGAGCCGAAATCGTTGGCCGGGAAACCGACTACGACCAGCCCCTTGTCCTTGTACTTCTGATACAGGGATTCCAGCCCCTTGTACTGTGGAGTGTTGCCGCAGAAGCTGGCGGTATTCACCGCCAGCACCACCTTGCCAGCGTAATCGCACAGGTTAATTGCTTGGCCAGCCAGGTTTTTGGTCTGTAGATTCAGTACGTTGGGACAGGCCATGGCGGTTCCTCCGAAGGTGAACAGGGACAACGCGGCAAGGGCGGCAAGGCGGGCAGGATTCATCCGGGTCTCCGGTTCTGTTGGCTACAAGTCAAAGACCGATTGTCCAGGCGCGGAGTTCCGGGGCCGGGCGGGGTGCCCCGATGCCGACCGGGCGCTGCCCGCGGCGGCAGTTGCTTTGCCGGATCCACTGGCAGGGTGACGGAGTGCCGACGATCCGCCTGCATATTATGAGAGTAGGCAATCTGTGGCCAATCTGTGGCTTTCCGGCCCTTAGCCTCTTGGTGAACGCGGAGGGTCGGGCAGGATGGGCAGGCATTGTGTTATTCACGGTTCGCGCGCACCGGCGGGATGCACCTCGTATGGACGAAGGGCGGGGACGGTTCAGGCGCACGAAGATCTGTGGACTTTACCCAATGATCTGCCTTCTTGCCGGTGCCGCCGACATGCGCGGATCAATCGGTCCGAATCGACTTTCAACGATCTGGGGTAGTGTATGAGCGCTTATACGATATTCGACGTCGATATCCGCGACATGACTCGATACCAGGAGTTCATGGCTGGAGCCAAACTCGCTGTCGAGGCGGCGGGCGGGCGCTACCTGTCACGCGGCGGAGCTCACAAGGTCCATGAGGGTGACTGGGTGCCACGAAGGATCGTCTTGATCGAGTTTCCATCTGTTGCGGCCTTTGAGTCCTTCTACGAGGGCGAGGCGTATCGAAGGTTGAAGACGATCCGGGATGCCTGCAGTTCCGCCCGGCTCGTGAGCGTTGAAGGAATCGCCAATTGATTGAAGGCAGAAAGTCGGATCAGGCGCGACTGCCTCGAAGCGCGTGCGATTTGTTGCCAATGCCGGCGCGTCGGGTGTGCCGTGCCCGGTAAGCGTCCACAGTTCGATTACTCGTCGCGGGAGGGTCTATGCGCGTGTTGGTCCGAGTTTTGACTTTTTCTCTGTTCGCGCTTGCGCCGGCCGGCGGACTGGTTTCCGCGGCCGATGATTTCCCACTGAAGCCGATACGGATTGTCGTTCCGTTCCCCGCAGGTGCGACCGGGGACCTGACCGCACGTCAGCTTGCTCCTTTCGTATCCGAGCGTCTGAAGCAGCCGATCATTATCGACAATCGCCCGGGCGCGGGCGGCCTCATTGGCAGCGATGCGGTCGCCCGTTCTGCCCCGGACGGGCACACGATCCTGTTCACCGTCAGCGCGACGCTGGCCGTCGCTCCACACCTGCAGAAGAGTGGGTCCTTCGATCCGGTGAAGGATCTGCGCCCATTCATCGTGACAGTAAGGAGCGGGACCATAGTCGTAGTCAATTCCAGATCTGCGTTCAAATCGTTAGGGGATCTGATTGCTGCGGCCAAGGCGAAGCCGGGCGCGCTCACCTACGCCAGCTCGGGGCCCGGTTCAATGCAGCACCTGATGGGAGAGCGACTGAAACAGATGGCCGGGATCGATCTGTTGCACGTGCCTTACAAAGGAGAAACCCCTTCTCTCGTTGACCTGATCGGCGGCCAGGTCGACCTGATGTTCGGCTTTGCGCTTGCGACATTGCCGCACATCCGCTCCGGGAAACTTCGTCCGCTCGCGGTCACCACCGCCAAGCGACTGAGTTCCTTACCGGATGTTCCCACGATCGCCGAATCCGGATTTCCCGGCTACGATGAACGTGTCTGGGCCGGCTTTGCGGTGCCGGCGGGCACTCCAAAGCCGATAGTGGACAAGCTGTATGCGGCGTTTTACGCCTCTGCCAGTCTGCCGCAGTACCGGCAGGCCGTTGAAGCGCGAGGCAGTGAGCCCATGGCGAGCACGCAGGATGAGGCCGTTCAACTGCTCAGAAGCGACTATGAGCGCTACGGAAGGATAGTGAAAGAGCTCGATCTCCGTCTGGAATAGTCTGGAACATCGAGTCTTCGGGTGGGGGGAGGGGTTCCGTTATGGGCAGGAAGGTAACGCTCGCAAAAACCAGCCGGCCTCGCCTGTTCGGCGTGGTGGCGCGCGAGCGTCTGTTCGCGCTTCTGGATCAGAACCGCGGCCGGCCGCTGATCTGGATCTCGGGTCCTCCGGGCGCAGGCAAAACCACGCTGGTCGCGAGTTACTTCGAGGCGCGGCCCTGTCCGGTCATCTGGTACCAGATCGATCCCGGCGACGCCGATCCTGCGGCATTGTTTGTGTACCTTTCCCAGGCCGCAAGCGCTGTTCCGGAATCCGACGAATCGACGCTGCCGCGGTTTGTTGCGGAGCATTCTTCCGACCTGACGGGTTTTTCCCGCCTGTTCTTTCGCGCGTTCTTTGCGCAACTGCCGGCCGGGCTCGTCCTGGTGCTCGACAACTATCAGGACGTAGCGGAATCCGCGCCGCTTCACGACATCATTGCCCAGGCGGTCGCCGAGGTTCCGCCCGGCAGTTCGATCGTGGCGGTGAGCCGCACGGAAGTGCCGCGCCAGTTCGTGAAACGCATCGCCGACAACGTCGTCGCGCATATCGGCGCGGACAGTCTGCAACTGAATCTGGACGAAGTGCGCGCCGTCTGCCGCGAAAGGCAGGTAACGGACGAGTGGCTGCTGAAAGCACTGCATCAGCAGTCCGCGGGTTGGGCTGCGGGCATCACGCTCATGCTCGAGCGCCTGCGGCATTCCGACGGTGCATCGCACGAGCTTCCGACGGACACCCGCGAGTCGGTTTTCAATTATTTCGCCAGCCTGATCTTCGACCGCGAACCGGAGGCCACGCGCCACATCCTGCTCTCGATTGCGTTGTTGCCGCGCGTGACGTCAGCGCTTGCGGTCGAGTTGAGTGGGCGTGCGCAGGCGCCGGAACTTCTGGAGGATTTGTACCGCCGCCGGATGTTCACCGATCGCAGACCCGGGCCGGAGGCGGTCTATCAGCTTCACGCACTGTTTCTCGGCTTCCTCAGGAAAAGATGCCGTGAGGCGCTTGCGCCAGCCGACTTCACGGCGCTGCTGGCTCGCACGGCCGCCGCCCTGGAAAAGGCCGGAGAGATCGATGCGGCGATGGACCTCTGGATTGAATCGCGGAACTGGGCTTCGGCCGCCCGGGTGATCAGGTATGAGGCGAGCGGCCTGCTGAACAGCGGACGCAGGCAGACGCTCCAGCATTGGATCGAAACCATCCCGGAGCCGGTTCGGGCAACCGAACCGTGGCTGGTCTACTGGCTGGCGCGCGCGCAGCTGCAGAATCGCACCGAGGACGCTATGGCCGGTCTCCAGCGCGCCCACGCGCTTTTTGTCGCGAATGACGACGCGCGCGGCCGCCTGGAATGTCTGTGCGCACTGCTGACGGGGGCGTCGGCCTGGCTCCGCGCGCTCGACCAGATCGACCTGTGGCTGGATAAATTGCTGGACGAGATGTCCCGCCTGACGGAGATTCCGTCTCCGGATGGCGAGCTGAGGGTCTGGGGCGTGCTGTGCATGACGCTGTTTCATGCAAGACCCTGGCATCCCCTGACGATTCCGGCTTACCAGAAGGTTCAGCAACTGCTGCCGCACTGCCACGATCCGGGGGTTGCGCTGGAAGCGGCGGTGAGTGCCTTCGTCGTCAGCGGGTTCTGCGGGGATTTCGATTGCGGCGACCGTGTGGCGCGCCAGACCGAAGCGTTCGCGCGTCGAGACTCGGCGAACCCGACAGACTCGGCCTGGTGGTTTGCCCGGCTTGGTTACCTGAGATTCGTCGAGGCGCGATACGAGGAGTCAATCGAGAACCTCGAGCAGGCGCGTCGCATCGCGGAGTCGAACGGACTTCAGTCGTTGATAACGACGATTACCCTGTGGCGCTACACCGTCGAATTCCGGATGCTGGGATGGTCTGGGGCCAACCCGACGCTCGCGGTGGTTGAAGCCATGCCGCAGCCCGCTTCCCTGACCGCGCGGGCACTGGTGTCTCTTTTCCAGGCGCGCAGGGCCAGTTGCCGGGGACATTACGACGAAGCCGTGAGACTCGCCGCTCTCGCGCACGAAACCGTGATGCGAACGCGATCCTGCCTGGAAGAACTGATTCTGTGCCTGTGCATTGCAGATGTATTCCTGGAAGCCGGCCAAGTGGCAGCGGCGAGACCGCTGCTCGGTCACGCCCGGAGACTGATTGAACGTGCACCTTCTTACGACTGCTGGATCGCTTCACAGCTCTTCCTGGACGCGCACCTCGCGATCAAGGAAGGCAGGGCGCAGGATTCGATCGGCTTGCTTCGACAATCGCTGGCATCGGCGCGAAAGGCGAACCGACGCTACTTCCTGCGCATCGCCGCGGATCGGGCGCTGTTGCCCCTTTTCGAGCGCGCGCTGACGGAAGGTATCGAGGTGGACCTGGTGCGCGAGTTGATTCGCACTTTCGGGCTGGCTCCGGCGAAACGCGCACCGGAGAACTGGCCGTGGCCGGTGAAGATCGTGACCCTGGGTCGGTTCGAGGTGCTGGTCAATGACGAACCGATCCGGTATGCGCGCAAGACGCCGCGGAAAGTGCTGTTGCTGCTCAAGGCCATCGTGGCGTACGGCGGCCGCGATGTGCCCGAACAGGCGTTATGCGATGCCCTGTGGGGCGACGAGGAAGGCGACGCCGCCAGCCATGCGCTGGATATCACCACCGCCCGCCTGCGCAAGCTGCTGGGCACGCCCGCAGCCATCGTTCAGCAGGGCGGAAAGATTTCACTGGACACCGAGCGCTGCTGGGTCGATGCCTGGGTATTCGAAGCGAATCTCGGCAAAGCGGTCGATCGCCCACTGCTCGATCTCTACGGCGGCGCATTTCTTCCCGAGGACACGGCCGAGCCGTGGAGCGTTGCCATGCGCGAGCGCTTGCGCGGCAAGTTCATCCATGCGCTTTCGTCCTATGGAGATGCCCTGGAATCGAGCGGGGATCTGGAGGGTGCGGTGCAATGTTACCTGCGCGGCATCGATGCGGACCCGATCGTCGAGGCGTTTCACCAGGGGCTGATGCGCTGCTACGAGCGGATGGGCCGGCGCACCGAGGCGATCAGCGCGTTTCGACGGATGAAGCAGACGCTGTCGGTGTTGCTCGGTGTACCGCCTTCGGATGCGAGTCAGCGGCTATTTCAGGTGTTGTTGCAGGACCAGGCTGGGGAAGGCGCCGAAACGCAGGGAGGAAGCGCGCACGCCGCGACGCCGGGAGAGGCGCGGCGCGCTGCGGGACAGCGGGTCGTCAGCATGGAAAAGCGCAGGCGGGGATCAGGGCGCTGAAGGCCGCACTGGATCGGACTTCCGGGCTCCCGTGCAGCGGCAGGCAGCGAAAGAAAGGGCATCGGCGGCGCCGAAGCGCGGTTGCGGAGGCGTTACTTAACTTAAGGGAGGGAATGATGAACGCTCGAACAGTGTGTGCGTTTGGTTTGCTTGCGGTCTCGGTGATGCCGTGGGGTTCGGGTTGGGCGAACGACGGCACGCCGGGTTCGGTCGAGCGCGGCAGATACCTGGTCACCATCGGCAACTGCGTCGGTTGCCACACCGCCAGATTCATTGCGCTCGATGGCAAGGTACCTGAAGACACCTGGTTTACCGGAAGCCCGCTCGGATTCCGGAGCCAGACGGGCACGACCTACGCGCCGAACCTGCGGCTGTACTTTCAGGAGTTGAGCGAAGACGCCTGGGTCGCGGTCGCGCGGACCGCGCCGTATCGAAGGCCGATGCCGGGATGGAGTCTTCGCGTCATGACTGACGACGACCTGCTGGCGGTCTATCGCTACATTCGAAGCATGGGGCCGAAAGGCGATCGTGCGCCCGACTTCCTGCCGCCCGGACAGGAGCCGCCACGACCCTACATCGAACTGCCGACGCCGCCTTCGCAGTAAAGAGTGGATTTCCGCGACAGGTCGTCCCGCTTGCGGGACAGGTGTTGGACGATCTCGTCGCATGGGCGAACGTCGCCTTAATCAAGATGACGCGGGTGGCTCCTTCCGCGAGAACAGCTTCCCGGCTCCGGTGCCTGCCGCGACACATCGTGCCGGAAGCGTCCAGTTCGTCGGCATGGGCCAGCGTGCCATCACGGCGGCGCGAAGGCGAAGTCAGGTATCCCGCGTGCCAGGAGCAGCTCGATACCTTTCTCGCCCAGGTCGAAGCGCAAACCGGGTCGGGCTTGCCGGAGTTTGTCAAAGACGAGTTCGAGGCCTTTCTCGAATGCGGTATCCTGGCGCACGGCTTTCTGCGCCTGCGCTGCGCCGG